>JBDLHX010000094.1:0-8979 GCA_039715165.1 Actinomycetota bacterium
GGTCGGGATCATCGGGGCGGGCCGCATCGGGTCCGCATACGCTCGCATGATGGTCGAGGGCTTCAAGATGAACCTCGTCTACTTCGACCTCTACCCCAACGAGACGCTCGAACAGTACGTCGCCGACTACTCGAGACTCCTCGTCGAGCACGGCGAAGATCCGGTAACGGTGCGCCGGGCCGACAGCATCGAGGACCTCCTGGGCGCATCCGATGTCGTGAGTCTCCACACGGTGCTCGACGACAGCACCATTCACCTCATCAACGAGGAGCGCCTCGCGGCGATGAAGGACAACGGCATCCTCATCAACTCGAGTCGCGGCCCGATCGTCGACGAGGCCGCCCTCGTCGAGCACTGTCGCACGCATCCGCATTTCAGGGTTGGTCTCGACGTATACGAAGACGAGCCGGCGATGAAGCCGGGGCTCGCGGAGCTCGACAACGTCGTGATCGTCCCGCACATTGCCTCCGCATCGAAGTGGACACGTGAGGGAATGGCCACGCTCGCTGCGGCCAATGTGGCCGCGATTCTCCAGGGGTATCCGCTGTGGGACAGCGACGACGTTCTTCCGTTCGTCTCGGGTGAGGTGCCGCAGGCCGCCCCGAGCATCGTCAACGCCACCGAACTCGATCTCAACTAGGAAGGGAACCATCACCATGCGCATCGCCGATCGAATCTCCAATCTCGGGACGGAGACCGCCTTCGCGGTCTCGGGAGAGGCCGCCGCATTCGCCGCTCAGGGCAACCGCGTCTACCCGTTCCACCTCGGGGACATCAACCTCCCAACGCCGTCGACCGTCGTCGAAGGGGCCGAGAAGGCCATCGCAGACGGCAAGACGGGCTACTGCCCGAATGCCGGGATCCCACAACTGCGTGAGGCGCTCGCCGCCGATGTCGCTGCCTCCCACAACACTGCCTACACGGCGGAGAACGTCGTGATCCAGCCGGGCGGGAAGCCCACCATCGGCAAGTTCATTCTCACGATGATGAACCCCGGCGACGAAGTGCTGTATCCGAACCCCGGTTATCCGATCTACGAGTCGCAGATCGAGTTCAACGGCGGCGTCGCCGTTCCCTATGGGTACGTCGAAGGCGCCGAGAACTTCGAGTTCGACTTCGACTCGATCGAACGCGGCATCACCGACAAGACCCGCCTGCTCATCCTCAACGACCTCCAGAACCCGATGGGGGCCGAGTGCTCGATCGAGGAGCATGAGAAGCTCGCCGAGCTCGTCCGCAAGCACAACCTGTACGTCCTCGCCGACGAGGCCTACTTCGACATGCGCTACTCGGGGAAGAGCACCTCGTTCGTCGAGCAGCCGGGCATGGCTGAGCGCACCGTCGTGCTCTACACGTTCTCGAAGAAGTTCGCGATGACGGGGTGGCGCCTCGGTGCGAGCGTCGGGCCGAAGGAGATCGTCGACGTGATCGCCAAGATCAACGTCAACGACGAG
The DNA here is from genome assembly GCA_039715165.1 of Actinomycetota bacterium. Classification (GTDB taxonomy): domain Bacteria; phylum Actinomycetota; class Acidimicrobiia; order Spongiisociales; family UBA5794; genus JAHEEL01. The sequence goes on from JBDLHX010000094.1 coordinate 1,455, forward strand.
TCGTGCTCGAATCACTTCATCCAGTACGGGGCCGTCGCCGGCCTCCTGGGTGACCAGAGCGAGCCCCAGGCGATCCTCGACGAGCTCGAAGCACGCCGGGACGCCACGGCCGATGGACTCAATGCCATCGACGGGATCCACACCTTCAAGCCGAACGCCACCTTCTACCTGTTCCCGAACGTCACCGAGCTGATGGAACGCAAAGGCATGAACGACTACGAAGAGTTCCGCCGTGCGGCGCTCCACGCCACCGGCGTGTCGTTCACCTCACGTATCCACTTCGGCCGCGAACTCGAAGGCGAGCAGAACAAGTACATCCGCCTCGCCTACTCCGGCATCAACGTCCCCGACATCGAAGAAGGCCTGGGCCTGCTCAAGGAGTGGGCTGAGAAGTAGAAAGTAGAAAGTAGAAAGAGGGCGGGGCCGCTGTTAGCGGCCCCGCCCTTCTGCGCTACTGGGTTTCTGCGTTACTGAGCTACTTCTCGAGCGCCGCGAGGTACTCCTTGATGGCGGTCAACTGGCCCTCACCGTCGAGTCCGGCCTCGTGGACGACCATCTCGCCGACGCCCGATCCGAGGAAGTGGCCCTTCCGGAACGGATACAGGGTGTGTGCGCGTCCCAGATCACTCCGAATCCACCGGTGCATCGTCGGCAGCGTGAAGCCGGTGATGCCCATTGCCTTCTGAGCGACCTCCTCGGGGAAGATCGCCTGCTGTTCCTCCTCTGCGAGCAGATCGAACAGTTCGGACGACGTGACGAGATAGACATCGAGATCGATCCCGGCCTCCTCCAGGAGGGGCAGGGTCTCGTCGACAAATGCGTAGGTCACCTCGGATCCCTGCAACACGATGGCGCCGTCGGAGGTGCCTGAAGCAGCGCGTAGCTTGTAGAGGCCCTGCGCTGCCATGCCGGCCGGGGCTAACCCCAAAGCGTCGCGATCGGGGACGATCTCCCCGGGACGGGTGACGAACGGGGCGATCAGCGCCGGGCGGGAGCGGAGCGCCTCCGACAGGAGCGGCCACACCTCCGCCGGCTCCCACGGGGTCAGGGTGATGCCGGTGCCGAGCGGGAAGTTCTCCGCCAGCAACTGCAGCGCCTGGGGATCAGCGTGCGTGGGGCCGTCTTCGCCGGTCTTCAGCCCAGCATGGGCACAGACGAGCATGAACGGCCGGTAGGGGCCGGGTTCGGTCTCCTGACGCATCTGGTTTCCAATCGCGTGGAGCCGCGCCGAGATGTGACCGAGAGCCGCGAGGAAGGCTCCGTACGAGGCCACCGCTCCCACGTGGGTGCCGAAGGCTGACGCCCCTGAGAGCACGCCTGACAGCGCATCCTCACAGATGCCTCCGACTGCGAGAGAACGTGCGTCTGGATTGTCGGTGCGGTGGTAGCTGCCGTCGGGGAAGCCGGCTGCTGCGTCCGAAATCGCCGTGGAGCCGAGCAGGTCTGCTGCTCCGACGAGGATGGCCCCGTTGGACGCCCGGTTCAGGTAGCCCATTGCCTTCCCGAGCGCCTGGCGGAGAGCCACCTTGTCGCCCGGTTTCAGCGCGATCTCGTCCGGTACATTCATCGGATCTGCCGCCGTGTACACCTGATCGACATCCGGTACTCCGTCCCGGAGCGTGCGTCCGCTGGCGTCCAGGCGGTCCTTTGCGACTGCGAGCCGATCCGCCATGACCGCGGTCATGGCGTCGGCTTCGAGGAGCGCCCTGTAGCGCTCCAGCGTCGCCCACTGTGCCGCTTCGATCGCCTCGGGATCCGACGGATCCGGCTTCTGCCAGGAGTCGACGCTGTCCCCGAAGAGGGTCCGCTGCGTATCCCGGAACTCCTCGCTGCACAGGGAGTGGCCGGCGCCGTGCGACTTCCTGCCTTCGATGCCGTACTGCCACCCTTTGGTGGTGCGGTAGACGATCGCCGTCGGCTGTCCGTTGTTTATCGACGCCGCCGTGCGTTGGGCGGTCAGCACGAGCCCGTAGTCGAACCCGTCCGGCACGTCGATGACGTTCCAGTCGTGGAGGTAGAAGAACTCCCGGGGGTCCCACTGCACGTAGTCGCCGGGCACGTCTCCTTCGCGGGTGACCGCATCCGAGTCGATCGAGGCCTGATTCCAGTCGACGTGTATCAGGGCGTTCGACAGGCCTGACGTACCGGCGAAGGCTGCTGCCTCGGCGACGCGTCCGGGGGTAAGGCCGCCCTCGCCCTCAATCAAGTGCACCGAAGGCGCGTCGGCACCGTACGCGTCGGCAGCCGCCAGTGCGAGTCCGAGCGAGGTCCCGACGCCGATTCCGGACGCACCGGTCGACAGCTTGACGAATGGCGTCGCCGGCGTTGGATGTCCATCGAGCGGCTTCGCGTTGAACTGCTGGAACAGCGGGGTCGGTTGCGTGATGTTGCGCCGGAAGCCGAGGAGATCCTCGAAGCGGAGTCGGAGCTTCTCGTCAGCGGGCAACAGGTCGGGTCGGGCGATGCGGGCGACCTCGTCGCGCAGTGCCCACATGGCGTAGAGACCGAGCGCCTTGTGCCCGGCCGAGTAAGAGATCAGGTCCTGATCGAGGCGGTTCGGGTCGCTGAGGTCGTAGTCCATACCGTCGAACAGGAGGCTGGTCACGATGTGCCCGGACGAGACCGAACCGCCCGGGTGACCGGACTGCGGATAGTTGAACAGCACGGCGCAGAGCGCCCGGTAGATCTCGTTGAAGCGCTCGAGGGCCTGGAGATCGTCCGGTACGTCCCCAGCCGCCTCCGACACCTCTACCCACGTCGCCCTGCGCGGTCCGAACTCTCGACCCATGATCAGCTCAACTCCTCACGTAACTCGTCCGATGGCGGCACGCGCTGAAGTTCTCGCGGCTTGCCTGTTGCAGTCGGGCCAGCCTACTTCGTCAGCAGATGCCCGACTTCGGCGAGGAGTGCAATTCTGCGGAGAGCGACGGATCCTTGGCTCCGTGTCAGAGCGCGATGAGTGCCGACCTGGGCGGCCTCGGGGAGTTGGAGAGGGACCTTCCGGGCTCTGGTTGATCCCGGCATGTGGTCCCGTCTACTGTGCGGATTGGGAGAGAAAGGGAGGTTGATGTGAGTTCACATCAAACGCGTATCGGGCGGTGGCTTCTGGCCCTTGCCCTGTTCGCAGCGACAATCGGGTCGCTGGCCTTTGGGGGAGACGCGGCACTCGCTGCGTCGAAAGCTCACTGCACAACGACGATCGAACCGGGTGTTCACCAGCTCGATGTAGATGGCTGGGACGCGGTCGTGCCGGTTCCTGCCGAGGCAATACCGTGGGCTCCGGTTCCGCCGCTGCTCTACGTACCCGAGTCTGCGAGTGCCCGGAATGTGCCGTTGGTCGTTGTGCTGCATCCGTCCGGAAGCACGGGTGACGGCATGATCACCGGCTTCTACGAAGACAGTCGTCTCGTTGCTGATGAGCATGGGTTTGCGATGCTGTTGGTCTCGGGCGTGATCGGGCCGGTGTTCGGCGGTTTCGAGTGGATCGTGCCAGGTGTGCCGCTGTTCTATCGCGCACTTCCTGCGGATCCGCCCACGTACGCACCTCCTGGGGCACGAGACGACGTGGAGTTCATTGAAGCCGCCATCGATGCCGCCGCGGAAGAGATGTGCATCGACCTTGCCAGGGTGTACGTCACCGGATTCTCCGGTGGTGCGCGGATGGCCTCCCAGTTGGCTTGCGACCTGTCGGATCGTGTTGCTGCGGTGGCGCCGATCTCTGGGATCAGGTTCCCACTGGCATCCGATGCCAATCTCGGGCTTCCACATTCACAAGACTGTGACCCGGTGCGCGCGGTCCCGATGGTGACGATCCACGGGCTGCTCGACACGGTGAATCCGTGGGCTAGTGGCACACCTGGAACGTCGTGGAGCTACTCGGGAGAGACCGCGGTCGAGCGTTGGGTCGACCACAACTCGTGTCGTGAGACGCCCTACGTGACGGCGATGACCGACAACATCGATCTGCTCGAGTACCGGGCGTGTCACGGCAACGGCGATGTCACCGTGGCGATGGTCAAGAACGGTGAGCACAACGTTCCCGGGTTCTGGCTCCCGTGGGCACCAAACCCGAACCTGGAGGTTGATGGTTTCGAGTTGGCGTGGGATTTGCTCGCTTCGTACCGACTCCCCGGCAAGTACGTCGCCTCACTCAACAAGTAGCACTTACCGACATCGCTGTGCCCGACAACCAGGCGTTGTCGGGCACAGCCGCGCACCCATCACCGCCCACAACCGGCATTCTCTGCGGTCGATCGGTATGTGACGCGGGCATGTGGGCGGCGTGGCCTTGATCTGGCTCACACCCGAAGGAATCTCGTCTCCGAGTGCCGATTCGTGCGTTTCTTGTCACACCCCCCTGATACGATCGAACACATGTTCGACACCCTGATAAACGAGGCAATTGGGAAGACCGCTCGTAGCGGTACCCCAGACTTGGACGAGCTCGAGACAATGGAGCCGGGCCCGTTCCTCGCCATCGTGTTATCCGGCATCGACCTCGACGGCCTCACCGGAGAAGAACGCATCACCGTCATGCAAGCCCGCCAACGCATGGCATCGCATTACACCGCCCAGACCTACGAAGCAATGGCGAGTGTTGTAGACGCCTACGAACACGAATTTGACGCCACCTATCTCGAAGCCGCCGACGCCACCGCCTACGAACTCCGCCCCGCCCTCCGACTCACGAGACGTGCCGCCGACGTCGAACTCTCACTGGCGTTAGACCTGCGCGACCGCATCCCGAAGGTTCTCGCAGCATTGTCGGCGGGGTTGATCGATCAGCGTCGGGCCCGCACGATCGTGTGGCAGACCACCCACCTCAACGACGAAGAAGCCCGCCAAGTCGTCGACCAGATCATCGACCAGGCATCCGAGCTCACCACCGGCCAGTTGATGGCCCGAATCCGTCGACTCTGCATGGACGTCGATCCCGACCAAGCGGCACGCCGCTACGAACAGGCCGTTGCGGACCGGAGAGTCATCATGGACCCCTCCCCGTTCGGCACCGCAGACCTCAAGGGTTGCGACCTCCCACCCGACAAGGCCGCAGCAGCCACACGACGCATCAACGCAATCGCCAAGAGCCTCCGTCGCGACGGCGAGACCCGCACCATGGACCAACTCCGCGCCGATGTCTACCTCGACCTCCTCTGCGGCAACAAGACCGGAGGCAAAGGCGGCACTATCGACCTGCGCGTCGACCTCGACACCCTCACCGAGTTGAACGACCATCCAGGTGACCTCGCCGGCTACGGACCCGTCATCGCCGACATCGCCCGCAAGGTCACTACAGACAACGAACACGCCGCGTGGCGCTACACCATCACCCACCAAGGCGAAGCCATCACCACAGGCACCACCCACAGACGCCCCACCACCGCACAGAAACGACTCGTCGAGACCACCCACCCCACCTGCATCTTCCCCGGATGTCGGATGCCCACTATCGAATGCGACATCGACCACACCACCGCATGGACCGACGGCGGACCCACCACAACCGACAACCTCGCACCCCTCTGCCGACACGACCACACCGGCCGACACCGACACGGCTGGACCTACAAGACCCTCCCCAACAGCGACGTGGAGTGGACCAGCCCCCTCGGAACGACATACACCACCCGAAGCCGATCCCCCTGAGACTCCCGGTTCCTACTCTCCCCCAACCAGATCCCCGTAATCCTCCCGAGTGTTCACATCGACGGGCGCATCGAACGACAGCGGAACCTGAACGACGCGCTCATCTCCGGGATCGACGAGGGCCCGCCACAGAACCTTGTCCCCCAGCACCTCCCGGGCGTGCTCGACGGCGGCGCGCGAGAGCAGGAAGGGATGGGCGATGCGGTCTCGGTATCGGGCGACCGCAGCCCACAGCTGCCCACTCCGCCAGCGTTCGACGAACGCGTCGATCGCCTCGGTGCGCACTGCCGGCAGGTCCCCCGCAACGAGCACGAACACATCGCTCTCAGGGACAGCATCGACACCCGTGAGGAAGGATGACATGTTCCCGCGCCGGTAGTCCGGGTTCCGGACAACGGTGGCGCGCTCGGTTGTGATCGACTCCTCGATGCGACCGGCGTTGCAGCCGGTGACGACGACGACCTGGTCGACGCTGCTCGCTTCGACCGCGGCGAGGGTCGCGTTCAGCACCGTTGTGTCACCGAAGGGCAGGAGCAGCTTTGGCTCCCCCATGCGCTCCGACGCACCCGCGGCGAGCACGATTCCGGTGATCGATGACACTGTTCAGATCCCGACGATGTCCTCGGGGAGCACCGGCACCCGATTGAGGTTCTTCCCGGTCGCGGCACGGATTGCCGCGACGATGGCCGGGGTCGAGCTGATCGTCGGCGATTCGCCGATCCCCTTCGCCCCGAACGGACCCCAGTGGTCCGGCTCTTCGATGATCCGGCTCTCGACGAGCGGAGCGTCGACGAAGGTCGGAATGAGGTAGTCGGTGAACGTGGGGTTCCTGATGATCCCTCCGTCGATCACGAGCTGCTCCATCACCGCGAGCCCGACGCCTTGCATGATGCCGCCCTCGAGCTGACCGGTGATCGCTTGAGGGTTCAGCGCCTTCCCGACGTCCTGAGCGGTATCGACCCGCACGACCCGCACGAGGCCGAGCTCCGGGTCGACATCAACGACAGCGCGATGTGCCGCGACGGCAAACCCGGCGTGGACGTCGCCCTGGCCGTTCTCATCCGGTTGGAAGGTCTCGGGATGCCGGAACGTCACATGGTGCTCGACGGGGCCCGCAGCGCAGACATCATCGATCGTTGCGACCCGCTCCCCCGCCCGGTACACGCCGTCGCCGCGAAGCTCGTCACCATCATGGGCCGCGAGGATCCTCTCGCGCAGTCCGACGGCGGCGGCGTGGACGGCGCCACCGGTCATCTGCGTCTGGCGGGATGCCGACGTCGAGCCGGCCGACCCGATCTGCGATGTATCGTCCCAAACAACGGCGACCTGCTCGGTCCCGAGCACCGTTCGTGTGATCTGCTGGCAGACGGTGACGAGTCCCTGGCCGACCTCCATCGCGGCCGTGTGAACCTCGACGCCGGCCGGAGTCATCACGACTCTCGCCTCGGAGTAGTCGTCGAAGGCTTCAGAGAAGGCAAGGTTCTTCACGCCTACGGCGTAGCCGACACCGCGAACGATGGAAGCCACCGGAGTTGTGAGGCCGGTCCCGCCCGGCAGCATGCGGGGGTCTTCGGTGTCGAGCGGCTCGGGCATCGGAATCGATTCGAGCGCATCGATGACCTCGAGCGTCGGCAGCGATCCTTCGATGATCTGGCCGGACGTGGCGAGCGGATCGCCGGGGCCGAGAGCGTTCTTGCGTCGGAGATCGAGCCGATCCATCCCGAGCGCATCTGCGAGCCGGTCCATCTGGCTCTCCGAAGCGAAACACGTCTGAACGACGCCGAAGCCACGCATGGCGCCGGCCGGCGGGTTGTTCGTCTTCACAACGGCGGCATCGACGACGACGTTGTCACACCGGTATGCGCCGACGGCGAAGTAG
>JBDLHX010000095.1:0-8668 GCA_039715165.1 Actinomycetota bacterium
CGGGGACTGCAACCCTGGGTACGCGATTTTGGGGGCGGGTATCGTTTCGTCGTGACCCTTTTCGAACTTCCGCTGGTTGACGACGCAACTTGGCGGCCGCTCGTTCGGGGCGACGCCGAGGCGATGTCACGGCTCCAAGGCGCCGTCAACGAGATCGACCGCACCTACATCGTCACGCCCGTCGAGATGGAGGAAGAGTTCGACCGCCACGGCGAACACGCAGAGACCGACTCGATCGGCGCCTTCACCCCGGACGGTGAGATGCTCGCCCTGGGATGGGCCCAGATTCTGAAAGGGGCGAGGACCGAGCGCCGTGCCATCGTCTGGCTTCTCGTCCATCCGAGCATTCGCGGGCTTGTCGAGGATGACCTCGTTCCATGGATCGAGGCCGCAGCGATCAACCGGCTCCGCACCTTCGACGACGATCTTCCTCGCGGCCTCTATCGCTACGACGTCTACGAATGGCTGACCGACGAGCAGGCGCTCTTCGAACGACACGGCTACAAGCGGGTCCGGTACTTCACCGAGAGTCTTCGCGACCTCTCGCTGCCGATCGAAGACGTCCCACTCGACGGCAGGCTCACGGCACGAGAGTGGTCGGACGACACGGTGGAAGGCTCCCTCGAGGTTCACAACGCCGCGTTCGAGGATCACTGGGGGTCACAACCGTTCGCCCCCGATCACTGGGAGTCGTTCCATTCCGGGGAGTTCTTCCTGCCGCAGACGTCGTGGATCGTCTACGACGGAGACACTCCGGTCGCCTATGTGTCGTGCTCGAAGTATCCGCACGACTGGGAAGACCGGGGGAGGACCGAGGGTTGGATCGAAGGGATCGGGACGGTGCGGAGCCATCGGGGGCGCGGGATAGCGTCGTCGCTCATCACGATGGCGATGCGGGCGTTCCGTGACGACGGACTCGAGTATGCATGCCTCGGGGTCGACTCGGAGAGCCTCACCGGAGCGAACCAGATCTACGAACGGCTGGGGTTCGTGCCGGAGAAGCGAATGCTCACCTACTACAAACCCATCGACTGACGTCGTTCGTGTCTAGGTGCACAACAGATGTGTATGTAGACACAAACGTCAGAGAGCGAGGGTCTCGACCCCGGTTGCCGTCACGATGTGACCGGCCCGCGGCCAGACGAGTTCGATCCCACCCGGCCCGTGGATCTGGATCCCAGTGATGAGCGCCGCGTCGAGAGGCTCCGGTTCGGCGTCGACGAGTCCCGTGATTGCTGCGAGGAGATCCTCTTCGATGGCGTCGGCGGCGAGGCGAGTCAGATCGAGGAGCGGCGGCACGTTCATCTCGTCGATGAGCGGGAGGAGCCGCTGCCGCAGGAGGCTCTGTTCCACATTCAGCGGATCGAACTCCGGCGAGGCGGTCCCATCGATGAGCTCGCCGTGGAATGCAACGAGCGCGCCGCACGCCGACGAAGGATGAGGAACGCCCGGGCGAGACACCTCCCCCATCGTTCCGTCGCGGGCGATGCCGATGTGAGCAAACCCGCAGGTCACGAGGCGTCGGCGACCATCCACAACAGGGCTGTGGTTGGCTGCGGCCGCGAATCCGGTCTGCCCGGCGGTCGTCAGACCCGCAAGTCCGGCGAGACTGAAGGAACGCCCCCACGTCGCTTCGATGTCGGCGACGATCGGGGCGGCGATCTCGTCGCGGCACACGGCGACACCGGCAATGGCGTTGGCAGGGGCGAAGCCGTGTTTGCTGAGGAGCGTCGTCGTCGAGCGCACGAATTCGCCGGGCGTGGTCGCACCGGGGAAGACGGCTCCGGTGGTCGCTGCGAAGTCCAGATGGTCGTCCACTTGCAATGCTCCCGACTCGCGGATCGCGCAATCTACACGCCGAACGCAGGCCGCTGTTCGGACGCGAAGAAGCCCCCTGCGATGCAAGGGACCTCGTGGTCAGGGGCAGGGTCGAACTGCCGACCTCTGGTTTTTCAGACCAGCGCTCTACCAGCTGAGCTACCTGACCGGGCCGACACGACCACCCGAGCCAAGGCTCGGGCGGAAGTGTCTGGCGGGAGCGACGGGATTTGAACCCGCGACCTCCGGCTTGACAGGCCGGCGTGAACTCCAGACTTCACCACGCCCCCAGTCGTGCCCCCAGGGGAATTCGAATCCCCGTTGCCGCCTTGAAAGGGCGGAGTCCTAGGCCTCTGGACGATGGGGGCAGGGCCCCGAGAGCATAACGGCCTCGAACGGACAGCGGCAGCGAGTATATCGGCCTCAGCACGTTGTGAACAGGCGCACAGGGACCTCCGGCCCCATCGCGTAGGGTCCTCCGACCCTCGCCCGGAACCGGCCCGCGTCATAGCCTGCCTATATCCGTTCGCGAACCGGAGGATTGCTGTGACCGATGCCACCCTCGAGAACCTGCTGACTGAGGATCGGGTCTTCCCCCCGTCCGACGAATTCGTCGCTGCGGCGAACGTGGGTCCGGAGGTCTACGACGAGTCCGCCGACCCCGAAGCGTGGTGGATGAAGCAGGCCCTCGACCGCATCACCTGGTACAAGGAGCCGACCGTCGCCTTGAACGACGACAACGCTCCATTCTTCAAGTGGTTCGAGGACGGCGAGCTGAACGTCTCGTACAACTGCCTCGATCGCCATCTCGACACCATCGGCGACAAGATCGCTTACCACTGGGTCGGTGAGCCGGGCGACACCCGGGACATCACCTACAAGGAGCTCCACACCGAGGTCTCGAAGTTCGCGAACGCTCTGAAGTCACTCGGCGTCGAGAAGGGCGACCGGGTCGCCGTCTACATGGGCATGATCCCCGAGCTCCCGATCACGATGCTCGCATGCGCGAGGATCGGCGCGATCCACTCGGTTGTTTTCGGCGGCTTCTCGTCGGACTCACTCGCCGACCGTATCCAGGACGGCGAAGCGAAGGTCCTCGTCACGCAGGATGGATCCTGGCGCAAGGGCTCCGTGTTCCCGCTCAAGGGGCACGCCGACGTATCGGTGGCAGCGTCGCCGTCGATCGAGCATGTCGTCGTCGTCGAGCGGACGAAGAACGATGTGGAGATGACCGAAGGCCGCGACCTGTGGTGGAACGACATCATGGAAGGTCAGTCCGAGGTCTGCGAACCCGAGGTCATGAACGCCGAGGACATCCTCTACGTCCTGTACACGTCGGGCACCACGGGGAAGCCGAAGGGCATCGTCCACACGCAGGGCGGGTACCTCACCGGTGTCATGACGACGCACAACATGGTGTTCGACATCAAGGATGACGACATCTACTGGTGCGGCGCCGACATTGGATGGGTCACCGGCCACTCGTACATCGTCTACGGCCCGCTCGCGAACGGGGTCACCGGCCTCATGTACGAGGGTGCCCCCGACACGCCGGACAAGGACCGCCTGTGGCAGATCATCGAGGACTACAAGGTCACGATCTTCTACACGGCGCCGACGGCCATCCGTGCGTTCATGAAGTGGGGCGATGAGTACCCGGCCAAGCACGACATGTCGTCGCTGCGGGTCCTCGGCACGGTCGGCGAGCCGATCAATCCCGAGGCGTGGATTTGGTACAACGAGCACATCGGCCACGAGAACTGCCCGATCGTCGACACGTGGTGGCAGACGGAGACCGGCGCCATCATGATCACGCCGCTCCCCGGCGCCGTGACCACGAAGCCCGGTTCGGCGACGCACCCGTTCCCCGGGATCAGCGCAACTGCCGTCGATGAAGACGGCAACGAGGTCGGTGTCCCCGGCGGTGGCTTCCTCGCCATTGCAGAGCCGTGGCCGTCGATGCTCCGCACGATCTGGGGCGACGACCAGCGCTACGTCGACACGTACTGGTCGCGGTTCGACGGGATGTACTTCCCGGGCGATGGCGTGAAGCGGGACGACGACGGCTACTTCTGGCTGCTCGGGCGCGTCGACGACATCATGCTCATCGCAGGTCACAACATCTCGACGACCGAGGTCGAGTCGGCGCTCGTGTCTCACCCCGCCGTTGCAGAGTCCGCGGTCGTGGGCCGCACGGACCCGGTGACCGGTCAGGCGATCGCAGCGTTCGTGACGCTGCGCGGCGGTATCGAAGGCAACGGCGAACTCCTCAAGGAGCTTCGCGACCACGTTGCTGAGACGATCGGGCCCATCGCGAAGCCGAAGAGCATCGTGTTCACCGCGGATCTGCCGAAGACCCGGTCCGGGAAGATCATGCGGCGGCTGCTGAAGGACATCTCGGAGCAGCGGCAGCTCGGTGACGTGACGACGCTGGCGAACGCCGACATCGTGGCGGAGATCGCTGCGGAGTCGGCGGCGAGCTCGGACGACTAGGAGACACACCCCAACTCCTCCGACAGCGGATGTCCCCACGCTCACCCGGCGTGGGGACGCCCGCGTCTTGGGTCATTGGTGGGCCGCAGACCGTGCCTAGCCTGACGACACCATGACGACGAGCACCAACGCCCCCCGCCGAGAGTACGTCGATGGAACCACCGCGATCGTGCGCGGCGCCATCGACGCCGGCTGCACCTTCTTCGCCGGATACCCGATCACCCCCGCGTCGGGGATCCTCATGGCGATGATGCGAGAGTTGCCCAAGGTCGGCGGTGTCGCGATGCAGGGTGAGGACGAAATCGCTTCGATGGGCATGTGCCTCGGCGCAGCCATGTCCGGGGCGGTGGCGATGACGGCCACGTCCGGGCCGGGCATCAGCCTCTACTCCGAGAGCATCGGCCTGGCGATCATGGGCGAAGTTCCGCTCGTCATCGTCGACGTGCAACGCCTCGGCCCGTCGACGGGTGGCGCAACCACCGTCGCCCAGGGCGACGTCCAGTTCCTCCGGTGGGGGACCGCCGGCGGATACCCCGTGATCGTGCTCGCCCCTTCGAGTGTGCCGGAGTCGTACTCGCTCACCGCCAAGGCGTTCGAGCTTGCCGAGCGGTTCCGGTGCCCCGTCTTCCTCCTCACGGACAAGGAACTCGCCATGACGCTCTCGGCCGTCGACGTCGACGAGTACCCCGATGTCCGATCCGTCGAACGTGCCGAGAAGCACGCGGGCCTCCCGTATTCGTGGGAGCCGCGGGACACGGTCGAGCCGATGCGCCGCTACGGCGAAGGCGACCCGTTCCGCTTCACCGGTTCGACCCACGATGAGGGCGCGTACATCACGAAGAATCCGGAGAACGTCGGTGCGCTCAACGAGCACCTCATCGCCAAGATCGAGGACCACCGCGACGAGATCGAGATGGTCGACAGCGACCTCGACTCCGACGCTCGCACCATCGTCCTCTCCTACGGCGTCACCGCCGGTGCTGCGCGGGAAGCGGCCGCGAGGCTGCGGGCCGAGGGGGTCGCCGTGTCGAGCGTTGTGGTGCAGAGCCTCTGGCCGATCCCCGAGACGGTGCTCGCCGCGGCATTCGACGGGATCGAACGGATCGTCATCCCCGAGCTGAACATGGGGCTCTACCGCAGGGAGATCGAGCGGCTCGCATCCGACCGCGAAATCGTTGGCGTGAACCGCATCGACGGGGGGCTCATCACCGTCGACGAGATCATGGAGGCCGTGCGATGAGCATCGTCACCATCACCCCCATCTCGACGTACCGATCCGACGACCCGTACCCGTTCTGCCCCGGGTGCGGGCACGGTCCGATCCTCGACCGCCTCAACGAAGCGTTCATCAAGCTCGACCTCGATCCGGCGAAGGTCGTGATCGTCTCCGACATCGGATGCTCCGGCTTGTCGGACCAGTACTTCGTCACCTCTGCGTTCCATGGGCTCCACGGGCGCTCGATCACGTACGCCTCGGGGATCAAGCTCGCCAACCCTGAACTCGAGGTCGTCGTCATCATGGGCGACGGCGGGACCGGCATCGGCGGTGCCCACCTCATCTCGGCCGCCCGCCGCAATATCGGAATCACGGTGATCGTGATGAACAACCTCAACTTTGGGATGACCGGCGGCCAGCACTCGACGACGACGCCCGAGGGTGGGGTCACCGCGACGACGCCGCTCGGCAACCTGGAGAGCCCGCTCGACATCTGCTCAACGGTGGGTGTGAACGGCGCCGCGTATGCCTACCGGGGGTCGTCGTTCGACGTGGATCTCGCGGATCGGTTCGTCGCAGCGATTCGCAAGCCGGGCTTCTCGCTTCTCGACGTGTGGGACCTCTGCACCGCCTACTACGTGCGTTCGAACAAGTTCACGCGAGCCGGGATGGAGGAGTCGATGCGATCGTGGGGCCTGGAGCCGGGCCTCCGCTACGACCGGGACGTGACGGAGTACGCGGTCGGATATCGCGAGGCCCACGCCGGACTGGCGGGTCATCCGACGCCGGGTCCGCGGCCGGTGCCGGTCGGATTCGCACATGGGCTCGACCGCCCGATGTCGTTCGTCGTTGCAGGGTCGGCCGGCGGGAAGGTCCGTTCGGCCGCGCGCCTCGTCGCTCTCGGCGGAATACGATCGGGACTCTGGGCGGCGCAGCGCGACGACTACCCGGTGACGGTCAAGTCGGGGCACTCCGTGACTGAGCTGTGGCTGGCTCCTGAGGAGATGCCGCTCACGAAGGTGATGAGTCCGGACGTTCTAGGGATCATCTCGTCGGACGGCTACGGCAAGGCGGGCCCGTACCTCGCGGCAATGACGCCGTCCGACCTCGTGTTGACGATTCCGGAGCACGCGGACGTCGCGACGGATGCTCGTGTCGTCGTGATCGATCCGAAGGCTGCGGAGAAGCGCATCCCGAAGACGTCGATGGGCCTCGTGTTCCTCGCTGCCGCGCTCAGGATCATCGAGCCGTATCCGCTCGATGCGCTCCGCGAAGCGACCGCCGCCGGGTCCTTCGCCGACGTGAATCTCGAAGCCGTCGAGACCGGCATCACCCTCTCCCTTCTTGCGTAGCATTCGGCCGCCGGCCACTATCTACGCACGAACGGTGGTCAGCAGATGCGGGGGAGCTGCTCGCCGACCTGCATGTCGACCACTCGGGTAGCGCCCAGCGGTGTGCGCGCGGCCACCATTCCCCGGTGCGTGTCGGTCACTTCGCCGATGACGGTCGCGCCCACGCCCTCCGGATGCGAGCGCATGGCGTCGATGACTCGATCGGCGTCGGCCGCAGGCACGAACGCGACGACCTTGCCCTCGTTCGCCACGTACATCGGGTCCATACCGAGCAACTCACACGCAGCGGCGACCGTTCGGTCGACCGGGATCGACCGCTCATCCAGGAGCACACCGACGCCCGCGGCCTTCGCGATCTCGTTCAACGATGCGGCGAGCCCACCACGCGTCGGATCGCGCAACACGTGCACGTCGGCACCCGTGTCGAGCACGTCGCCGATCATGTGGTTGAGCGCCGCTGTGTCCGAGCGGATCGACGCTTCGAACTCAAGCCCCTCGCGAACCGACATGATCGCCATGCCGTGGTCGCCGACCGTGCCCGAAACGATGATCGTGTCGCCCGGCTCGGCACGCTGCGGCCGGATGTCGGCGCCGTCACGCAGGATTCCGATCCCCGTCGTGTTGACGTAGATGCCGTCGCCGTGACCCCGGTCGACGACCTTCGTGTCGCCGGTCACGATCGTCACGCCCGCGTGCGCGGCGGCCTTCGCCATCGACTCGACGATGACGCCGAGCTCGGCCATCGGGAGTCCTTCCTCGAGGATGAGACCGACGCTCAAGTACTTGGGGACGGCGCCGCGCATTGCAACGTCGTTCACTGTTCCGTTGACGGCGAGTTCGCCGATGTCGCCACCGGGGAAGAATCGGGGGTGGACCGTGAACGTATCGGTCGAGAACGAGATGCTTCTTCCAACGTCCAGCACCGCTGCGTCGGCGAGGTCGGTGAGCTCCCCGTTGCCGAAGGCGGGGACGAAGAGGTGTTCGATGAGCTCGGCTGAGAGCTGGCCGCCGCCGCCGTGACCCATCACGATCGTGGGGTGGTCGCGCAGCGGCATCGGGCAGGACCAGGATTCGATCGTCATGTCGTCGCCTCCAGTTCCTTGAGTCGTCCGTAGAGGTAGTAGGCCGCGCATGCCCCTTCGGCGGAGACCATCGTTGCGCCGAGCGGCGTGCGGGGTGTGCACTCCTTGCCGAAGGCCGGGCACGCGTCGGGCTTCAGGGTGCCACGGAGCACTTCGCCTGCGTGGCAGAGCGGGGACTCGACCGTGTCGATGTGGGTGACGGTGAAGCGCTCGGCGGCGTCGAAGTCGCGGTAGTTCTCGGCGAGGGCCCAGCCGGACATGGGGATCGTGCCGATGCCGCGCCAGTTGCGATCGACGGTCTGGAAGACGTCCGTGACCATGTGCTGTGCCGGGACGTTCCCCTCCCGCGTGACGGCCCGCTGGTAGGCGTTCTCGACTTCGGCCGTGCCGTGTTCGAGCTGGAGCACGGCCGATTTGATTCCCTGGAGGAGGTCGAGCGGCTCGAAGCCGGTGACGACGATTGGTGTCCCGTACTCCTCGGCGATCGGGAAGTACTCCTCGTACCCCATGACCGAGCAGACATGCCCGGCGGCGAGGAACGCCTGAACCCGATTGGTCGGCGCGTCGAGGATCGCTCGCATTGCCGGGGGAACGAGCACGTGGGAGACGAGCATCGAGAAGTTCGTCAGGCCCTCTTGCTTTGCCTGGTAGACGGCCATGGCGTTTGCCGGCGCCGTCGTCTCGAATCCGATGCCGAAGAAGACGAC
>JBDLHX010000096.1:0-8628 GCA_039715165.1 Actinomycetota bacterium
TTTCTTGGCGGCGGGCTTCTTCGCCGTCGTCGCCTTCTTGGCGGCGGGCTTCTTCGCCGGGGTCTTCTTGGGTGTCGGCTTCTTCGTGGCCACGTATCACTCTGGGTCGCGAAGCCGTGAGTGTACCGGCTGCGCTACGAATACCTGCCTGAGCGATCCGACGGTCAATCCTCGAGGTGCGGAGTGAGAACGCCGTTTCCCTGGTCGAGATAGGCTCGGATCCTCGCGGCGCGCCGCGGACCGACGCCCTCGACCTCGTCGAGTTCTTCGACCGTCGCAGTGAGAAGGCGACGATAGGTTCCGAATCGCTTCTGCAGCCGGTCGCGCACCGAATTCGGAATGCGGGGAACCGCGGCAAGCGCACGAACGCCGCGCGGGCTCACTTCCGGGTCGAGTGGCACGAGCCCGAGAGCCTCACCAACGCGGGCGGTGTGATAGAGATCCTCGATCGATATTTCATCGAGGCGTTTCACGACCGTCGAACCCCTTCGCGGCTTGCGCGACTGGTAATCGGCATTCACCAGGTCGACGAGATCCACGACGCCCTCGGCGACGTCGGATGCCTGGAGCCGGACGAGCGGTGCCTCATCTCCGAGCTCAATCGCAATCAGTTCGAGTTCGTCGACGTGACGCAATACCAGAGCCGCTCGCTGAATGACCTTGACCGCGTCGCGCATCGTGACGATGTCGTCGACCTCGTAGAGCGAGAGCCGCTCGACGGCAGCGTCCAGGCGGCGACGGAGGCGCTCGAGGGACTGGAGCCGCTGGTTCGCTTCGGCGAAGAGCGCCGTCGGCGACTGCAACACGAACTTCTGATCCCCCACGTAGAGAACCGCCAGGTCGCGTCCCTCCTCGCTGACGGCGAGCACCGGCAGTCCGGTTTGTGACCCAAGCCGGTCCGCCGTGCGGAACCGTGTACCCGTCTCGTCGGTCGGGATCCGGGGATCGGGGATGAAATGCACATTTGCGCGTGTGATCGTGTTCACGGAGTCATCGACGACGATGCCGCCGTCCATCTTTGCGAGCTCTGCGATCCGCTGCGCGGTCACCGGCACGTCGGAGAGCCGGAAGCCACCGGTGCAGAGATCATCGATCTGGCTGCTCGAACCGAGCACCAGAAGCACACCAGTCCGCTGTCGAAAGATCAGCTCAGCCGCGTCGCGCAGCGTCGACCCAGGGGCAAAGCGACGAAGGACGTCGACTGGAAGCGGCGGCTGGAGTTTCATCCGCAGGCAAGGCTAGTCCAAACCGCAGAGGGGTCGCGCATGTCGACGATCAACCGATACCCATCGGCACGGCCCGGAGATCCGGCTCCGAGCCAACCACCCGAGGATGTAGTCCGAGTTCGGCAACAACACCGGCGAGGTCCTGATGCTTCGCTCCTCCGATAATCCGATCGACGCCCAGGCGTGCTGCCTCGGCCCTGCGACGGCTCTCCTGGTTCACCGCCCGGACCTCGCCCGTGAGGCCGACCTCACCCCATGCCGCGACAGACCCGACGGGGATGTCGACGATCGCCGACACAACCGCAAGAGCGATCGGAAGGTCGGCCGCCGGCTCTCTGATCGACACGCCGCCCATTGCCGCGACATGGATCTCGGTCTTGTCGAGCGGGATCCGGACGTGGCGCTCGATGGCAGCGAGGATCTGGTGGACACGCGCCACGGGGAGGCCCTTCACGCTCCGGCGAGGCTGAGCCGCGCTCGTCGGTACGGCGAGTGCCTGCATCTCAACGAGCAGCGATCTCCGGCCATCCACTGCGGGGAAGAGCACGCTTCCGGTACGCGTCCCTCCGCGCTCCCCCACCAGCGCTGCGCTCGGATCGTCGACCGGAGCGAGCCCTCGCCCGGTCATTTCGAAGACACCGACCTCATCCACCGAGCCGAAGCGGTTCTTCTGTCCCCGGAGGAACCGCAGGTTGCGGTGCGAATCGCCGTCGAGAGCGAGCACAACATCGACCATGTGCTCGAGACTCTTCGGGCCGGCGATCGCGCCGTCCTTCGTGACATGACCGATGAGGAGAAGGGCAACGCCCGCCAGCTTCGCGACGCGGATGAGGTGAGCGGCGGCCTCACGGACACCCGAGGGAGAACCGACGCCTCCGCCAACTCCGGTGACCGTTTGGATCGAATCGACCACGACGAGTGAGTAGTCGCCGCTTCCGATGAGGGTGACAAGCCGCTCGACATCGGACTCTGTCGAGACGAGCAGCCCCTCACCGCCCGCCTCGATGCGTCGAGCCCTCAACCCGATCTGTCCCGTTGACTCCTCCCCGGTCGCGATGAGCACCCGGCTGCCGCCGGCACCGAGCGCCGAACCGAGCTGGAGCACGAGCGTCGACTTCCCGATGCCCGGAGAACCACCCAGGAGCATCACCGACCCCGGGACGATTCCGCCTCCGAGAACCCGGTCGAACTCCGCGATGCCCGTCTCGAGGCGGTTGATGGGTCTCGCCGAGATGGTCGCGATGGGTGTGGGCGGGTCCGCCCCGTCGACGGCGCCGTGTGTCTCGGTCAGCGTGCCGGATTC
Organism: Actinomycetota bacterium; assembly: GCA_039715165.1. Taxonomy (GTDB): domain Bacteria; phylum Actinomycetota; class Acidimicrobiia; order Spongiisociales; family UBA5794; genus JAHEEL01. Next base: position 2,530 of record JBDLHX010000096.1, read on the forward strand.
CCGGCATTGAGGACAGAACCCCATCCAACGACTCGTGCGGTACGAGCACTCTGTGCAACGGTATTCGATCATGCCGCACACGCTACGAAACGGCTGTGACAGAAAAGACACAAGAGCGTCCCTTCTGCTACTTGTGTCTTGCTACTTGCTACTGCGTCAGCGGCGGCGCTTGATCGCCCAGTACACCACGGCCGCGATGAGGAAGAGGAGGAAGAACGCACCGAAGATGTTCCAGGCCGTCCAGGGCTCGGCTTCACGAACAGTGGCGATAAGCAGCATTCGTGCCACAATACTGGAGAGACAACCCCTCTCGGAAGACGGCGCTCGAATGGACCAGGACAAGTCTGAATTTGATGATCTCTTCGAGCCCTTCGAGCTCGGAGACACTCCCCCGGAGCAGGAGAAGCCCCGTCGAAAGCCAGCGCCCAAGGAGACACCAACCACCGTGGCGGACACGGGGCCGGTACCCGTGGCATCTCCCGACATCGCAGCGATACCGTGCCCGTCGTGCGGATCCCCGAACCCCGAGTACAACCGCCACTGCGAGCAGTGCGGGGCACGGTTGAGCCAGGATCCCCTCCCCGTCGCACCGGCGCCGAATCTCCGTACCTCCCCCGGTGGCCGCGCCCTCGGCGTCCTCGGAGCAGTCGTGCTTCTCATCGCTCTCGCCGCTCTCATCTTCAACGTCTTCCGGGGCGGGGAAGAGACCGCCAGCAGCACGTCGTCGACAACCTCGTCGACGACCGTGCCCGCCGCAGCTGTGGAGATCTTCCCTGTCTCGGCCGAGGCGAGTTCATTCCTCAACGGTCATGAGCCCGAGAGCCTGATCGACGGCGACGACTCGACCGACTGGAACGACGCGAGTGCGAAGGGTCTCGACGCGTGGATCACGTTCACGTTCTCGCCGCCGGTTCGTATCACCGAGATCAGGCTGCAGAATCTCCTCGATGACGAGCGATTCAAGAGGAACTACAAGATCCAGGGCTACATCATCACAACCGATGACCTAGCGATGGAGGTCTCGGGACGCATGCAGAACACGAACGATCCACAGCACATCCCGATTGCCAGCCTCGGAACGAGGGAGCTGACGATCCAGGTGAAAAGCACGTACCCGGGCGAGGCCGTCGACGACAACGTGCCCTACAACGAACTCGCGCTCCAAGCGGTCCGGTTCTTCGGGAGTGATGCCCCCTGAGCTGAGCGACGACCATGTGGCCGGCGCTTGTCGGGTTCTGGTCGACCATGGGGTGGAGCTCGTGATCACCAGCGGCAGTTGAGGGTTCTCCCTCCCCGGTCCTCTCTGACGGGCGGCCCGACCCTCTCGCTGGGACCGTGGAGACAGGCCCGATCCGTCCGCATCAACCGTCAATTGAGGGCCGAGGGACGCGTGCGGCCCTTCTAGCCGCCCTCTCCCTTGCGATAGCGTTGGCCGTCGGCTGCCGGCATCCGGAGCCGTTGGGTGGCGAAGATCAGAAGCCCGAGCACTGCAATGTGCGGGGTGATCTTGGGAAGCTGGTTGGGTACCGAATTGGTGCTCAAGTACCAGACGAGGACCAACGTCGCGCTGACGCCGATCCAACTGGCGGCCTTCGCCTTGCGCAGGTAGAGCGCACGGAACAGAAGGACCGCAAGTCCGAAGACGATCAGTAGCAAGAGGGCGTGAGCGGCTCTCGGATCGCGCAGTCGCAGTGTCTCGGCGAAGCCGAACAGCAAGCCTCCGAGTGCAGTCCCGACCGGACGCCAGTTGCCGAAGATCATCGTGGCAAGGCCGATGAAACCTTTGCCCAGCGTCTGACCTTCGCGGTACAAACCGGACAGCTGAACAGCCAGGAACCCGCCTCCGAAGCCGGCAAGGGCGCCACCGATGGCGACTCCGAAGTACTTGTACTTATAGACGTTGACGCCGAGCGAATCGGCCGCATGTGGGTTCTCGCCACAGCTGCGGAGCCGGAGACCAAATGACGTCTTCCACAGCAACCAGGTGGCGGCGGGCACGATCAGGATTGCCACCAGAGTGAGCCAGGACATCCCCGACGTGAAGCCGCGCATGATGCCCGCAAGATCGGAGACGAAGAACCAGTTCCAGCTCTCTATGCGTCCGAGGATGTCGGGACTCTGCCAGCCAAACACTATCCCGCCGGAGAGGACCGGGATGCTGAAGCTGCTGACGCCGACGATTGTGGGCGACTGAGTGATCGACCCGCCACGATCGGGGAAATGGATGCTCGACAGGAACCGGGTTATTCCAGGGGCCATGAGGTTGATGGCGACACCGGCAATGATGTGGTCAACGTTGAACGTGACGGTGGCTAGGGCGAGCAGCAGGCCGCCGAGGGAGCCGGCAATGGCGGCGATAACCATGCCCCACCACGGTCCGTAGAGCAACGTGCCGAAGGCACCAAACCAGGTGCCGAGCACGAGCATTCCCTCGAGGCCGATATTCACGATGCCGGTCCTCTCGGAGAAGATGCCGCCGAGCCCGGCCATGATGATCGGTACCGACCATGCCAGCGCGATGATCCAGGTGCCACTTGAAGTGAGGTCGCTGGTCTCCAGCTTGGCGAACTGCTGGGTCAACGACAGCAGGAACACGATGCCGAGTGCGGCAAGGATCCAATTCCGTGCTGACAGCGTGCTTACTCGTCCGAGGACTGAACTCTGGCCGATGCCTCTCGTGAATCGCTTCCAGCCTGTTGTTAGATCCGGCGAAGGTCGCGGCCCGCCACTCATGACGCACCTCCCTCTTCGACGGAGACTTGGTCTGGGGGCTTGGCGGCGGCAGTGGCCGCAGCAGCGGCACTCGCCTCTTCTGCACGGCGCTTGCGTTCGACCACCGCATAGGCAACGACCGCAGCCAGGATGATCACGCCCTGCATGATGGCGACGATCTCACGGGGAGCGTCGCCTCGCACTTCAAGCACACCGGACGCTCGGTCTAGCCACCCGAAGACAAACGCACCGATGGCGATGCCTACGGCATGGTTCCGACCGAGCAGCGCAACCGCTATGCCGGCAAAACCAAGCTGCTGGGTGAAGCGAAGGTTGTAGGCGTGAGAGCTGCCGAGCAACTCGGGCAGGCCTACGAGGCCGGCAACCGCGCCGCCGAGCACCATGGCCGTCATGATCATCTTCTTGGGGTCGGTACCGCTCGCTGTCGCGGCCGTGGGGTTCTCTCCCGACGCTCTCAGGTCGTAACCGATGCGGGTCCGGTTGATCAGCACGTGATAGACAACACCCACGACTACGGCGACGAGGATGAATCCCCAGAGTTCGACCCGCTTGATGTCACGAGTGAAGACCTCGACCCAGCCATTGAGCGACGGCATCCAACCGCTCTCTGGTATTGCCTTGAGAGCTGTGTCGAGGCTGGCATCGGGGACATCCCAGACACTGAGAAGATAGGAGACGACGCCGGCCACCGCGATAGCGTTGAGCATGATGGTCGAGATGACCTCATGTACGTTGCGGGTGACCTTGAGGAAGCCGGCAAGCCCGGACCAGAAGGCTCCGACGGCCATGGCAGTCAAGATGATGACCAACACGTGGAGCACCGGCGGCAGGTTGATTTCGGCGCCGACCTTGGCAGCGATGATCGCTGCCAGCACGTATTGCCCCTCGATACCAATATTGAATAGGTTCATCCGGAACCCGATGGCGACTGCGATGCCGGACAGGTACAACGGAGTCGCTCTGTTGAGCGTCTCGATGATCGTCTCGAGCCGGGTCCCGAACTCCCACATGTTGCTGTAGGCGCTAAATGGGTTGGCCCCGGCAATGAGGAGTACTAACGACGAGATGATCAGGGCTACGCCGACTGCGGCGAGGGGGGCTGCCAGGACGTAGAAGAGTTTCTTGCTCACGACTCGCCACCTCCCTGGACCGAGGCCCCGGTCATGAACGCGCCGAGGTCGCGTGGGGTGACTGCGGCCGGGTCGAGTTCAGCAACCAGGTCGCCACGGAGCATCACCACAAGGCGATCCGACAAGCCGATGAGTTCTTCGAGATCGGCCGAGACCAGCACGACGGCAAGTCCGGCGGCCCGGGCGTGCCGGAGTTCCTCCCACACGGCCGCCTGTGCTCCAACATCGATACCCCGAGTCGGGTGCGCCGCAATCAACAAGGACACGTCCGCCGACATCTCCCGGCCCACAATCAGCTTCTGCTGATTACCGCCGGAGAGGGCATGGGCCGCCACCTCAACGCTTGGTGTGCGAACGCCGAACTGTTCAACGACTTTCTTCGTGTGGTCGCGCGCTGAGTCGGCCGTGATCCAGAAGCCATTGCGGACGAAAGGTTCCATGCTCTGGTGACCGAGCATCGCGTTCTCCCACAGCGGAAAACTGGAGAGAAGCCCGCGTCTTATCCGATCCTCGGGGATGTAACCGATACCGGCCTCGCGGCGGCGGCGCACACTCCACCCCTTCATGATTTCGTTCTCGAGCGAGATCGATCCCCCCGTGAGGGGACGCATGCCGATGATTGCCTCAACCAGTTCGGCCTGTCCGTTGCCCTCGACTCCGGCGATACCGAGGATCTCTCCTTTGTGCACCTTCAGGGTGACACCGCGCAGCTTGGGGCTTCCCAGATCGTCGTCTGCGGTCGCTTTGATCGCCTCGAGCACGACGTGGTCGGTGACCGTTGACTCGCGGGTCTCCGGGGTCGGCAACTCGGAACCGACCATCAGCTCGGCCAGATCCTGTGCGGTGACATCTTCCGGCTTGACGGTGTCGATGGTCTTGCCCGCCCGTATCACGGTGATGGTGTCGGCGATTTCCAGCACCTCATCGAGCTTGTGGTCGATGAACAAGATGGTGTGGCCTTCGACCTTGAGCTCCCGCATGTTGCGGAACAACTCCTCGACTTCCTGTGGGACCAGCACCGCGGTGGGTTCGTCGAGGATGAGTATCTTGGCGCCCCGGAACAGGACCTTGATGATCTCCACACGTTGCCGCTCGCCGATTTCCAGATTCTCCACGAGATCGTCGGGATCGATCGTGAGCCCGTAAGCCTCACCTACCTCGAGGATGTGGCGGCGGGCCTCGGCGAAGTCGATTACTCCCCGATTGGTGGGCTCTGATCCCAGGATCACGTTCTCGAGAACGGTGAGGTTGTCGGCGAGCATGAAGTGCTGGTGCACCATGCCGATCTCGAGGGCGATGGCGTCCTTGGGGGAGTGGAACGTCACTTCTTCGCCATTGACCAGCATGCGCCCCTCGTCGGCGCGTTGCATTCCGTAGAGGATCTTCATCAGGGTGGATTTGCCGGCGCCGTTCTCGCCGCAGATGGCATGAATTTCGCCCGGGGCGACGTCGAGGTGAACCTTGTCGTTCGCGATCACCCCAGGGAATCTCTTGGTGATCCCATCGAGTAGCACTGCTGATGCCATGTATCCGCCTACAACTGAGTGTGGGATCGGACCATAGTCCGATCCCACACAGGATTCGATTCAGTTGTCTCGTGGAGACTACGGGGTGGTCGGTACCTCGATTTCACCCGCGATGATCTGAGCCTTGAAGGCATCCAAATCAGCGACGATGTCATCGACAAATCCACCGGACGTGGAATAGCCGACACCGTCAACCGCAAGGTCGAAGAGCTTGAAACCGCCGGTGAACGCACCGTCGACCTGCTCCTGGATCGTGTTGAAGACGGAGACGCCGACCTGCTTCAGCATCGAAGTGAGGATGTAGTCCTTCACATCGTCACCTGCGGTCAGGTACTGGTCGGAGTCAACACCGATTGCCCACACCTTGGTTCCGCCTGCCTCGGAGAATTCCTTGGCTGCCTGGAAGAGGCCTGCGCCCGATCCGCCGGCGGCGTGGTAGACAATGTCGGCGCCACCTTCGAACATCGACTGTGCGATGACCTTGCCGGAAGCCGGATCGTTGAAGCCGGCGAAGTCGGGCGGCTCGGTGATGTACTGAATGTCGATTTCGATGCCGGGCGTAACGGCGTTTGCCCCGGCGACGAAGCCGGCCTCGAACTTCTGGATCAGCTCCATGTTGACGCCACCGATGAAGCCGAGATGGCCCGTGGTGCTCTTCAACGCAGCGGCGGCGCCGACGAGGAAGGAACCCTGCTCTTCGGCGAAGCCCA
>JBDLHX010000097.1:0-8512 GCA_039715165.1 Actinomycetota bacterium
CGAACCGCCGGTCTGCGCTGAGAGAGGCACCTATGGGTGCTCCTCGGCTGTGCAGCTCGGGACGCTCGCCCTTCCGGGTGGAGGATTCGCCGCGTAAGGTCGATCTTCTGCATGGATGAATTCAAGGTGCTGTTGATCGGTGGTCCGCCTGGAGCGGGCAAGACAACGCTCGGGCGCGCCGTCGCGTCCCGGCTGGGGTTTGCCTCGACGACGGTCGATGACCTCGTTGTCGCGGGCCGGTTGCTGACGACGAAGGAGAGCCATCCGGCGCTGCACCAGATGCGGCCGGTCGGGCACACGAGATACTTCACCAAGGGACCCCCGGAGCGACTCATCTCCGACGCTGTCGAACTCCAGGACATGATGTGGCCTGTCCTCGAGCGGGTGATCCGAGGCCACAGCACGTCTGGGGCGCCGATCGTGATGGACTGGTGGCTCTTCTCACCCGAGAAGGTTGCCAACCTGGAGGGAGGTGGCGTCGCCTCGATCTGGATCCACATTGATCCCGACGTCCTCTGGGAGCGGGAGCGGCAGAACACAGACTTCCTGGAGGATTCCACGGACCCCGATCGGATGCTCTCGAATTTCATGGGCCGGAGCCTCTGGCGGAATGAGCACGTGGCCCGTGAGGCCAGAGATCTGGGGATGACGGTCGTCCACCAGTCGGGGGCCCGGTCGGTCGAGGAACTGGTGGATGAGGTTCTCGGCGTGGCCTCGGAATCACACGGGATCCCGTGACATGAGTCGCGTCCGCGTCGACACAAGGAAGTGGCCCGATCGTCTCCACTGGCAGTACGAAGCCACGCTCCTGGGTCGGGACGAGCACGGGACATGGCTGCGCGTTCCATCCGACACCACCGCCCGACGGGGCTACGAGGCACCCCGTACCCTCCGGGTCGGATTCGTCATGCTTGTTCCGACGGACAACTGGTGGATGATCGAGTTCTACACGAGTCACCCGCGACATGCGGTCTATGTCAACATCGGGACGCCGCCCGTTTGGGATGCCAACAGCGTGCAGCAGATTGATCTCGACCTCGACGTGGTCCGGAACATTGACGGCACCATCGAACTGCTCGACGAAGACGAGTTCGTGGAGAATCAGGTGGAGTTCGGCTATCCATCCGACTTGATCACGGCGGCTCGGTCAGCGGCAGGTTTGGCCGTCCGCAGCTTGCGGAACCGGGAGGAGCCGTTCGGTGTTGCCGCGGATGGATGGATCGCGACGATAGATCCTGCCTCCCTTGCCCGCCTCAGTTCGCCGTGAATGTCCGCGGCCGGCTAAGCGAGGGTGAACGGCGGGTATTCGTCGGTGAGGGCGACGAGCCATCCCCACGCTCTCGCCCCCCATCGCTGGTAGTTGAGGATGAACTCGTGGAGGCCGAGCGGCATCTGACCTGTGACCGCCACGATGACGTAGCCGATCCAGGCGACGAGAACCACGCCGAAGCTCATCAGGAAGAGGATGAGCAGATGCGGTAGGGCCGCGATGCTGCGGATCAGCAGGATGCCGAGGACGGCGAGGACGCGGCTCTGTTCCTCGGGAGCGGCTTCGACGGTCACGGTCACCGGGTGGTCCTGCTCGACGCCGTACGTCGGATAGACGTCCGTCGTGCCTGCGAACCACGCAACGGCGCGTGTGGTCCACGCGAGATAGACGATCTCGAGGCGGCGGACGAGATCCGGCATACGTCCCGTGAACGCGATGCCCCAGTAGCCGAACCAGGCGACGAACTGGACCGCGATGCCGAACAGGAACAGCAGCACGATGTGCGGCAGGAGCAGGATCAGCTTGACGAACACGATGCCGGAAGCTGCGAGCCAGCGGTTCCGTTGCTCGTCATCGACCGGGACATGGACCGTGATCGGATAGGTCAGAGCTGCGTTCATGGCCGCAACGCTACCTGGTCCACTCCTCGGAGCCGGTCACGCAATCGTGACCCTGCCGTCGCCCTCCACGATCCGGCCGATCGCGGTCGCCTTGTGGTCGTACGACTCGAAGCCCTTGATGACCTTGTCGACGTCGCTCTCCGGGGCGACAGCGACGAAACCGATCCCCATGTTGAACGTCCGGTACATCTCCTCGTCCGCAACAGATCCGAGATCCTGAATCACCCGAAAGACGTCGGGGACTTCCCACCGAGCCTGCTCCAAGTGCGCGGCTGATCCCTCAGGCAGTATCCGAGCGACATTGCCCGGCAGTCCGCCGCCGGTGATGTGGGCGAGGCCGTGGGGCTCGGCCCGTGCGAGGGCATTCACGACGGCCGGCGCGTAGACGATCGACGGCTGGAGCAGGGTCTCGGCAACGGTTCGGTCGGAACCGGGGAACGGTCCGTCGAGGTCGAGCTGGTCGACGATGAGCGCTCGAACGAGCGAGAAACCGTTCGACCGCAGGTTCGGGCTCTCCACTCCGATGACGACGTCACCGACCCCGACGCCACTGTTGTCGACCTCTTCTCCGAGTTCGACGATTCCGAGTGCCGTGGCCGCAAGGTCGAAGCGATCACCGTCGAGCATGCCGGGATGCTCCGCCGTTTCGCCTCCGAGGAGTGCGACGTCGTTCTCGGCGCAGGCGTCGGTGATCGATTCGACGAGGCGCTCAACGAGGTCCACGTCCAGATACCCGACAGCGATGTAGTCCTGCATGGCGATCGGCGTCGCTCCCGCGGCCGCGAGATCGTCGGCAACCATGGCGAGGAGGTCGTAGCCGAGGCCTTCGACGAGCCCGGAAACCCTGGCGATCTCCGCCTTCGTGCCGACACCATCGGTTGACATCATCAGCACCGGCTTCTGGTACCCGGGCGGGACCCGCAGCCCCGCGGCGAAGCCACCGAAGCCGCCGATGACGTCGTCAGTCCATGTTGACGTGACGCGCCAGCCGATCCGGTCGATGAGTTCGTCGGCTGCGTCGAGATTGACGCCGGCATCTTCGTAGGTGCTCATGTGGTTCGCTCCAGAGCGTACTTGCGGTCGGTGATCGGAACGTTCGTCGGGTAGTCGCCGGAGAGGCACGCCGTGCAGAAGGCATTGGCGTGCCCGCCGCTTGCCGTGATGAGCCGGTCGAGTTCGAGGTAGGCGAGCGAATCGACGCCGAGGAACTCGGCGATCTCGTCCTCGCTCCTCCCGGCGGCGAGCAGCGTCGAGCGATCTCCGGTGTCCATGCCGTAGAAGCACGGCCAGCGATACGGCGGCGACGAGATCCGGAGGTGGATCTCGGTGGCTCCTGCGTCGCGAACGAGCTGCACGAGTTGGCGAGTCGTCGATCCCCGGACGATGGAGTCGTCGACGAGCACGACGCGCTTGTCGGACAGTTCTCCGGGCATGGCGTTGAGCTTGAGGCGAATGCCGCGGTCCCTCAGCGACTGTGCCGGCTCGATGAACGTCCGCCCGATGTAGCGGTTCTTCACGAGCCCGTCGCTGTATCGGATCCCGGAGGCCTCGGAGAAGCCCTGCGCAGCAGGAATGCCGGACTCGGGGACCGGCACGACGACGTCGGCGTCGACCGGTGCCTGGTCGGCGAGTGCCACGCCCATGCGGCGGCGTGCCCGGTGGATGGTCTCGCCGCGCAGGATCGAGTCGGGGCGGGAGAAGTAGACGAACTCGAAGAGGCAGAACCGTTCCTTGGCCGATCCGAACGGACGAAGGCTCGTGACGCCGTCCCGGTCGATGACGACGATCTCGCCCGGTTCGATCTCGCGGACGATTTCTGCGCCGACGAGGTCGAGCGCGGCGGTCTCAGAAGCGATGACCCATTCTGGGCCCATCGAGCCGAGGACGAGCGGCCGGAATCCGTGCGGGTCACGGACGCCGACGAGGTGGGTCCTGTCCATGATGGTGAGCGAGAACGCGCCTTCCAACGTGGGGAGCACATTGGCCAATGCGTCGGGGAGCGACTCTCCGGTCTCGGCCATCCGATCAGCGATGAGCGCGGTCATGATCTCGGAGTCGGTGGTAGCGCCGTTGCCGTCGGCCAGCAGTGCAAGCTGTTCGGTATTCGTGAGGTTGCCGTTGTGGGCAAGTGCGATCCCGTTGTCACCAACCTGTCGGTAGACGGGTTGGGAGTTGACCCACTTCGGCGACCCGGTTGTCGAGTAGCGGGTGTGACCGATCGCGAGATGGCCCCGTAGACCGGCGAGCGTCGGCTCATCGAAGACCTGAGCGACGAGCCCCATGTCCTTGTAGACGGTGACGGATTCCCCGTCGCTGACCGAGATGCCGGCGCTCTCCTGGCCTCGATGCTGGAGGGCGAAGAGCCCGAAGTAGGTGAGCCGGGCCGCGTCCGAGTCCGGGCCGCAGACGCCGAAGACGCCGCAGGCCTCCCCGGGCCGTTCGAGCGATGGGTCGTCGAGGGGGCTCGTGATCACGTCTCGGGAGTGTATCGCAGGCCTGTCTCTGCGCCTCTGCCGCCGTGCGGATACTCGTCGCCCACCAGGCGGGGTTCGATGGTCTAATTGAGTGAGAGTCACGGAGGAACCGTGGAGTCCGATGAGCGACAAGTGTTCACCCGATTCGTCAAGGAGACGGAGCCGCGGCTCTCGTACGCACTCGCCGCCGCCTATGGCTTCGAGATTGGAGCGGAGGCCACCGCGGACGCACTGGCATGGGCTTGGGAGCACTGGGAGAGTCTTGAGGAGAAGCGCAATCCGGCGGGTTACCTCTACCGCGTCGGTCAGTCGAAAGCCAGGCGCTATCACCGAAGGCAGATGTTCTTTCCGGAGATCCCGGCGCCCGAAGTTCCGTCTGTGGAGCCGGGACTCATCTACGCCCTGGCGAGCCTCTCACAGAACCAGCGGGTGGCGGTCGTGATGATCCACGGGATGGAATACAGCGAGCGCGAGGTCGCCGACTTGCTCGGCCTGTCCCGCTGGTCGGTGAGGACGCACGCCGAGCGGGGCATGCGACGGATACGAAATGCACTGGGGGTGACCACTGATGTCACGAATTGAGTCCCAGTTGCGCGAGTACTTCGACGCCGGTGTCGAGAGGATCACCGCCGACGACGTCTTCGCTCGGGCCCGCGTCGAAGAGGGAGGCCTCGAGCGGCTGCACGTGCAGCGATCGCGTCCGACCCTCAATCCCGCGTGGGCTGCGGTCGGTGCGTTCGTGATCACGCTGCTCGGCCTTGGTGGTCTTGCGGCTGTGCTGTCGCTCGCCCCGAACATCGTCGACGGTGTCGACGTCGGAGCCGCCGAGATCGTGGAGTCGAACGGGGGGACGCTCAGTGTCTGGATCGTCGCAGCGCTCGCCGCTGCGGTCGCTGCCGGGATAACCGTCTGGTTCGTCCGGCGGCCCCGCGGTGGAGACGGCGGCGATCCGGATGCAGAGCCTGAACAAGGAAGGGTGAAGGTCATGGAGACCATCGAGAGCACGGAAGAGAGAGCCGAGATGACAGAGCATCGGAGCCGGTGGCCGATGATCGTGATCGCCCTGCTGGCGGTCGCTCTCGTTGCAGCGCTTCTGTGGATGACGCTGGCCATGAGGCCGAACAGCCCGAACGCCGCGCCACCCGAGATCGTGGAGTTGATGGAGGAGTACAACGCAGCGTGGAACGCCTACGACGTGGATGCCCTTGAGGCTCTCGTGACGAGTGGATACCGGATCCATGCGCCCGGCGGCAGCTTCGACCACGACATCGAGAGCGTCCGGTGGTATCTCATGCCCCTACTCGAAGGGTGGGAGTGGCAGACAACGATCGGAGGTTCGTTCTATGCCGTGGCGCAGGCCCCCGACTCCGGGACTTGGTATGTCAGCTCCGAGGGTTCCGTGGTCAACCGGAGCGGCACCGACTATCCCCAGAATGGGGTCTGGAGGGTCGTTGTGGCGGACGGCGGGTACCTCGTTGCCGAGCACTTCTTCATGGGCGGCTGACAACCCCCCCACCCTCAGGCGTCTGGCGTAGAAGACGGCACGATCTTGCCGGAATCTACGCCAGACGTGTGTAGGGGTGGTGACGGCTTTGCTGTGTGCCGATCGTTCGATAGGCTGTGCCCACCGCAGCCGAGGAGGATCCGGATGGCAGTTCCGAGAATCGACCGATCGAAGATCGGCATCCTCCTCATCGACGTCCAACCGTTCTTCGTGGACGGGGCATTCGCCGACCGCAGTGAGGAACGCGAGTCCCTCATGGTGCGGCTCGAGCATCTACTGATGTTCTCGGACTGGATGGAACTGCCGTTCATCGCCACGTTCGAGAAGCCCGTGGCGGAGAACGGCGAGCTTCCCGACAACCTGGAAGCGTTGTTCCCCGCCCACGGCGAGCGGCATGTGAAGAACTACTTCGGTTGTGCTTCGGAGCCGCAGATCCGCGAGGCGATCGAGCAGTCCTCCGTCAAGCAGATCGCCGTCGCCGGTTCGGAGACCGACGTGTGTGTTCTGCAGTCGACGCTGGGACTGCTGGAGTTGGGATACGAAGTGTTCCTGCTCGAGGACTGCCTGTTCACGACGGAGTCCGAACCCGGCCCTGCCCTGCAACGCATGCACGAGGCCGGAGCGGTTCCCACCACGCTCAAGACGATGCTGTACGAACTCGTTGAGTGCGTCGATCAGATCCCCTGGTACGAGGGTGGCCTCCCGGCGAGTAGTGGGGGCGACATGAAGCCCTTCCCGGAAGCGTTCATCGCTCCAGAGGAGTGGCCACCGCGGAGACCTCCCTCTTCCATGTCCCCCCGGACTGCGTAGCAGCACGGGGGGACGCGCATCGGCGGAGTCGATGCGCAGGGGGGACGGTGAAGGCTCACGTGGCGCGGGCTTCTACTCGAGAGTTGGCCGATGGCGATCGAAGAATGCCCCGGTCGCCTCCTCGAGACCGGCTGCCACGCGGAACGGAAGCGGGTCCATGTTGGGTGGCCCGACGATCTGCATGCCGATTGGCACGCCGGTGCTGGGAGCGATACCGATCGGCACGCTGAGCACCGGGAGCCTCCCCAGGATGTTGAACGGATAGGCCAGGACGTCGTCGAGCATGTCGGTCAACCCGACGTTGACCCCTGTATCGGGGTGGCCGAGATCCGCCGGAACTGCCGTCGTTGCGACCGTGGGGCAGATGAGCACGTCATAGCCCGCCTGGAAGACCTTCTCCTGCATCGAAATCCACATCTCGTCCGCGTACTGCCAGCTCTCGACCCACGCAGCGGTGGAGATCGGATCAGCGTCGAGGAGATCCCGTACATAGGGGGTCAGCAGGTCGAACTGGTCGTCGGGTACGTAGCTGCGGAGGATCGTGCCCATGAGGAATCGGAGGTGGATGTCGGCCGTCTCCCGCGCCCGCTCGGTCCAACCCAAATCAACACGTTCCACGGTGGTGCCGAGATGCCGCAGCGTGTCGGCGGTGGCTTCGAGTGCCTCGACGATCTCCGGGGCTGATGCGAAGTAGCCGAGATCGGGGCTGACCGCGATGCGCATGCCCTCAACCGGGGCGTATGACAGGGGCAGCTCCAGGGGAGGGAGCGAGTACATGTCGCTCGTGAGTGGTCCGGAGATAGCGTTCTCGAACAGAGCGACATCCGACACCGTGCGGCCGAGCGGGCCCGACGCCGCATAGGGCTCCCTATTCCACGGCCAGTTCTCGGGTACCCGCCCCCACGGGGGCTTGAATCCGATGAGACCGTTCATCGAAGCCGGGATGCGGATGGAGCCACCGATGTCGCTCCCGCTGGCCAGGGTGGACGATCCCGCCGCAAGGCTTGCCCCCGACCCTCCAGACGATCCACCGCTCGTCATGGCGAGATTCCACGGCGTGCGAGTGATGCCGTGAAGCAGGCTCCACGTGACGGTGGCCGATGAGAACTCCGGTGTCGTTGTTCGGGCATGGATGATGCCGCCGGCATCGATGATGCGCTGGGCGATTGGGTCGGTCTCTGTGGCGATCTCGTCTTCGAAGAGGAGCGATCCCTGGGTCAGTCGTTGGCCCGCGATCTGCGGTTCGTCTTTGACTGCAACCGGGAGACCCTCAAGGGGGCGAGCGGTACCGGCGGCGTAGGCATCGGCGGCGGCACGGGCCTGGTCCGTGGCCTCGTCGAAGTAGGTCTCGGTGAACGCGTTGACCGCCGGCTCGGTCTCCGCGGCCCGGGCGACGACGGCGTCGAGGAGTTCGACGGGGGAGAGATCCCTGCTTCGGAACGCCCTGAGTGCGTCGGTGGCGCTCAGATAGGCCAGGTCGTCGCTCATGTGGTGGTCCTCCTCGTTCGCGTCTCAGGCTTCCTGGTAGACGGCCTCCCCGCCGATCATGGTCATCCAGATGGGGAGAGATGGAATCTCCTCAGGCGCCGTCGAGAAGAGGTCGCCGTCGATGACGGTGAGATCCGCGTACTTGCCGACTTCGATGGAACCGATCCGATCCTCGGCGAAGAGCGCGTACGCGGCGTCGATCGTGTGCGCTCGTACCGCCTCCTCGACGGTGAGCGCCTGCTCCGGTCCGATGTCGGTGCCGTTGATCGTCTTGCGCCGGACGGCGGCGGCGATCGTGTCGAGCGGCCGGTACGAGGCAACGTCGGAGTCACTGCTGATGACGACG
>JBDLHX010000098.1:0-8404 GCA_039715165.1 Actinomycetota bacterium
TGGACGCCGCCGGCGCCGGAGACCGAGGACGCCCTCGCAGCGATTGTCGCCGACGGCCGGGTGCGGGAAGCGAACGAGACGGCTATCGGACGCATGCTCGCCGTGCGGCCGAACCTCGTCGACGTCCGCGTCGCACGAGATGTCTTCGGAGACATGACCGACCGGACGTTCTTCCACGCCGGTCCGCCGCTCGAATGGGAGAGGGCGAGCGGTCCGATGCGCGGCGCCATCATCGGAGCGATGCTCTATGAGGGGCTCGCCGACGACCCCGACGACGCGGCGGCGAAGGCCGCCCGCGGCGAGATCGAGCTCTCACCATGCCACCACCACGGTGCCGTCGGGCCGATGGCCGGCGTGACATCACCGTCGATGCCGGTCGCCGTCGTCGAGAACGCCGCCGGCGAAGGCGTGTCGTATTCGACGCTCAACGAGGGACTCGGGAAGGTGCTCCGCTACGGCGCATTCGCTCCCGAAGTCATCGACCGGCTGCGGTGGATGGACGCAGTCCTCGGTCCGGTGCTCGGGTCTGCGCTGCGCTCGCGCGGTCCCATCGATCTGCAGTCCCTCATCGCCCAGGCGCTCCAGATGGGAGACGACGGGCACAACCGGAATCGGGCGGTGACGTCGCTCTTCCTGCGAGAGATCGGCGGAGCGCTTGTTGACGGGGCCGAAGCCCCAGTTGACCAGCGGAGCGAGGTCTTCTCGTTCATCGATAGCAACGACCATTTCATGCTGAACCTCGTCATGGCTGCGGGGAAGCTCGGCTCTGATGCAGCATCCGGCGTTCCCGCTTCGAGCCTCGTCACCGTGATGGCGCGCAACGGCACCGATTTCGGCATCCGGCTCTCGGGGACCGGGGACGAGTGGTTCATCGCTCCAGCACCACCGGTCGACGGCCTCTACCTCGGAGCGTTCACCGAGGACGACGCGAGCCCCGACATTGGGGATTCGACGATCACCGAGACGGTCGGCCTTGGTGGATTCGCCATGGCGGCGGCTCCGGCGATCGTTGGGTTCGTCGGTGGAACCGCTGCCGGAGCCGTGCGACGCACGCTCACGATGTACGAGATCACGATGGGCGAGCACCCGGCGTACCAGATCCCAATGCTGGAGTTCCGCGGCACGCCGGTCGGGATCGACGCGATGCGGGTCGTGCGTACCGGCGTCAAGCCACAGATCAACACCGGCGTTGCCGGCAAGGTGCCCGGAATCGGCATGGTCGGCGCAGGGCTCGTCGAAGCGCCGATGGAGTGCTTCGTCGATGGCGTCAACGCTCTCGCGAGGAGCCTGGCATGACGTACGGCATCCTCGCGCCTCCAAATGGTTCAGCGTCCCCCCTGCGAGTTCGCAGGGCGAACTCGCGTCCCCCCACCGTTCCGGCGGGGGGACAGGGTTGGGCGCGTAAGCTCGACATCTCGGACACAAGGAGCGTGGTTCTGTGATAGGGAACGAGTTCGCGTACCACCGACCGTCGTCGCTGGACGAGCTCAACGAGGTCCTCGCAGGCGTGCAGGGATCCGTGAGCTTTCTTGCCGGTGGCACCGACGTCGTCCCCATGCTTCGCGACGACGCCATCGCCCCCGACGTCGTGATCGACATCAAGCGCATTCCGGGGCTTGGCGACCTTCGCATCGACGACGACACGCTCCACATCGGGGCGCTCGTCACGTTCACGGAGATCATCGAATCGGAGGTCGTCGCAGAGCACGCACCGCTGCTTGCCGAGATGGCATCGACCGTGGCATCTCCCGGTGTCCGCAACCGAGCGACGCTGGTCGGGAACATCTGCTCCGCCGTGCCGTCGTGCGATGCGGGATCCGTTCTCCTCGCCTACGACGCGACGATTCATCTCGCCGGTCCCGGCGGCGAGCGAACCGTTGGCATCGACGACTGGTTTGTCGGGCCCCGCAAGACCGCACGCACCGACGACGAGATCGCCACCCACGTGACGATCACCCTGCGATCGCACGCCGGCGTCTACGTCAAGCTCATGCGGTACGCCGGGGAGGACCTGGCACAGGCGGCCGTCGCGATCGTTGCCGACCACGAGCCGTCGTACCGGGTCGCCTTTGGCGCACTGGGCCCGACGCCGATCCGCTCGAGCAGGATCGAGTCGTTGCTGCACGGCCGCACGATCGACGACGACGCGATCAACGACGCCGTCGCGGTGGTGAGCGGCGAGATCAGTCCCATTACCGACATCCGCTCCACGGCCGAGTACCGGACCCACATGACCGAAGTGATGCTCGAACGCGGCCTCCGGGCCGCGGTGAGCCGTCTCGCAGGAGACGGTCCCGCCTACGGAACCCGGTTGGTCTGAGGAGGCACGCATGGATTTGAAACTCACGGTCAACGGTGAAGCATGGGATCTCGATGTCGAACCCGCAGATGTCCTCCTCGACGTGCTGCGGGAGCGCATCGGAATCAAGAGCCCGAAGATCGGATGCGAGCGAGGCGATTGCGGCTCCTGCACGGTCCTCCTCGACGGCAAGTCGGTGAGGAGTTGCCTCGTCCTCGCCGTTGAGGTAGACGGCCACGAGATCACCACGGTCGAGGGCGTCGGCTACGAAGGCCTTTCCCACCTCCAGGCGCTCTTCCTCGAGAACAACGCGTTCCAGTGCGGATTCTGCGCCCCCGGCATCGTCCTCTCGGCGACCGAGCTACTGGAGAACAACCCCAACCCGACGCGACACGACGTGCAGGAGGCCCTTGCCGGGAACCTCTGCCGGTGCACGGGCTACGAGCCGATCATCGATGCGGTGCTTGCAGGTGGAGAGGAGGCCGGGCGATGACGACGACCTATCCCTTCGAGAGCGACAAGAGCGGCGATGATTTCACGACCGTCGGAACCTCCGCGACGAGGATCGACGGGCTCGACAAGATCTCCGGCGCCGCCCAGTTCGTTGACGACATCGACTTCGGTCCTGGGCTCCTCCACGCCGTCATTGTCGAGAGCCCGCATGCCTACGCACGGATCGTCTCGATCGACACGACCGCGGCCGAGAATGCGCCGGGCGTCGTGCGCGTCGTGACGGGTGAGGACTTCCCCTTCAAGTTCGGCATGTACATGGAGGACCGGTACATCTTCGCCCAGGACCACGTGCGGTTCGTCGGCGAGCAGGTGGTCGGTGTCATCGCACGGAGTCATCGTCAGGCGATCCAGGCGGCGAAGCTCGTCGAGGTCGAGTATGAGATCCTCGAGCCGCTCTTCGATCCGAAGAAGGCGATCGAGGACGACGCCACGCTGATTCACCCCGAACTCGACGATTACACACACGTGCCGTGGTTCTTCCCGAAGGAGAACACGAACATCGCCCATTGGCGGAAGATCCGCAAGGGCGACACGGAGAAGGCGTTCGCCGAGGCCGACTACGTCCTCGAAGACACATACAAGGTCCCCCGGTACGCCCACTGCGCGATCGAACCACACGTCACCGTGAGCCGACTGGATCAGGCGGGCCGCCTCACCGTTTGGACGGCGTCGCAGTCGCCGTACACGCAGCGCAATCTCTTCGCTGAGGCCCTCGCGCCGCTCGGGCTCAGCCACAAGGACGTGCGGGTCATCACGCCGTACGTCGGAGGTGGCTTCGGTGGCAAGGCCGGCGTCTCGATGGAGATCCTCGGCGCTGCGATGGCCACGGTCGTGAAGGGCCGGCCGGTGAAGGTGCGTTGGACCCGCGAGCAGGAGTTCTACAACACGTACCAACGGCAGGGCGTCGTCGCCGATCTCAAGGTCGGAGTGATGCAGGACGGCACGATCACCGCCGTCGAGCACAAGCTGTGCTGGGACGCCGGGGCGTACGTCGAGTATGGAGCGAACGTCGTCAACGCCGCCGGGCTATCGGCGACCGGCCCGTACCGGGTGCCGAACATCACGAACGACTCACTCTGCATCTACACGAACCTCCCTCCCGGCGGTCCCTACCGGGGCTTCGGGTACTCCGAGTTCCACTTCGGGCTCGAGTCGCACATGGACCGCATTGCGGACGCGATCGGCATGGACCGCGTCGAGTTCCGTCGCAAGAACGCGATCGTCGAGGGCGACGAGCTGGCGTACGGGGCTCACATGAACCCGTCCGGGCTCATCGAGGCGATCGACAAGACCGCCGCCGCGATCGACTGGGGCGTCGACGAGGAGTCCGACGACCCGAACACCGTGATCGGCAAGGGCATGTCGCTGTTCTGGAAGGCGCCGGCGATGCCGCCGAACGCGTCGTCCGCCTCGTTCCTGAAGTTCAACGAGGACGGCAGCATGAACATCACCGTCTCGGGGATGGAGCTCGGCCAGGGCTATCTCACTGTGATGGCGCAGATCGCCGGCGAGATCCTCACCGTGCCGGTCAACAAGATCCGTGTCGAGACGCCGGATACCGACCGCAACCCGTACGAGTGGCAGACGGTCGCGTCCCACGTCACATGGAGCTGCGGCCTCGCCGTCGAGAAGGCCGCCATCGAAGCGCGGGCCAAGATCTTCGAGGTCATCCACCAGGTCTACGGCTACGAGGACGACTCGCTCTATCTCGAAGATGAGAAGGTCAAGTGCACGACCGATCCGGCATTCGAGAAGTCGCTCAGCGAATTCGTCGTCGACGGAATCCAGACCGAAGAGGGGACGTGGCGCGGAGGGCCGATCGTCGCATCAGGGAAGTTCATGCCCGAATTCACGAACGCCCTCAGCGACCCCGAGACGGGCCAGGGCGGGCACCCGAACGTGCACTACACGGTCGGCGCGACCGGCGTCATCGTCGAGATCGACAAGCAGACCGGCAAGGTCAATGTGCGCAAGGCCGCGCTCGCCGTCGACGCGGGGCGGGCGCTCAATCCCGACCTCGTGAGAGGGCAGATCACCGGCGGCCTCGTCCAGGGTCTCGCGACGGTGCTGTACGAGGACATGCGGTTCGACGAGAACGGCAAGCTTCTCAACCCGACCTTCACCGACTACAAGATCCCGACGGCGTTCGACATCCCCGACGAGATCGTCCCGATCATCGTCGAAGTGCCCCAACCCGACGGCCCGTTCGGCGCACGGGGGGTGGGGGAGCACACGATGATCGGCGCCGCTCCGGCGATCGCCAACGCCGTCTACGACGCCCTCGGCGTCCGCATCAAGTCGATGCCGCTCACGCAAGAGAAGATCGCGATGGCGGTCATCGAAGAGTCCAAGACCTGAAACAACCCAGGAGGAGTGGAGAACGAATGTCAGTCGACCTAGAGAAGATCCTTCGGCCCGTGGATTCGCCGATGGCGCCCTACGAACCGAAGTACATGCTGCTCGCAAGCGGCGAAGCGGCCGTGGTTCGTGCCGTCGACCGGGATGAGATCCCGGATCTGCTGAAGCACGTTGAGCCGCTGTTGCACGTAGAGCGCGACTACTACGACGTCGTCGCCTCACGCGTCTACGCAGAGCTGCTCTCCCACTACCAGTACCGCTTCCAGGACCAGTACGTGCTGGCCGTCCAAGTCGACGGGGAACTGGCGGCCATCGTCAACGGCCGCCAGGTCAGCCCGAAGCTCGGCCTGTCGCTGCACACCCTGGCCCTGCGCCGCGGTCTGCGCATCGGGGCGCACGCCTTCGCGGCGAAGATGGAGTACCACTTCGATGCGCTTGGGCACGAGGAAGTCCTGATCGTTGCCGAGTCGCCGATTGGATTCCGGCGCTGGATGATCGAGTACAAGCTCGAGAAGCGCTTCGACATCCCCCACGAGCTCGGCGGCGTCCCTTCGTGGGCACTGACCCGCGAGCTGTTCGACGCCGCGCGAGGCAGCCTCGTCGTCGGTCGGCGACCGGTCCCGCCGGAGATCCTCGACAAGGCAATGGAGGCAATCCTCCCGCCGTCGGATCCACCGACACCGGCGCTCGATCCGCTCGCCGCGACCCGCTCGAAGTATGACCCAACCGCCACCGCGCTCATGGTGGAGCGGTGGGCGATGGAGGAGGGGTTGCAAGATGCGTGACGTCTACGTAGCCGGGATCGGAATCACCACCTTCACCCGGCTGGAGTTCGCTCTCTCGGAGATCGCGTCCTATGCGTCCATGATGGCGCTCAAGGATGCCGGGATCACCGAAGTCGATCAGGTCTATGTGGCGAACATGGGGAGCCCTCGGGTCAACCACCAGACGGCACTCGCCAGCGCCGTCGTGGACAGCCTGAGCCTCACCCCGGCAGGCGCCGCCGCCATCGAGAACGGACCGGCCTCGGGTGGCTCTGCCATCAAGGCGGGTTTCCAGGCAGTCGCCTCCGGGATGGAGGACGTTGTCCTGGTCGCCGGCGTGGAACGGATGCGCGAGGTCAACGGCCTCGAAGCGACGGACTTCGTAGCGACGCTGACACACCCGATCGCCGAGTACATCTACGGCGTAACGCTTCCGGCGCACGCAGCGATGTTCACCCGGCTCTACATGGACAAGTACGGCGTCACCGAGCGCCACCTCGCCATGGTCGGCGTGAAGAACCAGAACGCGGCGCTCAACAACGAGTGGGCGCACCTCCAGCAGGAGATCAGCCTCGAAGGAATCCTCGATTCCCCCGAAGCGATGACGAATAACCCGTACGTTGCGGAGCCTCTGCGGTTCTTCGATGCCTGTCCCGTCTCCGACGGTGGAGCGGCAGTCATTCTCGTGTCGGAGGAGAAGGCCAAAGAGCTCGGCCGCCCGATGATCAAGATCAGCGGTGTGGGACAGGCCACCGATACTCATGCTGTCCATGAGCGTGAGGAACCGACGGACCTACTCGCGGTCCGCAAGGCCGCGGCCGATGCGTTCGCGATGGCCGGGAAGACACCGGATGACGTCGACGTCGCCGAACTCCACGACGCCTTCACGATCCTCGAGATCGTCGAGAGCGAGGAAGTCGGCTTCTTCCCGAAGGGCGAGGGCCATATCGCACTCGAGAAGGGCGAGACGGCGCTCGGGGGCAAGATCCCAATCAACGTCGGAGGCGGCCTCAAGGGCCGCGGCCATCCGGTCGGTGCGACCGGTGTGGCGCAGGCATGGGAGATCGTCACCCAGCTGCGCGGAGACGGCGAAGCCCGCCAAGTTGAAGACGCAAACGTCGGATTCACCTGCAACTTCGGCGGCTTCGGCAACAACGTCGTATGTCTCGTGTTCGAGAAGGAGGCCTGATGGCTCGGGAAATCTACGCCTACAAGTGCCGCCTCTGCGACACGATGCATTATCCGTTCCGGATGGTGTGCAAGAACTGCAAACAGAACGACTTCTTCGAGTTCGACACGGTTCCGCTCCCGAAGAAAGGAAACCTTCTGACATTCACGCGGGTCTATAACCTGCCGGCCCAATACGAGGTAGCTACGCTCGGGCTCGGCATTGTGGAACTCGAGAATGGGATGCGGATGCTGGGCCAGCTCGACATCGACGAACCCAAGGCCGGCATGGCCGTTGAGGGATCCGTCGAGGTTGTTCGCCAGGAAACGTACGACGACTACTACGGGATGGTATTCAGAAGCGCATGACGCGTTCGAAATGCTTGGTAGGCATCCGGCAGCAGTTGAGTGGGAGGGCGGGGCTGGTTGTCCCGTGCCCTCTCGACCGATACCGGGCAACGCAAGCATGACAGTCTTGATCGGGGCCAACGCCACCAGTCAGGATCGGGCGACAAGCCCGATGGGTAAGAGAGAGAGTCACCCCAATGGGGGTGGCTCTCTTTGCGAGTGGGAGAGGGAAAACGTATGGAAATGACGATGCAGAAGAAGACGGTGCTGGGCTTGCAGCACGTCGTGGCTATGTTCGGAGCAACGGTCCTTGTGCCGTTGTTGACAGGGCTCAACCCGTCGGTGGCGTTGCTTGCTGCCGGTGTTGGAACGTTGCTGTTCCACCTTGTGACCAAGCGTATGGTTCCGGTGTTCCTGGGCTCATCGTTCGCGTTCATCCCCGCAATCATCCTCGCTACCCAACGCGACTACACGTGGGCGGCAATCGGGCTCGGGATCATGGCGGCCGGTGTCCTCTATACGGCGATGAGCCTCATTGTGGCGGCTGTCGGCCCCGAAGCGATCCAGCGGATCTTCCCTCCGATCGTTACCGGACCGGTCATCATCGTCATCGGGATCACCCTGGCACCCATCGCCATCAACATGTCCGAGGGCGCATGGTGGCTGGCTCTCCTCACAACCCTTACTGCGGTCATTGCGGCCGTGTTCTTCAAGGGCTTGTTCCGGATGCTCCCGATCCTCACCGCAGCGGTCGTCGGCTACATCCTCGGAGCGATCTTCTACCCGGAGTTCAGTTTTGCGGCGGTCGGAGAAGCTGCCTGGATCGGTCTTCCCGAATTCACGTGGGGATTCGGAAACATCTCATGGGCACCGATCGCTCTGATCGCACCCATTGCGTTCGTCACGATGATCGAACACGTTGGTGACATCATGGCCAACGGCAACGTGGTCGGAA
>JBDLHX010000099.1:0-8335 GCA_039715165.1 Actinomycetota bacterium
TCCGCCTTCGGGAGCTTGCGCACCCACTGCGGGGCGAGCGTGATGTTGTCCAACACAGTGAGATGCGGGAACAGGTTGAATTGCTGGAACACCATCCCGACCTCGGCACGGATCTTCTCGACGTTCTTGATGTCGTTCGTCAACTCCATACCGTCGACGACGATCGAGCCTTCCTGGTGCGCTTCGAGACGGTTGATGCACCGGATCCAGGTCGACTTACCCGACCCGGACGGGCCGATCACGACGACCACTTCGCGTTCTCTGACCGTGGTCGTGACACCCTTGAGCGCCTGGAAGTCACCGAACCACTTCTTGACGCCGTCGCTGACGATCATCGCGTCGCCGAGGACTCGCTCCTGGGGCGCCGCCCCGTTTCCGTTGTTCTCCATGTCGTCTCCTTGAGTCCTTCAAATCACCGTTCGCCGACGCCGAGCTTCTTCTCCAGCCGCAGCGAGATGCGGCTGAATGTGAAGGTGAACATCCAATAGACCACAGCGGCGAACAGCAGCGTCTCTTTCATCGTCCCGAGGAACACGAACGGCTGAGTCTGGTTCGGGATGACCATTCGAGCGATGTGTAGGAAGTCGAAGAGGCTCACGATGGTGACGAGCGATGTGTCTTTGAAGAGTGCGATCACCTGACCGACGAGCGCAGGGATGACGGCCCGCAGCGCTTGGGGCAGGGTGATGAACACGGTGGTTTGGGTCGTCGTGAGGCCCATCGCCTGGGCCGCCTCGTACTGGCCCTTCGGGATCGCCTGGAGACCACCACGCACGTTCTCGGCGAGATATGCGGCAGAGAAGAACGTCATGGCCCCCATGGCACGCGCGACACCGCTGATCTCGACGCCGGGCGGGAGCGCAACGGGGAACATGATGAACCCCACGATGAGCCAGGTAATGAGCGGAACGCCGCGGACGAGTTCGATGTAGGTCGTCGCCATGAGCCGGAAGATCGGCATCTTCGACGTCCTAGCCAGAGCAAGGATGACGCCCAGCGGGAACGACAGCACGATCGCCGAGATCGCGAGCAACAGCGTAAGGGCGAAACCGCCAAGGAAGAACTTGCTCGTCGTCTCGACCGTCGATGGGGCGGTCAAGATCATGATCACGTAGACGATCGTTGCCACGAGACCGGCCCACAGCCCGAGGAATCGCCACCGGCCCGCACCCTTGCCGCCGAACGTCGGTGCAAGCAGCGCAAACATCGCGGCCAGGAACAAGAGGAAGCGAACGACGAACTCCATCGGGACGAGGAACGACGCCAGTGCGACGACGAGCAGCACAGCTCCGAGGGCACGCCCCGCTTCTCCTCTGGTTCCAGCGATGAAGTTGAGGAGGAACCCGCCGACAACGATGAACACGAGAGCGAGCGGTAGGTACCACCTGAATGCCCGTCCATAGTCGAGGTCAGGATCGCGCAAGATCACGAGGATGATGACCGGGAACGACGCCACCCAGAGACCGACGAGCGTCGACCTGACGGTGCCCTCGGGCAGTCGGCCTCGCAGGAGCCAGGACACCCAGTAGATAGCCACAGCGATGATCGCGATGACGGTCCACGGGGTTGTCGTAGACGATGCAACCTTCTCGAAGACGATCGTCTGGACGCCGTCGATCCTCGTCGGCTGCGGAAGCGACACCGTCCACATGAAGACGAGCACGCCCACGATGACGACGAGCACGATGCCGAGAATCGGAATCGTCTGATCTTTCGCCCGGTCTCCGGGAACCCTACGCAGGAGGTAGCCACCGACGGCCAGCACGGCGCCCACGATGAGCCAGCCGGCGAAGCCGCTCACGGACTCGATTCCGAGCGGTGAGAAGGAGAAGCCCCACGGGCCGACGAGCGCTCCGAGGATCGCTGCGACGCCGATTCCGACGAGGCTCGTGCCCAGCTTGCGCGGGGACGTTCTCCCGCCGACACGGTAGAACGCGAAACTCGCAGCGAGGAGCACCGCCACGATGGCAACCGAGACCCAGACCCGTGTGAACTGTACCTCCGGGTAGGCCTGGACCATGAGCAGCCGCATGTTGTACGTCACCGCGTCCCAGCGGCGATCTTCAGCGAAGATGAACGTCAGAAGACCGCGGTAGGCGAAGAGGACCAGGAGCAACGCCAGGACCGTCGTGACCGTCGAGGCGGGGCTCGAGAAGAGGTTCTCGCGCAGCCACACCCGGGCGCGATGTGGCGGTGGCTCGGGAGCGAGTTCGGCAGCGTCCATGACTTCGATCGTCATCTCATCGCTCCACGAGTCTCATCTTGCGGTTGTAGTAATTGACGATGGCAGAGATCAAGAGGCTGCCGGTCACGAAGAATCCCATCCAGACGAGAACAACTGGGAGGGACTGGCCGGTCTGGTTCATGATCGTGAATCCGACGGCAACGATGTCCGCAAACGCGACGCCGATCCCGAGCGAGGTGTTCTTGAAGAGGTTGAGGTACTGGTTCCCTATCGGCGGAAGGATGATGCGGAAGGCCTGCGGAAGGATGATGAGTCGCAGATACTGCGACCGGGTCAGCCCGACCGCCTGTGCAGCCTCGGTCTGGCCCTTCGACACAGCGAGAATGCCGCCACGGACGATCTCCGCGATGAACGCCGCGGTGTAGAGGGTGACCCCCATCCAGACCGCGAAGAACGGGACCGTCATGACCATCCCGGTTGTCCCGTATTGGACGAACCCGGCCCCGCGGATCTCCACGATCGGCTTCTGGAAGACGAGCGGGTTGCCGCCGTTGTTCGCGAAGCCGTCTCCAAGCCAGTCGAAGACATTCGAGAGACCGATGAGCGCCAACTCCGGCATCGAGACACGAACCCCGGCAACGGTCGTGATGGTGATCCCGCCAAGCACGAAGATCACAATCGCGACGAGGATGCCCGCCAAGGCTGCGAAGATCACGCGGAACCAGTCGTCGTCGGTCAGCTTCCCGAAGCCCGCGGGGGTACGCCGTGACTCGAAGAAGTTCCTGATCCACATCCCCGCGACGATCACCGAGGCTGCTGCGAGGAGGAGCGGGACCAGGAACGGCGGAAGGCCCGCAAGGAGATCTGCGATCCAATGCCAGACGGGGGACATGAATGCCAGAAGCGGCCAAGCGAACCACCCGACGACGGCAAACAGGAGAACGGTGAGGAGCCAGAACGTCCCCGGGTAGCTCGGCTGCCCGGTCTCCTCTTGGTGGCGGTGCCTCATCTTCGACACGTAGCGGCCGGCGATGATGCCGGCGATGACGAACGTCAGCCACGGCCAGAAGCCCCCATTCCAGAACACCCACGCGAACGAGAAGCCCTTGGCTGAGGCCTTGAACCAGTACTCACCGACATCCTCAGGGGCCAGGGCCGGCAGGGCGATAGCGAGCGCCGACCAGAAGAAGATCTGGACGAGGAGGGGGATGTTGCGGATCGTCTCGATGTAGGCGGTGGAGATCTTGTTGACGATCCAATTGTGCGACAGGCGGCCGATCCCGATCAGCGTCCCGAGGATCGACGCAGCGAGGATGCCTGAGATCGTGACCCGGAGGGTGTTCATCGCGCCGACGGCGAGAGCCCGAACGCCGCTGTCAGGCTTTGTGTCGATGCCCTCCCGGATGTCGACGCCGGTCGGGTCGGTCAGCCAGTCGAATCCGAACGAGACGCCGGAGTTGGCGAAGTTCTCGAACGCCTGGCTGCCGAGCAACACGAAGAGCCCCGTAGCGGCGGCCAGGGCGACGACCTGCGCTAGCCACTTGAGGAACGTGGCGTTCCTCCAAAGTGGTGCTTTCTCCTGCTGCCGAACAGTCACCGCCACCGGTGATAACCCTCCCGCCGACCCTCCGCCGGCTCCTCCGAGGATTGCACCCTAGTCACACAGGAAGCGGGGGTGCCGAAGCACCCCCGCTTTCGTGTTCGTCGGTCGCTTCGATCAGCGAGCCGGCGGGGCGTAGATGAGGCCGCCGTCGAACCACTGCATGTTGAACGAGCCCTCGCGCTCGAGACCGAGCGGGCCGGTCAGGTTGCGCTCGAAGATCTCGCCGTAGTTCCCGACCTGCTTGATGACCTGGTAGAAGGCATCCGCCTTCAGGCCCATCTTGGTCTGCAACTCACCCTCGTCCTCGCCGAAGAGGCGAGCAAGCTCAGGTGTGGCCGCCTTGTCGGCATCGATGCTCGCCGAGGTCACGCCGTTCTCGTCGGCGATGAAGGTCGCGAACACAGTCCACTGGACCACGTCCATCCACTTCGAATCGTTCTGGCGAACGACGGGGCCGAGCGGCTCCTTCGAGATCGGGGCCGTCGGGAAGATCACCCAGTTCTCGGCACCCGGCGTACCGGCCTGCGTCTCGGCAGAGCGGTGGCCGAACAGGCCCGAACCGTCGGTCGTCACGAGGTCACACGTGCCGGCCTTGAACTTCTCCATCGCCTCTGGGAACTGCTCGACGGTCTCGACCGTGATCGTCACACCTGCCAGCTCAGCACCCTCGGAGATGTTCTTCTCCGTCGTCGTGCCGGCGTTCGTGCACACCACGGCTCCGTCGAGGGCCTCGAAGCCGGAATCGGCCGTGAGGCTCGTCAGCGTCTCCGGGTTGCCCATCATCTGCTGACCGTCGTAGTACGTCGTCGCAACGAAGTCCAAGCCAATGTCCGTGTCACGGCTCTGGGTCCAGGTCGTGTTGCGGATCAGCACGTCGACCTCGTTGTTCTTCAACGCCTCGAAACGGGCCGCCGCGCTGAGCGGCGTGAACTCGACCGCGTTCGCGTCGCCGAGAACGGCCGCAGCAACAGCGCGGCAGAGGTCGGCGTCGAACCCGGTCGCGGTGCCGTCGGCCTGCGTCTCAGAGAAACCTGGCGCCGAGCCGCCGACGCCGCACTTGAGCGTGCCGCGATCGATCACGTCGTCGAGTGTGCTTTCGCCCGTCGAAATGGTCTCCTGACCAGTCTCGGTCTCCGTCTCACCACCACCGGCAGTCGTTGTTGTTTCGTCTGCGTCGCCGTCGCCACTGCCGCAAGCGGCTGCGACGAGAGCGAGCACTGCAAAGAGCAGCACAAGTCGCTTCATCATTGTGGGATACCCCTTCTCTTCCTCCAACATTTCCAACATTCCCCAGACTTGGGCTCATAGCCCCCACCCGTTTGGGGAATGGCACGACAACATAGTCGGGTGCTTCGACGCGACACAAGCGATCGCGGACTTGGGACCGATGAGCGGCCGCGGCGGAATCGGTAGGATTGCCTCCTACAACCGGAGGAGAGCACATGCCGGCCACGGTGATCCTCGGAGCCCAGTGGGGTGACGAAGGAAAAGGGAAGATCACCGATCGCTACTCGCAGGACGCCGATGTCGTTGTCCGCTATCAGGGCGGCAACAACGCAGGGCACACGATCGTGGTCGAAGGCGAGCGCTTCGCGTTGAGCCTCATCCCCTCCGGCGTCCTCTACCCGCAGGTCACGCCGGTCATCGGGAACGGGACCGTCGTCGACCCTGCCGTCCTCATCAGAGAGATGGACGAACTCACCGAGCGGGGCATCGACCCATCTCGAGTCCGAGTCTCCGGCAATGCGCACGTCATCATGCCGTATCACCGGAAGCTCGACGCGGTGCTCGAGCGCTACCTGGGTGAGCAGCAGATCGGGACGACGAAGCGGGGCATCGGCCCTGCGTACATGGACAAGTACTCCCGGTTCGGGATTCGGATGCAGGACCTCTTCGATCCGAAGATCTTTCGCGAGAAGCTCGAAGTGGCGCTCAAGGACAAGAACAAGCATCTCCAGAAGGTCTACAACCAACTGCCCTTGGACATCGACGAGATCTACGAGGAGTACCTCGGGTACGCGGACCGGATCCAGGGCCACATCACCGACACGTCGCTCCTCATATGGGAGGCCATCCACAGCGGCAAGAACGTCCTGTTCGAGGGAGCACAAGGGACGCTGCTCGACATCGACCACGGCACCTACCCGTTCGTGACGTCGTCGAACCCGACTGCCGGCGGGGCGACCACGGGATCGGGCATCGGGCCGCGGGACATCGACAACGTGATCGGCGTGGCGAAGGCCTACATCACCCGCGTCGGCACGGGACCGTTCCCAACCGAACTGCTGAACGAGACCGGCGATCGGTTGATTGATATCGGCGGAGAGTACGGCGTCGTGACGGGCCGCCGCCGCCGCACCGGCTGGCTCGACGCCGTCGCGCTGCGTTACTCGGCCAGGGTCAACGGCCTCACCGAGATCGCGCTCACGAAGCTCGACATCCTCTCCCACTTCGACCCGATCAAGATCGCCATCGCCTACGACCACCAAGGTGAGACGTATACCGAGTTCCCACGCCAGCAGCGTGTCCTCCACGACTGCAAGCCGGTCTACGAAGAGCACGAAGGCTGGGGCGTCGATATCACGGGCGTCGAGTCGTACGAGGACCTGCCGGAAGCAGCAAAACGGTACGTCGCGCGCATCGAGGAGCTGACGGGAGTGTGGATTTCGTCGGTCGGCGTCGGCCCGGGCCGAGAGGCCACGCTCATGCGCCCGAAGTCATGAAGGTTCTCCTTCTCGGCGGCGGCGGGCGCGAGCATGCGCTCGGATGGAAACTCGCTCAGAGCCCTCAACTGACCGAGCTGATCTCGGCACCGGGCAATCCCGGCCTTGCGTCACTCGGCCGCACCTCCGACGTGGATCCGATGGATCCGGAGGCTGTTGCGGCGTTCGCGACGAAGGAGGGGGTCGACCTCGTCGTCGTCGGCCCGGAGGCTCCTCTCGCCGCCGGCGTCGCCGACGCGCTCATCGAGGCCGGAATCCGCGTCTTCGGACCATCGGCCGCCGGCGCTCGACTCGAGTCTTCGAAGGCGTATGCCAAAGACATGATGGAGCGCTCCGGTGTGCCGACGGGCGACGCGCACTCGTTCACCGACCTCGCTGCGGCAACGGCTCACCTGCAGTCGATCGACGCTCCGTACGTCGTGAAGGCCGACGGCCTCGCTGCAGGGAAGGGCGTGCTCGTGACCGACGACCTCGACGCCGCGATCGCGTGGGCAGGAGCGTGCCTCGCGGGCGTGTTCGGTGAGGCCGGGGCGACCGTCGTGGTCGAGGAGTACTTGTCTGGGCGGGAGGTCTCCGTGTTCGCTCTCGTAGACGGAACCCGGGCCGTCCCCCTCGAACCGGCACGCGACTACAAGCGGCTGAGGGACGGCGATCACGGTCCGAACACCGGAGGCATGGGCTGCTTCTCCCCCGTCTCGGACCTGCCGCCGAACCTCGTCGACGACACAATGGCGTCGGTTGTCGAGCCGGTCCTCGACACGTTGCGCAGAGACGGCGTCGAGTACCGGGGATTCCTCTACGTTGGTCTCATCCTCACCGATGACGGCCCGAAGGTCCTCGAGTTCAATGCCCGGCTCGGTGATCCAGAAACTCAAGTGGTCTTGCCGAGGCTCGAGAACGATCTCCTCGAACTCCTCGCCGCCGGTGCGGCTGGGAGACTCCCCACGGAACCCCTGCGATGGTCCGACCGAGCCGCCGTCGACGTGGTCCTCGCATCCAAGGGCTATCCCGAGAAGCGGAAGAAGCCCAGGGCAATCAGCGGGGTCGATGCAGTCGAGAAGCTCGACGACACGCTCGTCTTCCATGCGGGAACCGGGTACGACGACGATGCGCTCGTTGCGACGGGCGGACGCGTCCTCAACGTCGTCGGGCTCGGCGATACGCTGGAGGCGGCACGGGAGACGGCCAACGAGGCCGCGGCGGCGATCGACTTCAAGGGGAAACAGATGAGAACGGACATCGCGTCATGAAGATCGCGATCCTCATGGGCTCCGAGAAGGACCTCCCGAAGATGCAAGCCGCCGCAGACGTGCTCGACGAATTCGGGATCGAACACGATGTGCACGTGATGTCTGCTCACCGAACACCGGAACGTGTCTCGGCGTTCGCCGCCGGTGCGCGCGAGGCCGGGTATGGGGTCATCATCTGCGGCGCCGGCAAGGCTGCGCACCTCGCGGGTGCCGTCGCAGCGCACACGACGCTTCCGGTCATCGGCGTGCCGATCGCCGCCGGTGGGCTCGGCGGCCTCGACGCACTGCTCGCCACGGTTCAGATGCCGACGGGGATCCCCGTGGCGACCGTCGCCGTGGATTCGAGCGCAAACGCCGCATACCTCGCGGCATCGATGCTCTCCACAACCGACGACGGTATCGCCGCCGCTCTCGCCGGCTACAGAGAAGGGCTCAAGGGATGATCGAGCGCTACTCCCTCCCGGAGATGGCCTTCATCTGGAGCGAGGAGCGCAAGCTCGCCGTCTGGAAGGAAGTCGAAACGCTCGTGGTCGAGGCGTGGGCCGACCTCGGAATCGCCCCGGACGATGCCGGC
>JBDLHX010000100.1:0-8322 GCA_039715165.1 Actinomycetota bacterium
GGGGGACATGATCGTGGCCTACTCCCGGTCGTCCTTCGCTTCGTCGTAGTAGTCGAGGCGGTCGACGGGGAGCACGAGCGAGGTCAGGAAGTTCATGACGTGCGCCGTGATTCGCTTGAGGAAGCGGAAGTAGAGGGCGCGGGAGACGGCGTCGCCCGGCGACCCGGTGGACCGATAGGCAGCCTTGACGTGGGCGTCGTGCTCATCGAGGAAGCCGTCGGCTTTGGCGATGAGCTCTCTCGCCCGATCGGTGTCGCGCTGCTCGAACGTCGTTGCGGCTTCGTCGAGGAGTGCCGAGACGCGATTCCGGTAGCCGGCCAGCTCCTCGTGATCGGGCGCGTTCTCGAAGTCCGCCCCGTACTTGACGAGGTCGTAGAAATTCTTCGAGTAGTCCCCGATTCGTTCGACGTCCTTGACGGTGCTCATATAGGCGAGGACGAGCGGCAGGTCGATCTTGTCGTGAAGCGAGGCGTGGATCATGAGTTCGCGCCGGACGTCGCGCTGTGCGACGTTGATCCCTTTGTCGGTCGACTTGATCTCCCGCTTCGTCTCCTTCGACTTCCCACCGCCGAAGAGCGCATCCATCGCCGTGTCGAAGACCTCTCGGCCGTCCCGCACCATCTGCACCAGCGTCGCCTCCACAGTGTCGATCGTCGAGTCGCCGCCTTTGAAGAATTCGAACACCATGTCGGCCTCCTATGTGATGAAGATGATGAGAGCGGGGAGCGCAACGAACGCCCCCGCTACGTACGCAACGGCAGCCCACTTCCGCTCGACCGCGAGACCCGCGAGCCTGCTCGCAAGCGTGATGGGAATGTGTCGGATCTGGGGAAGTGGGTAGAAGAAGAGGATTCCAAGGAGGTTGAAGGCCAGGTGCACGAACGCGATGGCGAGACCGGCGACCGATCCGGCGGCGAGCGCCGCGAGGAGCGCTGTGACGGTTGTTCCCACGTTTGCACCGAGAGTGATCGGGTACGCGTTTGTGATGACGATGAGGCCTGAGGCGACGAGGGGGATGAGGATCGACGTTGTGATGCTCGACGACTGAACCGCCATGGTGATGAGCATCCCGACCACCATTCCGATGACTCCGCTCTTCGCGAGAACGGCGTTGAGGGAGCGCTCGATCCGTGCGGCGATGAGGATCTTCATGTTCTTCGTGATGAACGTGAGCGTGAAGAAGATCATCGCGAGACCGATGACGAGGAGGAACCCACCGATGACCTTCTCGTTTGTCGACATCGCTTCGACGACGGTCTCGATGTGGCCTGCGCCCCACTTCACGGCGTCCTTGATCGGACTGTTGAACTTGGCGCCGCCCTCACCGCCGGCAAGCGCCTTGGCGAGGGCGTTGGCTGGATTCGACAGGATGTGGAAGAAGTACTCGAGTGGGAGGATCACTGCGACGGCGAGCACGTTGAAGAAGTCGTGCATGGTCGCCGCCGTGAAGGCGAGCTTGAATTCATCGGAACGGCGGGCGTGGCCGAGCGAGACGAGGGTGTTCGTGACCGTTGTACCGATGTTCGCTCCCATGATCATGGGAATGGCCCACTCGAATGGGAGGCTGCCTTCTGCGACGAGCGCAACGATCGTTGCGGTCGTGACCGACGAGGACTGGACGAGCACCGTGGCGAGAACGCCGACGGCCAAGGCGGCGATCGGGTTCGAAATGCCCTGGAAGAGGCTCTCGTTTGCTCCGCCACCGATCCCCTTGATGCCGCCTTCGAGGAGCCGGACGCCGACGAGGAAGAGGTAGAGGAGCAGAATGACGAGGAGCGTCCGGGCCCAACCGGGGAGACGTCGACGCGCGCGCTCAGTCGGTTGGGGGAGCGCGTCGTGTTCTGCGTCCACGTCTACATCCTGGGGCCGGGGTCGGGCGAACGTGCGGGACGCTACCCGTCTTCGGTCCCGACTCGCAACCGGCGTGAGCGGGGTGGCTGGATGCCTATGAGGATGGTGAGGACGGTTCGGTGTCGGGGAACGATCCGGTCATCACATACGTGATGTTCTGGGCGATATTCACGCCGTGGTCGGCGATGCGCTCGAGGAAGCGACCAACGTGGGAGAGTTCGACGGCGCACTCGAGGCCGATCTCCTGGCTGTGTGCGTGGATGTTGCCGAAGAACCGTTCGGTGATCGTGTCGACGATGTCGTCCGCCTCTTCGGCTCCCATGCCGATCTCAGGATCGAGGGTGGCGACGGCCTCGACCGCCGACTCGAAGACCTTCGCTGACTCGTCGACGAGGCGGGCGAGCAGGCCCTGTATCTGAGGATGCTGTGGGAAGCCGTTCTGGGCAGCCGTTCGTTTCGCGATGTTGACCGCGAGATCCCCTGAGCGCTCCGCCTCGTACAGGGCGCGCGTCATGGCGACCAGGAATCGGAGGTCGGACGCGACCGGCTGTTGCAGCGCGAGGATCTCGAAGGTGCGGTGCTCGAGGTTGCGGCAGATCTTGTCGATCGGATCGTCGGCATCGATGACAGCGTCGACGAGGTCAAGGCGGTTCTCGACGACGACCTCGCCGGAGCGGCGGGTGTTCTCGGCGACGAGCGAGAGCATCTCAACAAGGCCCCGGCGCAGCTCGTCGAGCTCGTCGTCGAAGTGGTGGCGGAGTTCGATCTCGCCTTTCTGCTCGTGGGCGGGTTCGGGGTGCAACGTGGTCATTGTGATTCCTATCCGAAGCGTCCGGTGATGTAGTCCTCGGTCTCCTGCTCCATCGGTGTCGTGAAGATCTTGCTCGTTTCGTTGAACTCGACGAGCCGACCGGTCCTCTGGCCCCGCTCACCGACTTCGACGCTGAAGAATGCCGTGCGATCGCTCACCCGTGCCGCCTGCTGCATGTTGTGCGTGACGATGATGATGGAGTAGTCGCGTTTCAGCTCGTACATGAGCTCTTCGATCCGCAGCGTGGCGATGGGGTCGAGTGCGGACGCAGGCTCGTCCATGAGGAGCACATCCGGGCTCGTCGCGATCGCACGTGCGATGCAGAGGCGCTGCTGCTGACCGCCGGAGAGGGCATAGGCCGATTCATTGAGCTTGTCCTTGACCTCCTCCCAGAGCGCTGCCTTGTGCAGGGTCTCTTCGACAAGATCGTCCATGTTCCCTTTGAATCCACCGATCTTCGGGCCGAATGAGATGTTGTCGTAGATCGACTTCGGGAACGGATTCGGCTTCTGGAATACCATGCCGACGTGCCGGCGAACCTCGACCGGGTCGACGTTCTTGCCGTAGAGATCCACGCCGTGGTACTCGACCTTCCCCTCGATCCTGGCACTCTCGATGAGGTCGTTCATCCGGTTGAACGTACGCAGCACAGTCGACTTGCCGCAGCCGGACGGGCCTATGAGCGCCGTGATCTCGTTCTGCCGGAACGGCAGGGAGACGTCCTTCACGGCATGGAAGTCGCCGTAGTAGACGTTCAGGTTTTCGACATTGAGGATGACCGGATTCGCATTGTCGGCCTCCGAAGCCGTCGGGGCGACGGCGGTGTCCGGCAGGGCCTCCGTCTTGGCCGCGAGGCCCGGCAAGTCGCGTCGAGCCCGTTCGTAGGCTGACGGCTCGTGCGTCGCCGCGCCGACTGTGTCGTTCATCTCGTTCACCATTTCTTCTCGAACCTGTTCCGGAAGTAGATCGCCACCGCGTTGAGCGTGAAGAGCACAACGAGCAACACGATGATGGCGGCCGGAGCGAGCGTATCCGCAAACGCCGGATCGGTTTGGCGGCTCCACGAGAACACGATGACCGGCAACGCGGTGTACGGCCCGGTGAGCTTCTCGAAGAACGTGGCATCGGCCGACGCGCCGAAGTAGCCGGTGGCCACGCCGATGACGAGAAGCGGTGCGGTCTCTCCGATCGCCCGGGCGAGCGTCAGGACGGTGCCGGTGAGGATGCCGGGGAGCGCCGACGGCACGACGTGGCTTCGGATCACTTCCCACTTCGTGGCTCCGACGCCGTAGCCGGCTTCCCTGATGGTGTGGGGAACGGCGCGAATGGCCTCCGCCGACGTGATGATGACGATCGGAAGGACGAGCGCTGCCATGGTGATGCCCGCGGCGATCACGTTCTTGCCGCCGGTGGAGCCGCCGAGTCCGATCGTGTTGACGACGACGACGAAGATCGCGAGGCCGAGAAGCCCGAAGACGATCGACGGCACGCCGGCGAGGTTCCGAACGGTCGTGTCGATCCATCGGGTGAGGTTGTTGTCCGGTGCGTACTCCTCGAGGTAGATCGCGGCCCCGATGCCGATCGGCACGGCCAGAAGGATGACGGTGAGAGCGATTGCCAGCGAGCCGAGTATGCCGGTCCATACACCGGCCGTCTCGGGGTTGAGAGACAGCCCGGAGGTGACGAAGCCGAATCCGCGATCCCGGAAGGTCGGCCAGGCGCTGACAAGCAGGTCGGAGAGGAGGACGACGAGAATCGCTATCGATGTAGACAGCATCGCGATGAGGAGGAACTTGAAAGCTGAGGCGCCGACCGACGGGCCCTTGCCCTGGAGTTGCTTGCGCACGGCATCCCTCGTCGCTGCCTGGGTCGCGGTTGGCGACTTGGTCGTGGTCATCAGTACGTCTCCCGGAAGCGACGGACGACCCGACTGCTCGCCCAGTTCAGGAAGAGCGTCAGGAAGAAGAGGAGCAGACCAACGAAGAAGAGGCTCTGGAATGCGAGGCCTTCACCGGCCACCTGGTCGGTGCCGATGGCGAGCGAGGCGATGGCGGCCGTCATCGTCTGACCCGGGTCGAGTGGATTCACAGTGAAGAGCGATCCGCCGACGGCGCCGGCGGCCATGAAGACGATCATCGTTTCCCCGATGCCGCGGGAGAACGCCAGGATGATCGAGGCCATGATTCCGGAGATGGATGCGGGGAGGACGACGCGCAACGTGGTCGTTGCGCGATTTGCCCCCAATCCGTAGGAAGCCTGGCGGAGCGAGAGGGGGACGGCCCTCATGGCGTCTTCAGATACCGAGGCGACGAGGGGGACGATGAGCACGCCGACACCGATGCCGGCGGCCATCATCGAGAACACGCCTGCGCTCTCCCAGATACGTTGCACGATCTCGGGACTGATGAAGGTGAGCGCCCAGAAGCCGAGGACGACCGACGGGATGCCGGCGAGGATCTCGATGATGGGCTTGAGCATGCGCCGTGCGCGCGGGTTCGCGTACTCGGCGAGGTAGATCGCCGCTCCGAGTCCGAGTGGCAGAG
Source organism: Actinomycetota bacterium (assembly GCA_039715165.1). GTDB lineage: Bacteria > Actinomycetota > Acidimicrobiia > Spongiisociales > UBA5794 > JAHEEL01. The sequence goes on from JBDLHX010000100.1 coordinate 5,206, forward strand.
CGACGAGGATGCCGATGAAGGCGATGATGAGCGTTCCGACGACGATTGTGCGGATGTCGTAGAGACCCCGGCGCGGGAACCAGCCGACGTTCCACAGAGAGCTCAGCTCGCCTTCGTCGATGAGTCCTTTGATGAAGGACCATGCCTCTTCCGCGAGCGAGAAGATGATGGCGATGCTGATCACGATCGAGAGGAATCCCGCGGCGAAGAACAGGTTCTTGAAGAAGCGCTCTCTGCGGCGCCGGTTTGGGTTCCCCGAGAGATCGATTGTCGGTGATGTCGTTGCCACGGTTGTCCTAGCGGGTGGTCAGGCTACCGATGGTGAGGGGCGGGTGCGTGCCGGCACCCGCCCCGGGATTCCGGTTGCTTCTGGCGGTGACTAACCCTGCGGGCTGGCGACCTTGTTCGCCCATGCATCAAGCGTGGGTTGGTAGTCGGCGAGTTCGATGTAGTTCGCCTTCGTGACGTTGGCGAGGCCATCGTCCGACAGGTAGTAGTCGATGAAGGGGCCAAGCGCCGGGTTCTCGTCGACCTTTGCCGCGTTCACGTAGATATAGAGGAGTCGGGAGAGCGGGTAGGCGCCGCTCTTGATGGTTTCCTCGGATGGGGCCACGCAGCCGCTCTCGCCGTCGTTCACCTCGAGGGCCTTCACCTTGTCCGTGTTGTTGGCGTAGAACGAGTAGCCGACGTAGCCGAGCGAGTACGTCGAACCGGCGATGCCCTCGATGATGACGTTGTCGTTCGCCGACGCGGTGTAGTCGGGGCGCATGACGTCGTCGGTGTCGCGGGCCTTCGAACCGGGTTCGATGGCGAGCGATGCGAATGTGTCGTAGGTCCCGGACTCTTCACCCGGCGCCGTGATGCTCAGGTCCTCATCGATGTAGGCGTCGGCGGTGGTGTTGCCGAGTCCGTTCGCAAGACTCGAGGCGTCCGACCACTTACCGAAGCCCGTCGACTCGGGTCCGGTGAGTGCATACAGGTCGTTGAACGTGAGGCAGGCGTGGACGTCGTTTTCAGGCGACGTGAGCACGGAGATCCCGTCCCAGGCCACGACGAGCTCGATCCACTCGATACCGGCGGCGGCGCAGGCCTCGGCTTCGGAGTCCTTGATCTGGCGCGAGGCGTCGGAGATGTCGGTTTCGCCCCCGCAGAACTTCTTGAATCCGTCGCCCGTGCCGGGACCTTCGACGGAGACCGCAACACCCGGGTTGGCGTTGTGGAAGTCCTCCCCGACGCGTGCGCTGATCGGCTCGACGGTCGATGATCCAGAGACGGTGATGCTGCCGCTGAGACCGCCGGTCTCCGCACCGGCGGCGGTTGCGGTGGTCTTGTCGTCGCCGGTGCTTCCGCACGCGGCGGCGATGAGGGAGAACGCGACGATCGTCGCAATCATCCAGAGATTCCTGGACATGTAGGAGTTCCTCCTGGTCGTTCGAAATCGTCTGATCTCTGATCAGACTCGCCGGACCTTCGATCCGACACCAAGAAGGTACGAAGCGGTGTTGACCGAGATCGGGCCGGGAGTTGAACGCAGCGTGAATTCTCGATTCATGGGCGCTTTCGAGCGGCTAGCAACCAGCGGAGTTCGTATCATTGCCACGTGACGACGACCGTTCTCGTTCTTATCCTGATCCTGTCGCTGGTCCTGCTCACGATCGTCTGGATCCGCTACCGGCGCCTCGATCGCGACGTCGAGCGAATCCTCACACGATTCGAGATTGCGTCGACGGCGAAAGTTGCATCGCGGGCGCTCTATCGAGGTGTCCGGGGTCTCGAGCGCCGTCTCGAGGATGCGGAGGACGCCACGAGCCGTCTTCGCGCAGCGGCAGAGCGGAGCGACACCGGCGTCGTGATCACCGACGGGAGACGTGAGATCGTCTACGCCAACCCGGCTGCGAGCGACGTCCTCTCCGGCCGTCTTGGGGATGCCGTCGCCGGATCGAGGATCACCGCGCTGCTCGAGCGGGTGCAAGCGACGGGGAGAGAGGAAGACCTCGAACTCGATCTCTACACACCTGCCCGCAGGATCGTGCGACTGCGGGCCGTGCCGTTGGTCGCAGAGGATCGGGTTTCGGGTGCCGTGGGATACATCCAGGACCTCTCGCGCCAGCGTCGGGTCGAGGCGATGCGCCGCGACTTCTTGACGAACGCGGGGCACGAAATGAAGACACCGCTGGGTGCGCTCGCCGTTCTCGCCGAGACGATCGCCGACACGGAAGATCCGGAGACACGTCGGCGACTCGTCGAACGGATGCGCACCGAGGCGACGCGTATGGCCCAGGTCGTCGACGATGTCCTCACACTCGCCGACATCGAATCCCTCGAGACACCGTTCGCTCCGGTGGACGTGAGCTCCGTCCTGCGCGAGTCGATCGCTCGCGTTGCCCCGGTAGCGAAGGAAGCCGGGGTGGACATCACGGTGAGCGGCATCGACACCACCGCCGTTGTCGATGGCAATGAGGAGCAGCTCGTATCGGCCGTCGCGAACCTGATCGACAACGCCGTCAAGTACTCGACGAAGGACGGAGACACCACGGTCACTGTCACGATGAGCGCAACAGACGATGAGGTGGCAATCGGGGTGACCGATCGCGGCGTCGGGATCCCCCCGGCCCACATCGATCGCGTCTTCGAGCGCTTCTACCGTGTGGATCGCGGACGGAACCGGGCGACGGGAGGCACGGGGCTGGGCCTCTCGATCGTAAGGAACGTGGCGATCACTCACGGTGGTTCGGTTGAGGTGGAGTCGGTACCGACGGAGGGGAGCACATTCACGATGCGTCTCCCGTTGAGGAAGGACTGAGGGATGCGAGTCCTCATCGTTGAAGATGAACCGGCGTACGTTGACGCCCTGTCGGTATCGCTCGAACGGGAGGGCTACGAACCGGTAGCGGCGTTTGATGGGAGAGCGGCGATCGGGAGCTTCCTCGACGAAGCGCCCGACCTCGTGCTACTCGACCTCATGCTCCCGGAGTTGTCCGGCCTCGACGTGCTTCGCCGGATTCGCTCGGAGTCGATGGTGCCGGTCATCGTGCTGTCGGCCAAAGACGCCGAGTCGGACATCGTCACGGCGCTCGAACTCGGCGCCGACGACTACCTCACGAAGCCGTACTCGAT
>JBDLHX010000101.1:0-8176 GCA_039715165.1 Actinomycetota bacterium
GCACCAGCGAATGGATCCAACTCGTCGACCAGACGGAGAGCTGAAGTCCGCCGACAGGGAATGGGCCCACGTCATCAACAGAGCGCCAGCAGAGCAAGAAAGACGGGCGGCCCGAAGGCCGCCCGTCTTTCTACTTTCTACCTTCTACTGGTTTCCTGAGCTCTAGCTCAAGAAACCTTCGTAGTTCCGCATCATGAGCTGCGACTCGACCTGCTTCATCGTTTCGAGCGCAACGCCCGCCACGATGATGATCGACACGCCGGACAGCCCGACGGGGACGTTCCAGATCCAACCGAGGATCGACGGGAGCACCGTCACCACTGCCAGGTACATCGCACCGGGCAGCGTGATGCGGCTCAGAACGTGCTCGAGGTAGCGGACGGTTGCACGCCCCGGGCGGATGCCGGGGATGAACCCGCCCTGTCGCTGGATCATGTCGGCCTGTCGCTCCGGGTCGAACTGGATCGCCGTGTAGAAGTAGGTGAAGAACACAACGAGCAGCGCGAGCACGAAGATGTACCAGAGGCTCGGCGAGAATCCGCCGCCGCTCGACGACAGCAGGTTCGTGTCGATCCACTCGCGCACGGTCTGGCCCCATCCGGTGGGCGGCAGCACCGACGCGATGAGCGCAGGGAAGTACATGATCGACGTGGCGAAGATGACCGGGATAACGCCAGCCATGTTCACCTTCAGCGGGATATACGTGGACTGGCCACCCATGACCTTGCGCCCACGGACACGCTTCGAGAACTGCACCGGGATACGGCGCTGCCCCTGCTCGATGTAGATGATCCCGATCGTCAAGGCGATCATCACGGCGACGATCACGATGAACTGGTATGTCGCCGAGTTCGTGTTGAGCACGACGAGCTGCGACGGGATCTGCGAGATGATCGAGATGAAGATCAGCAGCGACATGCCGTTGCCGATACCCCGCTGCGTGATCAACTCACCGAACCACATGAGCAGCGCGGTGCCGGCCGTCATCGTCATGACGATGATGACGACGTTGCGCGGTGTGTAGTCGGGGATGAGGTCAATGCCGCCCGTCAGCTGACCCGAATGGAACAGGAACGAGAACCCGGTCGACTGCAGCAGCGCAAGGATGACGGTGAGATACCGGGTCCACTGCGTGATGACCTTCCGGCCGGTCTCGCCTTCTTCCTGCAGGGCCTGCAGCTTGGGAATGACCACCGCGAGGAGCTGGAGGATGATCGACGCCGTGATGTACGGCATGATCCCCAACGCAAACACGGACATGCGCGTGAGCGCCCCGCCGGAGAACAGGTTGAGGAGTCCGACGAAGCCGGACGTCGCGGCCTGCTCGGTGAACTCCTTGATCGCGCTGAGATCCACGCCCGGGACCGGAACGGTCGTTCCGATGCGATAGAGGGCGAAGATGGCCAGCGTGAAGAGGATCTTGTTCCGTAGATCGTGGATCCGGAACGCATTCCTGAATGCAGTCAGCATGGGGGTATCGAGTCCTTCGGTGGTAGCGGCACGATAGTGGGGTTCGGGATCTGCGCCCTGCGCTCAGGGCTCAAGGCCCGGAGCTCACGGCTCACTTCTCGATGACCTCCACCGAGCCTCCGGCGGCCTTGATCTTCTCAACGGCGCCGAGGCTGAAAGCGTGGGCTTTAACGGTCAACGCGTGCTCGATGTCGCCCTCGCCGAGGACCTTCACCTTGCCGCGATGCTTGACGAGCCCCTTGGCCCGCAGATCGTCGACCGTGACCGTGCTGCCGGCGTCAAACTCGTTGAGACGCTCGACGTTGATGACGGTGTACTCGACACGGTTCGGGTTGCGGAACCCGCGCAGCTTCGGCATGCGACGCTGCAACGGCATCTGTCCACCCTCGAACCCGCGACGCACCTTGCTGCGCGCCTTGAGGCCCTTCGTGCCACGGCCGGCGGTCTTCCCGCGTCGACCGCCCTCGCCGCGTCCAACGCGGATCTTGCGTTTGTTCGACCCTTCTGCGGGCCGAAGGTGATGGAGCTTCATCCGATTTCCTCCACATCAAGGAGGTGCTTCGCATGGAACACCATGCCGCGCACGTCCGGCGTATCGGGTCGCAGAACAGATTGCCTGATCTTGCGGAGCCCGAGGCTCTCGACGGTTGCTCGCACCTTCGGCTTCTGGCCGATCGTGCTGCGCACCAGTGTGATCTTCAGTTCTTTCGCCATCAGTTACCAGTCTGCGTCTTCGCGAGTTCGGCGGAACGGTAAGCGGCGAGCAGCGCCGGAGGGAACAGCTCTTCAGGGCGCTTCCCACGGGCCTTCGCCACCTCGTCGGGCCGCTGCTGGCTCTGGAGCGCGTTCACGGTCGCTTTCGCAACGTTCACGTGCGTCGGTGAGCCGAGCGACTTGGAGAGCACATCCTTGACGCCTGCTGCTTCGAGGATCTGACGGACGGCACCGCCGGCGATGACCCCGGTACCGGGCGCTGCCGGCTTGAGGAGCACGCGCGATGCGCTCTGCTCGCCGATCACCTCGTGGATGATCGTCTGGCCCGCCATCGGCACGTCGAACATGGTCTTCCGTGCGATCTCCATGCCCTTTTGGATGGCCATGGGGACCTCTTTGGCCTTGCCATATCCGATGCCGACCTTGCCCTTGCCGTTTCCGACGGTCACGAGTGCCGTGAACGAGAAGCGACGGCCGCCCTTGACGACCTTGGCGACGCGGTTGATCGCGATGACGCGCTCGTCGAACTCGGGCTCCCGGCGTTCGCGGCGGTCGCGGCGATCTCTACGATCTCTGCGATCTTTGCGATCTTTGTTGTCTCGGGTTGTCATAGCGCTCCTAGAACTCCAGCCCGGCTTCGCGGGCTCCGTCGGCCAGCGCCTTGACGCGCCCGTGGTAGGTGAAGCCACCGCGATCGAAGACGATTGCTTCGATGCCGGCATCCTTGGCGCGAGCGCCGACGAGTTTGCCGACCTCGGTCGCCGTCTCGACCGACAGGGTCTTCTTGGCGAGCTTGCCCTCGCGGGACGAAGCCGATGCCACGGTGACGCCCTGGTCGTCGTCGATGACCTGTGCGTAGATGTATCGATTGCTGCGGAACACCGCGAGCCGGGGACGAGTGGCGGTGCCGTGCACCTTCTTGCGAACCCGGAAGTGGCGGTGTCGCCGCGCGTCTGTGCGTGAACCTCTCATTAGGCCACTCCTGCCTTCCCGGCCTTACGGCGGACGTGCTCGTCGACGTACCGGATGCCCTTGCCCTTGTAGGGCTCAGGCGGCCGGACGGCGCGGATGTTGGCCGCGACTTGACCGACAAGCTGCTTGTCGATCCCGCTGATGATGATTTTCGTCTGCTCCGGGACCTCGAAGGTGATCCCCTCCGGGGCGTCGATCGCCACCGGGTGGGAGAATCCGACCTGGAGCTCGATCGTGCTGCCCTTGAGAGCGGCGCGGTATCCGACGCCGACCATCTGCAGCTCCTTCTTGTAGCCCTCCGATACGCCGGTCACCATGTTGGCGATGAGCGCACGGAACAGGCCGTGGAGCGCACGGGCCTCGCGTTCGTCGTTGTCTCTCGCGACGGTGAGAACACCGTCGTCGACCGAGACGCTGATCCTGGAGTCGAACGACTGTGTGAGGCTGCCTTTCGGCCCCTTCACCGTGACGGCATTCCCGTCAACAGAAGTCTCGACGCCGGATGGCAGCTCGATCGGTGCGTTTCCGATGCGGCTCATGTCACCAAACCTCGCAGAGAACTTCGCCGCCGACCTTGCGTCGGCGAGCTTCGCGATCGGTCATGACGCCGTCGGAGGTCGACACGATGGCGACGCCGATGCCGCCCCTTACGCGGGGCACGTCGGTAGCGCCCTTGTAGACGCGGCGTCCCGGCTTCGAGATCCGTTCGAGGCCTACGAGGATCGGCTGACGATCGCTGCCATAGCGGAGGCGAATCGTGAGCTCTTTCCCGACGCGGGCGTCGTCGACCTTGTACCCGTCGATGAACCCCTCTTCAGAGAGGATGCGGGCGATTTCTTCCTTCAACTTCGACGACGGCATCGTCGTCTCCGGATGCAGCGCCATATTGGCGTTGCGGATCCGGGTGAGCATGTCGGCTATTGGATCAGACTGCATGATTACCACGAAGCCTTTCTCACGCCGGGGAGCTCGCCGAGGTGAGCGAGCTCACGCACCGTCGAGCGGGCCATGCCGAACTTGCGGAAGTATCCCCGGGGACGACCCGTGACGCCGCAGCGGTTGCGGTAGCGCGTCGCGCTCGCATCACGCGGCATCTTGGCGATCTTCTGATACGCCTCGCGCTTGTCCTCGTACGAGGCTTCCGGGTCCTTGATGATGGCGACGAGCACTGCACGACGTTCGGCGTACTTCTCGATCGTCGCTTTGCGCTGATTGTTCTTGGCGATCTTCGATGTCTTCGCCATCACACACCTGCCTGTTGACGGCGGAACGGGAACCCGAAAGCATCGAGTAGCGCCCTGCCTTGCTCGTCGTTTGCCGCGGTGGTCACGAACGCGATGTCCATGCCACGAACCGTGGTCACTTTGTCGTAGTCGATCTCGGGAAAGATCAACTGCTCGGTGACGCCGAAGTTGTAGTTGCCCCGGCCATCGAACCCGTTCGGATTCAGGCCGCGGAAGTCTCGGATCCGTGGAATCGCCGTGGCGATGAGCCGGTCGAGGAACTCCCACATCCGGGCGCCGCGCAGCGTGACCGAGGCCCCAACCGGGACGCCTTCACGGAGCTTGAAGTTCGAGATCGACTTGCGAGCCATCATGACCTTGGGCTGCTGCCCGGTGATGATCCGCAGGTCCTCGACGGCCGAGTCCATGAGCTTGGCGTCCTGAGCGGCGTCACCGACGCCCATGTTCACCACGATCTTCAAGAGACGCGGGATCTGCATCGCGTTCTCGAGCTCGAGGTCTTCCTTGAGCTGAGCGGCGATCTCGTTGTCGTACTTCTCTTTGAGGCGAGGAGCCATTAGAGCTCACCTCCACACTTGCGACATACGCGGTACTTGCGGCCGTCCTCGTCGAATCGTGCGCCGATGCGGGTGGGCCCGCAGTCGGCGCAGACGATCATGACGTTCGAGACGTCGATCGGCATGTCCTTGTCGATGATGCCGCCTTGCATGGTCTGGCCGGACGGCCGTTGATGACGCTTCGCTGTGGCGACGCCCTCGACGATGATCTTGTTGCGGTCGGGGAAGACCTTGGCGATCTTGCCCTCGGTCCCGGCGTCCTTGCCGGTGATGACCTGAACTGTGTCACCCTTTTTGAGTTTCATCAGAGCACCTCCGGTGCCAGTGAAACGATCCGCATGAACTTCTTTTCGCGCAACTCGCGGCCGACGGGTCCGAAGATCCGGGTTCCGCGGGGCTGCTGCTGGTCATTGATGATCACGCACGCGTTGTCATCGAAGCGGATGTAGGTCCCGTCTGAGCGACGGTTCTCCTTCTTCGTCCGCACGACCACGGCTTTGACGACCTCACCCTTTTTCACGGTTCCACCGGGGGTGGCGTCTTTCACCGTTGCAACGACGGTATCGCCGAGGCTGCCGTACCGCCTCCCCGAGCCTCCGAGAACGCGGATGACCAGGACCTCTTTGGCGCCGGTGTTGTCGGCGACCTTGAGTCTGGACTCCTGCTGGATCATCTCGCACGCTCCACGATCTCAGCGACGCGCCATGTCTTCGTCTTCGACAGCGGGCGGGTCTCGATGATCCGCACCGTGTCGCCGACGTTGGCGTCGTTCGTTTCGTCATGAGCGTGGAATCGCTTCCGCACCGGCACGGTCTTGCCGTACCTCGGGTGGCGCTTGGAATCCCGGACCTCGACGGTGACCGTCTTGTCCCTGGAGTCCGAAACGACGACCCCGACGCGTGTTTTGCGGCGTCCCCGTTCCATCTACGCCTCCTCCTCCTGCTGTTGCTCCCAGGCGGTGATCTCTTGCTCACGCATCAAGGTCTTGACGCGGGCGATGTGATGTTTCACCTGTTTGATTCGTGCTGTGTTGTCGAGCTGGTTCGTGACGATCTGGAAGCGCAGGTTGAACAGCTCTTCCTTGCCCTCGTCGAGCTGCTCTTGCAGCTCCTTGTAGGTCAGCTTTCGCAGGTCGACGGTATTCATACGTCCTCCCGCCTGACGAACTTGGTCTTCAACGGCAACTTGTGTGCCGCGAGACGCATGGCCTCACGGGCCAGCTCCTCGTCGACGCCGGCCATCTCGAACATGACACGTCCGGGCTTCACGACGGCGACCCAGTACTCCGGGTTGCCCTTGCCCGAGCCCATGCGGGTCTCGGCCGGCTTCTCCGTGATCGGCTTGTCCGGAAAGATCGTGATCCAGACCTTTCCGCCACGCTTGATCTTTCTCGTCATGGCGACACGAGCCGCCTCGATCTGGCGAGCGGTGATCCAACCAGGCTCCTGAGCCTGGAGGCCGTACTCGCCGAACGAGACCTTCGCCCCACCCTTCGCCTTCCCGGTCATGCGGCCCTTCTGGACCTTCCGGTACTTGGTGCGCTTCGGCATCAACATCAGGCGTCACCTCCCTCGGAGGAGTCGCCTTCGTCGCCAGCCTCCGACTCCGACGCCTCAGCCTCGGGCTGTGGGCTGTCGTCTGTCGGCTGTTCGCTCTCCTCTTCGACCTTCTGAGTCTTCGGTACCTCAGTGGTTTCGACCGTGGGGGTCTCCTCCACTTCGGTCGTAGCTTCCTCGGCAGCGACCTCTTCGGTCACCGCAGCGGCCTCAGTCGTCGTCTCCGGCTTCACCTCAGCCTCTGGCTGTGGAGTGTCGGCTGTCGACTGTTCGCTGGTCTTGAGCAGTTCGTCGGCCTCGGCCTTCGCCGCCTCGAATTCCGCTGCGGCATCGGCGGTCGTGGTCGCGGGGCGCTTGCCTCCGCCGGCCTCGATGAGGCGCTTGCCGCCCTTCTTGCCGCCACCGGCCTCGACGACGCGCTTGCCGCCACCGGCCTCGATGAGGCGCTTGCCACCGCCCTCGCCGGCTGCCGCCTCGGCACGCGAGCGTGCAGAACGACGGCGGCGCTTGGCCGGTCCACCGGCTGCGAGCCGGGCCTCGGCTGCGATCTTCTCATTGCGTGCAGCGGCGCTCGTGAGCAGGTCACCGCGGTAGACCCACACCTTGATGCCGATGGCACCGACCGTCGTGCGGGCTGTGGCCACGCCGAAGTCGATGTCGGCACGCAGTGTGTGGAGCGGGACGCGACCCTCGAGGTACCACTCGCGGCGGCCCATGTCGGCGCCGCCGAGACGACCCTGCGCCTGGACGCGAACGCCCTCGGCTCCGGCCTTCATGGCGGTCGTGACCGTGCGCTTCATGGCACGACGGAACGCGACGCGACCTTCGAGCTGGTCGGCGACGCTGCGTGCGAGCAGCGTTGCGTCGAGCTCCGGGTTCGAGACCTCGATGACATTGAACTTGACGTTGCGGCCGGTGAGGTCTTCAAGGCCGCCACGGAGACGCTCGGCCTCCGAGCCGCCACGACCGATGACCACACCGGGGCGTCCGGTGTGGATGTCGATCTGGACCTTCTTGTCACCGATCCGCTCGATGTCGATCCGCGATACAGCGCCACGAGTCAGCTCGTCACGCAGGTACTTGCGAATCTTCTGGTCTTCATTGACCTGTGCGGCATAGTCCTTCTCGCTGTACCAGCGGGACTTCCAGTCGGTGACGATGCCGAGCCGCAGACCGTAGGGATGGATCTTCTGCCCCATTAGGCATCCTCCTCCGTGTCGACGTCTGCGACGACGATCGTGATATGACTTGTGCGTTTGCGAATTCGCGTCGCACGGCCTCTGGCACGTGGACGCCACCGCTTGAGGGTCGGGCCCTCATCGGCGAACGCCTCGGCGACGACGAGCTCGTCGGCGTCGGCTGCGAGATTGTGCTCGGCGTTCGCAACGGCCGAGTCGAGGCATTTGAGGATCGGGTCCGCCGCGCGGCGCTGGGTGTGCGTCAGCACAACGCGCGCTTCTTCGACGGGGAGACCCCGAACGAGGTCCAGCACACGCCGCACCTTGTACGGCGACTGCCGAACGTGTCTGGCTTTCGCGTGGGCCTTCATCGCTTCCTCGCTGCTTTCTCGCTCGCCATATGGCCCCGGAACGTCCGGGTTGGGGCGAACTCGCCGAGCTTGTGCCCGACCATCGACTCGCTGATGTACACCGGGACGTGCTTG
>JBDLHX010000102.1:0-8103 GCA_039715165.1 Actinomycetota bacterium
GCACAACTCGAGCCTGCAACAATCTCGGGGCGGAGGAATCATGACGAATCAGTCGAAGCCACTCGAGCGCCTGCACGAACTCGACGAGCAGGTTCACCAGCAAGTCGCCGATTGGCACGCGCCCATCCTCGATAAGACACTCCCGCCCCTCTCCGAGGCCGCCTCATACTCGCGCCTGTGGATGGTCATCGCTGCGTTGATCGCCGCCTTTGGAGGTCGTCGAGGACGGCGAACCGCGGTTGGCGGCATGGCAGCGATTGGGGCCACGTCGGCCCTCGCAAACATCGTCGTGAAAGGGGTCGCCAACCGCCGGCGCCCCGGTATCGAGGTTCCCGAAGATCGCCGCCTCAAGCACCCGGACTCGACGTCGTTCCCGTCAGGGCACACGGCATCTGCCGCCGCGTTCTCCGGCGTCATCGGAAGAGAGATTCCCGAGCTCTGGCTACCGATGAACGCACTCGCCGGCGCCGTCGGGTTCTCGCGCGTCTACACAGGCGTCCACTATCCGGGGGATGTCGCAGCCGGATGGATCCTCGGCAAGGGCGTCGCCGCAGTCACCCGGCGCGTGTTGCGGCGCATCGACTCCTCATGAAACCGGTGCTGGAGCGGCTCGGACTCGAGCCCCGGGGGATCAAGGATGGGGCTGTGGCCGGTTTCGCGACCGGACTCTTCTCGATTCCGGAGGGAATGGCATACGCCCAGCTTGCGGGTGCCGGCCCCATCTACGGCCTCTATGCCGGCATCGTGGCGACGCTCGTCGCATCGCTGACGACGGGCTCGATCCTCATGATCTCCACGCTCACGAGCGCCATCGCTCTCGCGACCGGTTCGGTGATCGACGTTGCCGGGGTCGCCGACTCCGACATTCCCCGCGCTCTGTTCACGGTGACGCTCCTCGTCGGCGGCATCATGTTCGTGATGGGGTTGCTCCGGCTGGGCAACGTCGTCTACCTCGTGTCGAACGCGGTCATGACGGGGTTCGTCTCCGGAGCGGCTCTGCTCATCATGATCGGCCAGTTCGACCACTTCGCCGGCCACGAACCTGAGGGTGCCAACAAGATCGCCGAGACCGTGCACTGGTTCGCCAATGTGGGGAAGTGGGACATAGCCACGGCCGCGGTCGGCATTGCCACCGTTGTGATGATGGTGGCGCTCAAGATGGTGAAGCGAACGAAGAAGTTCGCCGCCGTCGTGACGCTCTTCGTGATGACCATCATCGTCAACAACGCCGGACTCGACTCCGTGGCCCTCGTGGCGAGCATCGGGGAGATCCCCAACAGCCTCCCGATGCCGATGCTCCCGGCCTTCCACCTGATGCCGGAACTCGCACTCGGGTCGATGTCCGTCGCGATCGTGGCGCTCGTCCAGGGGGCCGGTATCAACACGGCATTCCCGAATCCCGACGGCAGCCGGGTGGATCAGAGCCGCGACTTCGTCGGCCAGGGCCTCGGCAACATTGCGGGGAGTTTCTTCCAATCGCTTGGAACCGGCGGGTCGCTGTCGCGAACCGCCATCAGCGTGAGCGCCGGCGCGAGTTCCCGTTGGGGAGGCGTGTTCGCCGCCGTCTGGCTCGGCGCCCTCGTTCTTCTCTTTGGCAGCCTCGCCGAGCGGGTGCCCCTGACGGTCATCTCCGGCCTGCTCTTCGTGATCGCCGCCGAACTCATCCTCGCCCGGTGGCCGAGTGCCTTGATGGTTGTGAAGGCGTCCAAAGGCTCGACGGCAGCGATGCTGCTCACCCTCGTGTCTGCCCTGTTCATCCCGCTGCAGTGGACGATCTTCCTCGGCGCCGGGCTGTCGCTCGTCATGTACATCTACTCATCGTTCATGTCGGTGAAGGTGTTCGAAATGGCGAGAAACGAGGACGGTCGATGGGAGATCCGGGACCTCGCTGAGACGATTCGCTCACACGACGTCACGGTGATCGGCTACCAATCGGCGCACTTCTACGCGGCGGTTCCGAGACTCAGGGACATGCTCCCCGACGCCACCGGAACGACCGGTGCGGCCGTGATCTACCGGCTGCGGGGACTCGACGAGGCGCACTCGACATTCCTCGGGGTACTGAGCAAGTACACCCAGGAGCTGCGGGACGGCGGGAACCGCCTCGTACTCGCCGGGGTCGAGGAGCCCGTTTATTCCTCACTGAAGAAGACCCGTGTGCTCGAGATCGTCGGCGAGGAGAACGTCTTCCGAGCCGAGCCGGGGATCGGGGCCTCCCTCGACCATGCCTACGAAGACGGTCTGGCGTGGGTGGAGCAGGCCCAGGAGTCCAACGACTGAGCCACGCGGTTCCTCGTCTCCCCGATGTTGCGGTTGATCACGATCCGGGTGAAGGCGCGAGGTGCGCTCTCTCACATTCTCCCCCGCTTGCGGGGGAGATGGCCGGCAGGCCATTAGGGGGGACGGGCGTGATGGGTGGTGCCATCGGGAGGACGAAGAACCGTCGATTGGCTAGAGGTCGTCGGAGACTTCGAGGGTTCCGTCGGCGATGGCATCCTGGAACGCTTCGTAGTCGGCGACCGTCTGGTCGGCGTATGCCTCGCTGAAGGCCAGGATCGCGTCGTCGAACTCCGGTGAGTCGCCCATGTACGACGCGATCGCCACCGGGTCACCGGAACGAGCATGGCCCCTTGCGAGGATCTGGCCGCACAACCTGGCGTAGAAGTCGAGATCTCGTGGCGACGCCGTCTCGACATCGAACGAGCGCTTCCAGTCGCGGAGTTGGCGAACGTAGAAGTTACGGCCCTCGGGACCGGTCGCCCAACCGAGGCAGATGTCGGACTGTGCCTGGATCTGCCGCTGACCCTCCACCACCCGCTCTCCGTGATGGGAGTAGCGGCTCGTGTGCAGGTGCTCTTCGAGCACGGAGGCATTCGCCTCCTTGGCCTGGAGCATCAAAGGATCGCTCGAGTCCCTTCCCTCGAGCAGAAGGATGAAGCAGCGCGTGCCGACGCTCCCGACGCCGACGACTTTGAGAGCGATATCGACCAGCTCGTAGCGTTCGAGCAAGAGGCGGCGATCGGGGCGGAGGGTCGTCAGATAGTCGGTGAAGGTGTCGCGAACGATCTGCTCGAGTTGATCGGGCCCGTGTTCGGGAAGAACTCCCCGTATCGGCACGAGTACCGGCCGGTCCGTGCGGATCCGGAAGTGGCCCTCGTCCTCGACTGTCAGCTTGCGGAGAGCTTGGAGGCTGTTCTTGGAGCGTGCCTTTCGTTCGAAGCGGTCGATTCGTTGATTGAGTTCCTCCTCGTCGAACTCCCCGCTCCCGATCTGTCGGAGCTCGGTCATGCCTGTGTGTTCGTACCAGAGGTCCATGAAGCCCATCTCGCTGAACTTGGCCATTGCGCTGCGGTACGCCTCCACGACCCGGGCAGTGATGGCTCGGGAGTCGACGTCGGCGAACCCCCGGTGCCTCGCCGCGACGAGGAAGCTCACGGCCAGTCGCTTCACGTCCCACTCCCATGGCCCGGTCAGCGTCTCGTCGAAATCGTTGGCGTCGAAGACGAGGCGGCGTTCCGGGGATGCGTACGCGCCGAAGTTCGACAGATGCCCGTCACCAACGACTTGAACCGCGAAACCGCTGTTGGGAGTGCCGGCGAGGTCGGCGGACATGATGCGGGCGGTACCCCGGTAGAACGTGAACGGCGAGACGCGCATCCGGGTGTGCCGAACGGGCACGAGTCAGGGGACGCGCTGTTCGTTCTGGGCTGCGAGCAGCGTTACGGGATCCGGACGATCGTGTGCGGAGCTCCACTCGGCGTGGGCGGAGAGCGGTGCGTGTTCCCGCGCTGCCCGCCCTTCCTCCTGCCGCTCGGCGGGCGTCTTCACCGGCATGTCATGAACCCGGTTCCGGCTCGCGGCCCAATGCAACCGCAACGACGTCGACGAGATGCAGATCCCGGGCGCGGCGTGCTTCGACGACCTCGAGATTCCCCTCCGGCACGAACATGCGGAGTCCCTGCGGGCGGATCGAGAAGCGCAGCGGCGTCGGAGCGTCGAGCGCTTCGCCGTCGACGCCCATGAACACGGTGCCGGACTTCGACCGGACCTCGAACTCCTCGGCCGTGAACTCGTACCAGTGCTTGGAGAACTTGCGCAGGCCGAGAGCGGCGAGCGTCATGAGCTGGGCTGCCTGCGAGCCGGTCTGGGTGGAGATGGCGAACACGCCGAGGTTCCCGCCGTCGATGCGTCGCCGCTGGGAGACGTCGACCGAGGTGCCGAGGACGTACGGGTTGTTCGAGACCATGATCAGGAAGGCGCCGTCGATATCGGTCCCGTCGGGGGTGGCGTACTGGAGGTCGAAAGGCTCGGACTGGCGGCCGAGGAGTTCCTTGAGCATCGACTTGGAGACGTCGACCTTCGCGTCGCGGTAGTCGTCGGACTGGACGATCGTCGCGTACACACCGAGGGAAACGTTGTTGACGAAGAGGCGGTCGTTGACGGTGGCGAAGTCGATGCGGCGTTCGACGGCATCACGGTACGCGTACATCGCCGAGCGCGGGTCGGTGCGATCGAGTCCGAGATCGAGGGCGAAGTGATTGCGGGTTCCCGCCGGGATGCACACGAACGGGAGGTCGTGCTCCGCTGCGACCGACGCGACGAGGGCTTGAGATCCGTCGCCTCCCGCCATGCCGAGGCAGTCGGCACCGCGGGCGACGGCGTCTCGGGTCAGCTCTTCGAGGTCGAGGCCCCGATCGAGCATCACCACCTCGACGCCGAGTTCGTGAGCGAGGTCGACGAGCCCGAACTGCTCCACTTTTCCGCCGCCCGACCACGGGTTGCAGAGCAGAACCGGTCGGCTCGGCCTGCGAGCCGCCGCATCGGTCGGGGACTTCTGAACCGGGCGCATGAGGGAGTAGCGGCCGAGCCCGAGCGTTCCTCCGACCAGCACCAGAATGAGCAGGGTGCGGAGCACGAGATGCTCTGGCCTTGTGACGACCTGCGCTAGGGAGGCGACAACCAAGCCGATGCCGGCGACGGTTCCGACGACTCCGACGATCCAGCGGACTCCGGTGTCGGTGATCAACCACCAGACGCCGCCCGTCGCGATAGCCAGGCCGACGAGGCCGAGCACGAGTGATCCCGCATTGCGACCGATGGCCTGGACGATGACGGCCACGGCTACGACGAGAAGAGGCAGGGCGACGAGCGCGGCGGCACGGCGGCGTGAACTGACGTCAGACATGGCGACAGCCTACGGGATCGGGTGGCCGGGTTCCCATTGGCCTACGCGTACCCGATCTCGGGTGTCAACGGGTTCCGTCCCCTGACGAACGTTCCCGATCCGCGGCCGATCTCCCGCCCCTCATGGTCGCTGAGGACGGCCTCGGCGAGGTACTGCGTCCGGCCCTCATTCACGACCCGGCCGACCGCGGTGATCGTGCCCGAGGACACCGGTCGGGTGAGGTACGTGGTGAACGTCGTCGTGAGAACGAACACGTCGGGGATGAGGGAGGCGACGGCGAACCACGAGGAGTCGTCGAGGAGCTTGAAGTAGACCGATCCGTGGACCGCACCGGCCGCGTGGAAGAAGTCCTCGCGAACGGCACTCGAGATGATCGCCTGTGCCTCGCTGATCTCGATCGTGGGTTGGTAGAAGTCGTTGAGGGGCGCGCTCAGATACATGCGCTCGAGCTTGCGATAGTGATCCGCACGTAGATCAGTCACCGGCACCTCCCATCGGTCGACGGCCCGCGGGATCGGCTGTCCCCGGGGCCGCCGGCTTCGACTTCTCGCACTCACCGGCCTCGAAACGGGGACCACCGTGGTGGCTCCCCGTCCTCGACCCGGGGGAGTCAGTTCCCCAGGATCTTCGCCTTCTCGGCTGCGAACTCCTCTTCCGTCAGGATCCCAGAATCCAGCAGCTCCTTCGCCTGTCGAAGCTGCTCGTACCGGTCATCGTCGGGTGCAGCCGGCGCCGGCGCGGGTGGCGCAGGTGCCGTCGGTGCGGCAGCAACCGGTTGGGGCGGTGCCATGGCCCCTGCGGCCGCAGATTGACGTCGGTTCACCCGCCGCGACGTGCGTCGGGCGGTTCTTCGGGAGACTCTTCTGTTTGCCGGCATCGTGATACTCCTTGCTCGTTCTCGCTGATTGGAGGCGTTCGCGTCACGACGACGCGATGGCTCCGAGCGTCAGGAGGTTCTCGGGGCTCAGGAAGTCCTGAGCGATGAGGATGCCGCCGCCCTCGCGGATGGCATTGCGCAGGTCGATCGCCCAACGATGCTCGATGACGGCCAGCATGGCCGCACCGCCGGCGGGGATGTCCTCTGCGATCGAGGCGAGGGCTTCGTCGTCGAGGCCGTAGTCGTACTCGTCGAGTGCGGAGATCGCGCCTGCGACGGCTCCGAGTTCAGCACCCGCTCCTCCGCCGGCTCCGAGACCGATGAGTGCCCCGACCCACGCGCCGTAGACGATGGCCTCGTCTTCGGTGAGGTCGGTCATCTGCGCGGCGAGTATCTCGTTGTTGTCGGACTTATAGACGCCGAGGACGTCGACGAGCTTGATGGTCCCGGCGTCGCTGGCAGCGACCAACTCGTCGAGAACGCTCCCGTCGAGCTTTGGATCAGTGAATCCGACAACGAGCACCTGCAAAGGTCCGATTTCGTTCATGGTTCCTCCCCTTTTTCGAAGTGCGTGCTCGTCGGCTCTTCCGAACGAGCTGCTCGCTCATGCTACAACCCATCGGATTGCTGACACCGAGCGGCGAACGGGTTCTTCGGCGTTCGCCTATTGATGGTGGTGTGCCGTGCTGTCGTGCGCGTCCGGTACACCATGCGGCGTCACGTGGATGACCGCCGCCACTGGGAAGGCGAATCGATGGTGCAGCGCGTGTTCGACCTCATGGGCCGTGTCGTGCCCCTCTCTCACCGAGGCATCGGCCCGGACGGCGACGGCTGTCTCAATTCGCAACTGGTGGCCGTGCCACCGCACACGCAGGTCGGTTACGTCGAGGACGTCCGGCGTCGAGCGAATCGTCTCTTCCACGTCATCGACGATCTCCGGTTCGATGCCATCGAGGACGCGCCGCCACATGCGCCTGGCCGATCGCACGAGGATCCAGAGAATGACGACGGCGACGGTCAGCCCTGCGACCGGATCGACCCACGCAGCACCGAATGCAGCCCCCACACCGGCGACGACGACAGCGAGTGACGTCAGTGCATCGGAGCGTGCGTGGCTTCCGTCCGCAACGAGTGCCTCCGAGCCGATCCTCCTGCCGACGCGGATCCGGTAGCGAGCGACGAACTCGTTCCCCAACGCTCCGACGAACCCTGCCGCGATGACCCAGGGGATGTGCTCCATCAGCCGGGGCTCGGCGATTCGACGGGCCGACTCCCAGATGACGAGCACCGCCGACAAGCCGATTGCGCCGACGATCGCCAGGCCGGCGAGGTCTTCGGCCCGGTTGAGGCCGTACGTGTAACGCCTCGTCGGGGCGCGACGACCGAGAGCGAATGCAATCCACAGCGGGATCGCCGTTAGAGCATCGGCGAGGTTGTGGAGTGTGTCCGAGAGCAGTGCCACCGAACCGCTGAATAGGACGATGACTGCCTGGATGGCTGCCGTGATCCCGAGACCGATGAGGGAGATCTTGGTCGCCCGGATGCCTTCGGCCCCGGAGTCGATCAGGCTCCCGGCCGATTCGCCGTGATCATGGTCATGGCCGACGACGTGGCCGAGGCGATGTGTCAATCGACGCCACGGCGATGCGGCGTCGGCCTCGTGGTGGGTGTGTTCTTCGTGCTCGGCCATGTGAGGCCGAACGCTACTCGGGGATGGTGATGAGGGCGGCGCCGACCCGCTCCATATACTCCGCCACACTGTGATTCCCGAGATGGCCCTGCTTGTCCTCGCCGCGTGGTCGGCTGCAGCGACGTTCAACGCCTTGCGCCCGTTCCGTCACGACTGGCTGCTGCTGCCGTCCATGGTGTGGTCGTGGCTCGTGATCGGGCTGCACTTCCAGCACGTCGTCGTCCAGGTGGTGCTTGCGGCCGTGCTCGTGAGCCTCGGGGCGCTGGTGGGTCCCGTCGGCTGGATCGGGCTGGCCGTCCTCCTCGTCTCGTGGGCCGGCTCGATCGTGCTCCTTGCGAGGACTCGCACAGC
>JBDLHX010000103.1:0-7927 GCA_039715165.1 Actinomycetota bacterium
GAATTCCCCCACCGCAACAGAACGGCTCAATCGCATCGTCGAGATGTTCGCTGCCGTCCCTGCGGCCGTCCGGCTTGAGGCGCTCCTCGACTACTCCCGTAGACTCCCCGAATTGCCGGGGCGACTGCAAGATCACCCGGAGCTGTTCGAGGTCGTACCGGAGTGCCAGTCGCCGTTTGCGCTCATCATCGAAGGCGGCGCTGAAGCCGTTCACCTCCACTTCAGGGTCCCCGCCGAGGCGCCGACCGTCCGGGGTTTCGCCGGCATCCTGCACGAGGCGCTCGACGGATCGCCTGGCGACGAGATCCTTGCCGTCCCAAACGACTTCTACCAGCGCATGGGCCTCCGGGAAGCGGTGTCGGCGCAACGTCTGAACGGGATGTCGGCGATCCTCCGCCGGGTCAAGGCCCAGGTCACCACCCTCTAATCCCGCGTACCCAGGGTTGGCGCCGTCCTATTTGGCGGCGCGAGCCCAAAGAATGCGAACGGTCGCTGCCCCATCTCATTCCGTGGGCTGGTGGCGCCGTATACGGGGACTGCAACCCTGGGTACGCGGTGTGTGGGCGTCGCTAAGTCGGCGCTAAGCGTCCGCTAACCCCCTTGTGCGACCTTGGTGCTGTCAAAGGGAACACACCAAGACCCGAAGGAGGGAACCATGTACCCGATCGAGCGTGACGATTACGTCAACGCCTACATCTCC
Source organism: Actinomycetota bacterium (assembly GCA_039715165.1). Taxonomy (GTDB): domain Bacteria; phylum Actinomycetota; class Acidimicrobiia; order Spongiisociales; family UBA5794; genus JAHEEL01. Next base: position 701 of record JBDLHX010000103.1, read on the forward strand.
GCCATGACGGAGGAAATGAAGGAGTCCGGCTTCGGGCAGTCCACGAATCCCGAGTCCACACGATCCTCCGACCGATTCACCAAGGTCGTCGCAGAGAAGCTGAGCAGCTGGCGCCGCGGAGCAGCGCGTCCCGCCCGCCCGCAGCCAACACACTGATCTGAACCGCCCGGGAGAGCAAACAACGGGCTTCAGAGAGCGACGAAGATGCGGCCCCACGATCACCGTGGGGCCGCATCGCGTGCTCGATCAACTCACGATCCCGCCGGACAGGGCTGGATCTCATAGAGCGCGCACTCCGATTCGGTGAAGTCTCGTGTCAGACGCCTCTCGGCCAGGTCGACGAGATCATCGAAGGCGAGGTACCACGTCCGAACGAGTCCGTCGATGTCGGCAGCCGAGATGAGCCGCGTCCCGTCCGGGGAGAAAGCGAGGCTGTTGACATATCCACCGGGGTGCCCGTTGAGCGCCCACACCTCCCTATGTCCGTCGGTGTCCCAGAGCCGAATGATGGAGATCTCCCCCGTCGCAATGAACCCACCGTCGGGGCTGTAGACGGCACGCATCACCTCTCCGCCGAATCCAGCGATCCGCGTCACGACTTCGCCATTCGCTGCATCCCAGACAACGGCGACGCCGGAACCGGCCTGATCGAGTCCCGACGTGAGTAGGTGACGACCATCGGGGTTGTACTCGATCCCTCCGGAGACGAACTCGAGATGCTCGCTCCCCGCCCAGAGCTTGTTTCCGTCCAGGTCATACACCTCAACAATCGTGGGAACCGTTTCAAACCCCTGGTTTCTGCCCTGCGCGGCGATCCGCGAGCCGGTGGGATCGAATGCGACACTCATCCACCACACGTTGCTTCGGGTCGGAATGGTCAGAACGTGCTCCCCCGTGTCGGTGTCCCACACGTGGATGTCTTGTCCCACGACCCCGGCGATGAGCGACTCGTCCGGATTCATGTCGAGCCATCGTGTCGACGCGAGCGGTTCACCGTTGAGCGTGAACCGACGGACGAGCGAGCCGTCACCGGCATCCCACATTCCCAATGCACCGTTCGCTTGGGCGAGATCCCACACGCTCACCGCGATCGTCGTTCCATCGTTCAAGAACTCCGCCTTGCCCACGGCCATGTTGGCCACGGCGCCGGCGTCCAGATCGCTGAGGAACGCCGAGAGCAGATCAATCTTCACCAACTGCTCCCCCGTCTCGGCACCGGAGATCCAGAAGTCGGTGATCGTGCCGCTCGCCAGGCGATCGCCGGAGGGGCCGTATGCGATATCGCTGAACAACCAGGGATCGCTCAACGCGGTAGCGCCCTCTCCCCTGCCAAGCATGCTGTTGTCCCACACCCGGATCGTCCCATCGTCTGATCCGGTGACAACCCGGTCCCCCTCAACGATCGACAGACCGCCGACGCCGGCAGTGTGGCCTCCGGTTGTCCGCACTGCCGTCAGGTCGTTCGGCGTCAGCTGCCAGACGGTGATCTTGCCCTCATCGTTCGCCGTCACGATCTCATCGCCGGCATCGCTGACGGCGATGGCTCTCGGGAACAGCCCCTCTCCCCGACCAATCAATCGCTCGCTTCCGGTGGCGAGGTCCCACACCGCGATCGTCGGATCGGCCGCCCAGTACGCAACAGCAAGGTCGCCATCCGGGAGGAACGCAACGCCGGACATGCCGGTCCAGCCATCACCAAGGGTGTGGAGGAGCTCCCCGGTCGCCACATCCCACACGCGTGTCTCAAAAGCGAACGATGCAGCGATCTGTGTTGAATCCTCGTTGAAGGCGAGTCCGCCGCCCCATGCCCAGTCGTCCGGAAGGAGCGGTAGATCAAACACCAGGGACCCTCCCTCGACGTCGAAGACGCGGATCGCATGGTCCCAGGACCGGGAGGCGAGCAGCGATCCATCGGCATTGAAGGTGTACCGATACGCTGCCGGAGTACCCAACGAACCCGGGTGATCCCCACGAATCTCAAAGAGCGGTGCGCCCGTCGTCACATCCCAAACGGCCACACCGTCGCCAAGTTGGGGTGGAGTTGCCACAAGCCTGCCATCACGGCTCATCGCCACGGGCGTCGCCTTCGCGTCCGTCCCGGTATTGGCGAGAACCGGAAGCTCAACGACCACGTCTCCGGTACCGAGGTCCCACACAGTTATGGGCTCTCCATCACCGACGGCTCCGACGATGAGTGTGCCCGCGGCATCTGTCGCCATCTGGCTCGAACCGGGAAGCTGGTAGAGAACCCGAGATGCGAGAACGCTCTCGTGCAAGGCGCTGACATTCTGGGCCAACGGGCCGTCCTCGACCTCAGTACCCGCAGCTTCGAGAGCGAGGAGGATGCTCAACTCGGGGTCCTCGTCGAGAGCGATCTGTGAAGCGCCGCTCAGGTCCAGGACCCTGGATCGTGCCGCCTGCTGCCGGGCCTCCGCGGCCGCAGTGTCGGCGCGGACGGCCTCCTCGATCGCCACCTGCTCACTGTGTTGTGCAACCTCGGACGCGTCCTCGGCACGTCGTTGGTTTGCCAGCGCAGCCACGGCGAGGACGATGGCAATCAGGGCAGCCGCCGCGAATCCGGAGAGAATCCACCGACGACTGTGACGGCGCCTACGACGCTCGGCATCGAGGTGCTCGCGTGACTGGGCGAGGTAGCCCCTCTCATCGTCGGTGAGGGCGAGATCGGTCTCGGCAGCAAATGCTTCGTAGTGATCGAGACGGCCGAACCCCAGCAGGTAGGCGTCTGTCCGTTCGTTCTCTTCCCACTCGGCAACGGCCGTGGCCAGGTGCCGGTGCAGCACGAGGTCGTCGCGGCGTTCGTCGATCCAGATCTTGAGCCGTTCCCACCGCGACAGGAGCGCCTCGTGAGCTACCTCGATCGTCGGCGCTCTCGTGTTTGGGTCCCGATCGAACGTCAACAGCCGGTGCGAGCCATAGTCATGGAGAACCTGCTCGAGCGTGTCGGCCTCGACGCCGATGGTGGCGAGTTCAGTGGCGGGGATTCGTCGACGCGTATCGGCGGCACCTTCCTCCACGGCGACGAGTCGCAGGAAGACTTGGCGGATGGCTGATTTGCTCGCGTCGTTCGATCCCGTGTAGAGATCCTCGGCTCGCCATCCCAGGGCTCCGAGCACGCCACCGGTCCTGCGGTACGCCTCGCCGGTCAGGAGACCTCCACTGCGGCGGGCGAACAGTTCGGTCAGTGCGTACTCCATCAGGGGCAGGCCCCCCGGCTGTCCTGCCACGTCGGCTGCGATCATCTCCGCCAGACCCGTCTCCACGGACAGACCCACTCCGGATGCCGGGCCAACCACAGTCTCGACGAGCGAGTCCTCGTCCGGAGTTGTCACGGAAACGAGACCGCTGCGCAGCAGGTCACCGAACGCGGAGTACTCGAGAGGCCGGTCGTAGAAGTCGGCGCGCATCGTCACCACGACGCGCACGCGGTTGAGCGGATCCGATGAGAGCTCGGTGAGAGCCGCGATGAACCTCCGTCGGACTCCTTCGTCGGGTGTCAGTGTGAACAGCTCTTCGAACTGGTCGACGATCAGCAGCACTTCGGAGCCGTCGGGCAGAAGCTGATCGGCAACATCTCGCCAACCTTCTCCACCGCTCACGAGCGCATCGACCAGGCCGTCCGGACGGTTCACCGCTACTCGCAACAGCGCTGCTTCCAGCTCGGCGAACGGTCGCGACCCGGGGTATACGTCGGTGATCAGCCACCGTTCAGATCCCGGCAGCGCCCCGCCCCGGATCCGGGGGACCAGCCCGGCGCGGACGAGACTCGACTTGCCGCACCCCGACGGGCCAACAACACCGACCAGACGGCGGCGGCCAACCGTCTCGACGAGCTCGCCAATCAGCCCAGCACGGCCGAAGAAGTCGACGGCGTCCGGCTCGCCAAATGCTCGCAGACCTTTGAACGGGTTCCGCACCTCGACGGCCACACCGACCGGGGCCTCTCCCCCGATCAGAACCCTGCCGAGATCGTCGACGAAGTCCCCGATCTCCTGATAACGATCCGCCGCATCGACCGCGGTCGCGCGAGCAACAACGTCGTCGACCCCGAGAGGCATGCCGTCGACCACACTCGATACTGGCGGCAGCGCGCCTGTCGGACCAGGGGTCGTGCCGGTCAGCGCCGCGAACGCCAGCACGCCGAGGGAGAACACGTCGGATGCTGCGGACACCGCTCCGCCGGCATGCACCTCGGGTGGCAGATACCCGGGCGATGACACATCCGCGGCGACGACGTCCCCCATCATCGCTGCAACACCGAAATCGGCGAGATAGGGGTTCCCTTCCTCATCCAGCAGCACGTTTTCCGGCGTTACGTCGCGGTGCACGACACCGCGCCGATGGGCGTAACCCAACGCATCACCGAGGCGATCGACCAGTGTCGCCACCGAATCCGGCTCCATCGGGCCGCTGGGCAAGGCGTCTGCCAGGTTCCCACCGCTCAGATACGGCATCACCAGGTAGGCCCCTTCGGGATCCCGCCAGAAGTCGAACAGGGACACGATGTGCGGGTGCTCGAGTGACGCCACCAGTTGCGCCTCCGCTTCGAAACGGCGTACGAAGCCCGCATTGTTCGCCAATTCGGCACGGATCGTCTTGATCGCCACCTCGCGACCCACACCGGACTGAGCCGCTCGATAGACCACGCCGTGGGCGCCCTCGCCGATCTGCCCACTCAGCACGTAACCGCGCAGTCGATCTTCTGTCACGCTCCCAGCGCCGGTCAGCGTCGGGTCCTGTAGGAGGATTCTCTCTTCGAGATTCTGCAACTCGATCGACGGATCGATCCCGAGCCCTTCTCCCAACTCCCGGCGCAGATCCTGATACGCAGCCAGGGCGTCGGCCTGACGCCCCGATCGATAGAGAGCAAGCATCAAGGCACCGCGCAGCCGCTCCCTACGGGGGTGCTCCTCAACGAGAGCTTGAAGGTCACCGACCGCTTCCGAACCCCGACCGAGCGCGAGCAGGGCATCGGACCTGTCCTCAATCGCACCCAGATGGAGCTCAGCCAGCCGGCGGATCTCGGGTTGTGCCCACTCCTCATATTCAAACTCCCCCAGCACCGGACCCCGCCACAACGCCAGCGCCTCATCAAACAACCCCAACGCCTCGTCGGGATCCGACGACAGGAACCCGCGTGCGTCGCTCACCAAACGCTCGAGCCGCACAGCATCCACAGCGTCGGGGGCGGTCTCCAGCACATACCCCCGCGACCGGGTCACAACCACACTCGACCCATCACCATCGCGACCCGGATTGAGCGCGTCACGCAGCTTCGAGACCTGGAACCGCAGCTTGCTGACACCGCCATCGGCTGACCCGTCCCCCCACACCAGATCCAGCAAGCGATCAGAGGAGACCACTTCGTTGGCGTGAAGAACCAGCACCGCAAGCAGAGCGCGCTGCTTCGGTGCATCCACCCGCACCGGCGCGTCGCCCGACATCACCTCCAACGGCCCGAGGATGCCGAATCGGAGGGCTGGCCGAGTCATCACTCGATCAACTCACGATCCCGACGGACAGGGATCGAATGCGTATGCCTCACACTCGGCCGCGGTGAACCCTCGCGTCAAGCGACTCTCAGCGATCTCGATGAGATCATCGAGATCGAGCGCCCATACGTACACATCCGACCCGAAGTCGCCGGTCGTCGCCAGTCGCTTGCCATCGGGGCTGAACGCAACCTCATAGATGATGCCGTCCGACGGGTTGGGCAACGTCACGATCTCCTCTTGCGTGAGCGCATCCCATATGCGTGAGTCGGGCCCACTGCTCGATGCGATCACCGAGCCGTCCGGGCTGAACACCGCGTCCCAGGCCGTGTTCGGGTGCCCGGGCAACGAGGCGACCTCCTCGCCCGTCTCGGCATCCCACAGGACGACGAGACCCTCGCCGGTCTGCTGGTTCATCCCGGAGGTGAGGAGAAGCGCGCCGTCGGGGCTGTAGTCGACCGACGCGGCCCACTTTTCCCACCATTGCTCGCAGCACGTCAGAAGACGCTCGCCCTCGAGGTTGTAGGTGTTGACGAAGTCTCCGGTCTTTCCGTCAGAATTGGTGCTGGTACCTCGCACGGCGAACCGCGTGCCGTCGGGATGGAACGCGAGTTCCCGCACGGCATGGTTCTCCGGATCCTCGAGCGGGATAGTGAGGATCTCTTCGTAGGTGTTCGCGTCCCACAACTGGACCTTCGTCTGGACAACGGCCCCGAGGAGCGAGCCGTCCGGGCTGTACTGGACGGACCAGACGAACGGCCAGTGTGGAGATTCCTCAAATCCGCCGAGTGCTGCCACAGGCTCGCCTGCCTCCACGTTCCACACCTGAACCGGGGCAAGAGGGGAAGCCGTCGCCACGGCGAGGTGCTTGCCGTCGGGCGAGAATGTGAGATCCGGGACTTGCCAGCTCACCGTCTCGAACCGATCGACTTCCTCGCCGGTGAGAGCGTCGACGATCACGACTCCCTCGTCTATGGGGCCGCGAGCGAGGAGCGACCCATCCGGGCTATACGCAACCGACGACAGCGTGTCGGGCGCTCCGGCTAGCACCATCCACTCGCTTCTTCCCGACACGTCGAGATCCCACAGACGCACCGTGTCCTCCGCGGCGCTGGCCAGCGTGAGTCCGGAGCCTGTAAACACGAGGTCCCAGATGGTGCCTTCATGCCCCGAGATGGAGTATTTGCCTTCGGCCCAGTCGTGGGTCAACTCGGAAATCGTCATCCCCCCAGCGTCGTCGCTCGCCACGACGTATCGGCCGTCGGGACTCACAGCGACCGCCGTGACGAAACTTCCGCTCCCAGGGATCGGAGTCAACATGTCGGCTTCGTAGTCCCAGATTGAGATTGCCCTGCCGATCTCCCCGCTCGTGACCGCGAGCGCTGTTCGCCCGGGAATGAATGCCACACCTGAGCTTCCGGAATCGCCACCGTCGAGTTCATACAGGAGTTCTCCGGCCTCGAGATGCCAGATGCGTGCGGCGTCTCGAGAACCTGCAGCGAGCAGTGAGCCATCCGGGCTCACGTCCATCTCCTGGAGGAACCCCACTACGCCGATCGGTTCGTCGATCACCAGCATCTCGGCGCCAGTCGCGACGTCCCACGTGCGGATCGTCCCATCCCATCCCCGCGTGATCAGCACGGCGCCGTCTGGAGTGAAGCGGAGACTCTGGACCATGTCGTCGTGCCCTCTCCCCGCCGTCATCACCGACGAGTCC
>JBDLHX010000104.1:0-7886 GCA_039715165.1 Actinomycetota bacterium
GGAGATCCTGGTAAGGGAGGAGATGCCATTCCTCGACGACCTCGCCAACGTGGGCCGCAATGATCCGTGCCCCTGCGGCAGCGGCCTCAAGTTCAAGAAATGCCACGGACATGCAGCCGGAGAGCCACCCCCCCGCAAGCTTCCGGTACACGAAGGCGTGCCCCGTCAACCCGCGACGGAGCGGGGACGGAGAGCCGCCGCGCGCCGGACCGAGATACCCCGGACCGACGCGTGACCGGTCCGAAGGGCCACGGCAGGGATCCGGACCGTCGCACTAGGGTGGCCGTCGGAGCACGGTGCTGTTGCTTTGAGGGGGGCACATTCGGGCGACCTGCCCCTGAGAACGACCGAGTGGAGACATAGGCAATGTCGGATACTGCTGCCGCGAAGCGGACGTTGGTTCACAACTCGAAGCGCGTCGGCCAGATCATCAGCACGATCGCTCACTACGGGTACGCGTCGTGGGTGACCGGGGGCATGCCCGACCAGTTCCGCTCCGCCGCATCGCACATCGGCGATCGCTCGCTCCTCGAGATGAGCGATGGGGAGCGCCTCCGGCACATCTGCCTCGATCTCGGGACAACGTTCATCAAGATCGGCCAACTGCTGAGCACGAGAAGCGATCTCGTCGGTGAGGAGATCGCCTCAGAGCTTGCGAGCCTCCAGGGGCACGTGCCGCCCGACCCGCCAGACGTGATTCGGGCGACGCTCGAATCGGAGCTCGGCCGACCGATCGAGGAAGTCTTCACCGAGTTCAACGACGAGCCGCTCGGCTCGGCGTCGATCGCCCAAGTACATGCGGCCCAGCTCATCGACGGGACCGAGGTGGTGGTCAAGATCCAGCACGCCGGGGTTCGCGACCTCATCGAGAAGGACCTCGACATCCTCGAGGCACTCGCGGTCCTCGTCGAAGCGCACGACGACGAGCTTGCCCTGTACCGCCCGGTGGCGGTGGCCTCCCAGCTCCGCCGGTCGCTGCTCGCAGAGATCGACTTCAACCTCGAAGCCGCCAACCTCTCCAGATTCCGGGAGAACTTCGCGGACGAGCCGGACGTCGTGATCCCCGAGCCGTATCTCGAGGCGTCGTCCGGGGCTGCGCTCACGATGTCCTTCCTCGAAGGGGCGCCGCTGTCCGACGTGATCTCGGACCTCGGAGAGAAGGCGGACACGTTTGCGCGGCGGGGAGCAGAGATCTACATCGAGATGGTCTTCCGGGACAGCATGTTCCACGCCGATCCCCATCCCGGGAACATCGTCATGATGGACGGAGACCGCGTCGGCTTCCTCGACTTCGGCAAGGTCGGCCGCATCGACGACGACCTCAGCGACCTCATCGACGACATCGTCATTGCGGCCCTCAGCCGTGACCTCGACGGCCTGTCCGACGGGATCATCCGCATCTGCGACGCGCCACCGACCCTCGACCGGGGCGCACTGCGAAGCGACCTGGGGGATTGGATCGACCGCTACATCTCCGTCGGCGCGGCGAACATCGACATGTCCGGCGCCGCCGACGCAGCGGACAAGATCCTCCGCCGGCATCGACTCTTCATGCCGCCCGATGTTGTTCTGCTGATGCGCACACTCGTCCAGCTTCAGGGGATGCTCGTCGAGACCGGTGTCGACGTGACCATCCAGGAGGTGCTCGAGCCCTACGCCGCGATGATCGCTGCCAGGCAGTTCGCTCCGAAGCGTCTTCTTCGCGGGGCCCGGCGCACGGCTCGGGACTACGAGCGCCTGATCGAGACGTTCCCCGTCGATGCGGCGGCGATTCTCGAGGGCATCCGAAGGGGACTGATCGAGATCCCGCTCGACGTCCGAGGGTTGGACCGCAGCGTGAACCGTCTCGTCTACGCCGCCATCACCGCGACCCTGTTCGCCGGATCGTCGCGACTGTGGTCATCGAAGGTGCCGCCGACCATCGGGGGCGTGTCGGTGCCCGGTGCCGTCGGGACGATCGCCGCAGGAGCATTCGCGATACGGCTTCTCCGTGCGGCGCATCGTGCGGGCGGTCTCGGATGATGCCGGGCCGGCACCGATTGCGTGCATGGCGAGAAGCCACGAATCCGAGCAGGCAACAGCGAGCTGTGGGAGCATTGCGACGATGTACAAGCTGAAGTCCATGTTCGGGCCGATCTTCAACCGCAAGACGCTGCGCGACGACGCCGTTGCCGGCCTCGTGCTCGGCGTAGAGAGCGTCCCCGACGGACTCGCCGGCGGATTGCTCGCTGGCGTCAACCCCGTCTTCGGTCTCTACGGCTACATGGTCGGGACGGTCACCGGCGCGCTGTTCACGAGCGCAGCATTCATGGCCGTCCAGGCCACAGGGGCCATGGCGATCGTCGTCTCCGACGTGTCGGCTGTTCACACCGGCGACGATCCCGAGCGTGCACTGTTCACGCTCGCAATGCTCACCGGCGTCGTCATGCTCGTGGCCGGACTACTCAAGCTCGGATCGCTCCTGAGATGGGTGTCGAACGCTGTGTTGGTCGGGTTCATCAACGCCGTCGGTGTGAACATCGTCCTCGGCCAGCTCGACAACTTCAGCGGGTACGAGGCCGACGGAGCGAACCGTATCACCCGGGCGTTCGACCTTCTGTTCAACATCTTCCAGGCGCACTGGCCGTCGATGATCATCGGAACGGTGACGATCGCCCTGATCGTCGTCCTCGAACGGACACGCCTTGGACCGCTCGGGATGGTCGCAGCGATCGTCGTCACCTCAGCGGCAGTCGTCCTGTTCGGATTGGACAACGTGGCGCAGCTGCGCGACATCACCGACGTGCCCCGGTCCCTACCGCTGCCCCGTTTCCCCGATCTGCGGCTGATTCCCACGCTGACGATCCCGGCCCTCTCGCTCGCCTTCGTCGGACTCGTTCAAGGCGCGGGCATTTCCGCGAATTTCCCGAACCCGGACGGCGATTACCCGGATGCATCGCAGGACTTCGTCGGCCAGGGAGCGGCGAATATCGCCTCCGGCATCCTGCAAGGCATGCCGGTCGGCGGATCCATGTCGGCCAGCTCGCTGGTGAAGACCGCCGGTGCCAAGTCGAAGGGGGCGCTCGTCATTGCCGGCGGCGTGATGGCCGCCATCGTGCTTGTCCTGGGCGACATCGTTGGCTACATCGCGATGCCCGCTCTCGCGGGCCTTCTCATGCTTGTCGGGTACCGCACCGTCAAGCCTGCCGACATTGTGGCCGTCTGGAAGACCGGATTGTCTCAGGCGACGGTCATGACGGTGACGTTCGTGCTGACGATGCTGATCCCACTCCAGTACGCCGTCATCGTGGGCGTCGGGATCGCCGTCATCCTCTTCGTGATGAACCAGTCGAACCGCATCACGCTGCGACGCTGGCTCGTTCGCGAGGACGGCCGTCTCCGGGAGACGGACGCACCGGCAGTGGTCGGGGAGAACGAGGTCATCGTCCTACAACCGTATGGGAGCCTGTTCTTCGCATCGGCGCCGGTCTTCGAGGAGGAGCTCCCTGAGGTGACGACGCACACCGATCACTCGGTTGTGATCCTCAGGCTGCGCGGCAAGGGTGACCTCGGATCGACATTCATGGAGGTCCTGAGCAGGTACTCCACGAACCTGATGCAGGCCAACAGCAAGCTCGTTCTCGTCTACTCGGATGCCCGCGTTCGTGACCAGCTGAGAGTGACCGGAGTCTTGGATCTCCTCACAGAGGACAACGTCTACGAGTCGGACGAGTGGCTCGGCGCCACCGTGGCCCGCGCCCACGAAGACGCGACGAAGTGGATCCAGAATCGTATCGACGACGAGGACTGAGTCTGAAGGGGCCTGGGGGCGAAACCGTCATGCGCGGGCAGAGACCGATTCCGCCCGTCTCTAGATCGCAACTCGTGCGGAGGAGGCAGACCACGTGGAGTGGGGAGAGCCCCGGTTTCCCGAGGCTCTCCTCCGCCGCCGACCCTGATAGCTATCGGTTCCTCTCGAATGGGTCGGTCCAAGCATGCTTGAGTGCAATGCCCTCTTCGATTGCGTCCTTCCGTTCGAAGGTCGCGGCTCGTGTCTCGGCTGCCGTCGGCAGCGCGATGCGTTCGATGAGCAGCTCGTCCATTGCTGCTAGTGATTCGGTCTGGACGAAGGGTCGTTCGATGAGCAGCTCGTCCATTGCTGCTAGTGATTCGGTCTGGACGAGGGGTCGTTCGATGAGCAGCTCGTCCATTGCTGCCAGTGATTCGGTCTGCACGAAGGCCCTGGCGACGATGCCTTGCTCGATCGCGTCCTTCTTCTCGAAGGCAGCAGCTCGAGTATCGAACTCCGAGCTGACTGCCGTTGGTGATGCGGCCGGTTCGGAGTCGATGAGGAACCAGACTCCGACTCCGATGCCGATCAGGAGGACCGCGATGGCTGTGATGGTGAGACCCATCTTCCATCCCGGCCCAGCACGGCCGACGTGCACCCCTGGTACGTACCGTTGCTCTTGCATGAGGCACCCCCTCTATTGAGCACCGGGCGCCGTCTGCTTCTCGACGGCGGGCATGTCCAGAGTGCCTGAGCGCTCTCATCATCTGCTCAATGGGCTCTCAACGCGACGCGTTCCACCATCTCATCATGTGGTCTTGCCGCTGGGGTCGCCGCTCGAGTAGAGGTGTGCGAGCAGGCGAGCACGTTCAACGGCCTGTTCGAGAGTCATGGATCGACCCGTCGCCCACTCTTCCGTGATCTGTTCGACATTCAACGCGGAACCCGCGACGGACCGAGCGTCTTCGATGTTCAGGGATTCGAGTCGCATGCCACCACCTGCCTGGCGGCGGAGCGCATCGACGCCGCCGGCAAGGCGAACCGCATCCAAGGGCGCATCCGGTGCGACGAATGCGGCAACGAGGTCGAGCATCCACACCGCCGTGTGAACATTCTGCGAATCGACGGCCTCCTCGATGCCGTCCATCACAATTCTCAGGGCTTCCCGGCGGTCCCCTAGATGGAACGTCAGTGCCGCGAGCCCGACGAGCTGTGTCAGGGCCCGGGTCTGGTTTCCGTACTCTCGTGAGATCGCGAGCGTCTCCTTCCACGGCTCAATGGCCGCAGCGGGGTCACCACCCCACCAGAGCGCAGTGGCCTGTGCCTGGAGGACGAGGCCGATCTCCTCCCGGGCACCGAGATCCTCGAAGATCGGAAGAGCCTCGAGTGCGAGCTGATCACCGGTTTCTAGGTCCCTCTTCCAGAGGGCCGTCAAGGCCATGCTGCACAACGTGTCTGCCTCGTTGTACCGATCGCCGTGATCCCGGTAGATGTCGAGGGCCTCGGCGTAGCGGGCGAGCGCGTCGTCGTAGTCGGCCTGCCAATACGCAAGTCCGGCGAGAGCCGTCATCCCCTTGGCCCGGGCCGTGGCGGACGCGTCCGGGTGTGCGAGCAGGTCGTTGAGCCACTCCCTGCCTTCGGTCAGCTGATCGGAGTTCTGCCAGTAACGCCAGATACAGCTCGCCAGATCGAGACCAAGGTCGGGGTCGGTTCGAACGGCGTAGTGGAGTGCCGCGCGGAGGTTGTCGATTTCTGATGCAAGCCGATCGATTGCCCCGCCACGGGGCTCGCGAACGAGGCGCGGTTCCATCTTTCGAGCGAGGCGGAGGAAGTAGGCCGCATGGCGCCCAGTGACCTCATCTACGTCGTCGACGAGGGCCAGTTGCTCGAGACCGAACTCCCGGATCATCTCGAGCATGGCGAATCGTGCGAGCCCTGAGTCGATAGGCCGGTAGAGGAGGCTCTTGGAGAGAAGCGAGCTCACCGCGTCGAGGATGTCGAGGTCGGGCAACCCTGCGACGTCCTCCGCCGCTTCCAAAGCGAATCCCTGGCGGAATACGGCGAGCCGACGGAAGAGCTCCTGCTCCTCAGGATCGAGGAGTTCGTAGCTCCACGCGATGGCGTCACGCATCGTGTGGTGTCGAGTGTCGCCGTCGTCGGGTCCGTCGGTGAGCACGGCGAGAGCTTCATCGAGACGCTCGAGAAGATCCTGTGGTGGGAGCAGCTTGAGACGCGCTGCAGCGAGTTCGATCGCCAGAGGGAGCCCATCGACTCGAGCCGTGATTGCTGCAATGACAGCAGCGTTTTCGGAATCGAGAGCGAAGTCGGGGAGGGATGATCGCGCCCGGGCGAGGAACAGGGCCACCGCGTCGAATGCGCCGAGGGATTCGGGTCCCGGCAGGGCGCCGAGTGGAGGGATTCGGAGCGGAGGGATCGGGAACTCCTGTTCTCCGGCCAGGTGCAAACGCGAGCGGCTGGTGACGATGATCTTGATGGATGGAGCACCGTCGAGTAGTTCACCGAGCTGGGGGGCTGCCCCGATGACCTGCTCGAAGTTGTCGAGCACGAGAAGCGCATGTCGGTCGCGGAAGAAGGCGATGACACCGTCGAGGGGACTCTCCTCCGCAACCTCGCGGAGGCCCAGGGCGCGAGCGATGGCGACTTCGACGTAGCGAGGACTCGTCACCGCTGCGAGAGGGACGAAGATCGAACCATCGTGGAAGTGATCGTGGCGATCTGCGGCAAGGCGGATTGCCATGCGAGTCTTCCCTACCCCCGCCGGTCCGGTGAGAGTCAGGAGCCGGGACCCCTCCAGCACCTCTGTTGCCAACTCGAGTTCGCGCCGGCGGCCTACGAAGCTCGTGCGCTGCGGCGGCAGCGTGCTCGCGATGGAGACATCGAAACGCCCCGGCACGGGTTGGAGGCCGGGATCCTGAGTCAGGATCTTCTCCTCCATGAGACGAAGCGCAGGTCCCGGCTCGATGCCGAGTTCGTCGGCGAGACGTGTGCGTGCCCTCTGATAGCAGCGGAGGGCGTCCACCTGCCGATTGGAGCAGTAGAGGGCGAGCATGAGTTGTTCCCAGAACGTCTCCCGAAACGGATGATCTGCCACGAGCTGCTCCAGGTCCTCGACGAGCTCGGCGTGTCGACCGAGTTCGAGGTCGGCCCAGATGCGTTCCTCGATGCTGGAGAGCCTGAGCTCTTCGAGCCGCAGAGCCTCTTCGCGGGCGAACGGGTCATCGGCGAATTCGGTCAAGGCAGGTCCGCGCCAGATGTCCAGTGCGTCGTTCAGAACGGTGCTCGCCGTCGCGGAATCGCCCCGGGATCGGGCTGTACGACCGAGGGACGCAAGACGTTCGAATCTTGAGGAATCGAGTTCCCTCTCCGCGACATCGATCCGATAGCCGATTCCTCGTCGTTCGAGCCTGACGCGATCCGGGCCGAGCCGCTTCCGGAGTCCGGAGATGTAGACGTGGAGTGCATGACGGGCCGTGTCGGGGGGATCGCCGGGCCACAGATCCTCGATGAGCCGGTCGGCGGTCACCACGTGGAGACGATTGATGAGGAGCCGCGCCAGCAAGGCCCGCTGACGAGGGGTACCGAGATCCACCGGAACGCCATCCTGGAGGACCTCAAGCTGACCGAGGATTCTGAAGTCGGATATCACGATCCGCCCCCGCATCAAGCGTACCTGAGGGCGAGGTGGGCGGGGTCCGTCCCACGCGGTAGCTTGGGGAGTGCATGCGCGCAATCCACGCGGAAGTGAGCGGTCTCGTCCAGGGGGTCTACTTCCGTGCATCGACGGTTCGTGAAGCCCGGCGTCTCGCACTCGAGGGGTGGGTGCGCAACCTGTCGTCTGGTTCGGTTGAGGTGTGGGCGCAGGGCACGGACGATGCGCTTGATCGGATCAAACAGTTCCTGGATCGGGGGCCGGAGGGTGCGGTGGTCGAGACCGTCTCGTTCGAAGTGGTGGAGACCGATCCGAGACTGACGAGCTTCAACGTGCGTTACTGAGCGTGCACAACTCGAGCCTGCAACAATCTCGGGGCGGAGGAATCATGACGAATCAGTCGAAGCCACTCGAGCGCCTGCACGAACTCGACGAGCAGGTTCACCA
>JBDLHX010000105.1:0-7875 GCA_039715165.1 Actinomycetota bacterium
CGGCCGCCAAGTTGCGTCGTCAACCAGCGGAAGTTCGAAAAGGGTCACGACGAAACGATACCCGCCCCCAAAATCGCGTACCCAGGGTTGCAGTCCCCGCATACGGCGCCACCAGCCCGCGGAATGAACAAGAATGGGCGGATGCCGTTCTTCCCGGACCAGCTATTCCATGGCGTCCCCGGCGACCTCAATCCGTGGGATGTCCGATTCGATCCGTCCGACGCTGCTCACCTCTCGATCGAAGCCGACGGCCGGGTTCGGTTCCGCCTCATCACCGAACCCGCGTTCCGACGAGCCACGGTCGTCACCCACGACGGGACCGGCCACGACATGGCGCTCCTCTTCGACGAAGCATCGATCCAGGTTTGGGAGACGGTGATCGATCTCGCGGACGGTGCCCGGTACACGTTTGCTCTCGAGACCACCGGCGGCCGACCCGTCTACCGGGTCCCGGCCGGCATCGGCAACGCCGTCGAGCGCCTCGACCGCTGGACCTTCAACATCGCCGACACGCGCCGGATGCAGACGCCGGATTGGACGCAGGGCATGGTCATGTATCAGATCTTCCCGGAGCGATTCCGTAACGGCGACCCGACCCTCAGCCCACCCGGGGCCGTCGCGTGGGGCAGCGATCCGGGGTGGCTCGACTTCCAGGGCGGCGACCTCGTGGGCATCACGCAGAAGGCAGACCACCTCGCGGATCTCGGCGTCGAATGCATCTACCTCAACCCCATCTTCGAATCACCATCGACGCACCGCTACGACTGCATCGACTACTCCAACGTCGATCCGGCCCTCGGCGGCAACGACGCCCTGAGGCACCTCGTCAACGAGCTCCACTCGCGGGGCATCCGGATCATCATCGACGCCTCCTTCAACCACTGCCACCCAAAGTTCTTCGCCTTCACCGACCTCCTCGAGAACGGTCCCGACTCCGAGTACACCGATTGGTTCAAAGTGACAGACTGGCCGCCGCGGGTCATCTTCCGCCTGGACAACCTCGCCACGGAGGGGTACCGGAACCCCGATGAGTACGTCGAGTACATCGAACGATTCATAGCGACAACCGACGTGCCCGTCGAACGGCGCTCCGGAGAAGGCCCCGGCGTCGAACTCACCTACGACGCCTGGTACGGAGTGCCGTCGCTCCCGCGCATCGACCTCACGAACCCCGACGCTCGCCGCTACTTCCTCGACGTGGGCCGGCACTGGATACGCGAGTACGGCATCGACGGATGGCGAATGGACGTCGCCCGTTACGTCGACTTCGACTTCTGGCCCGAGTTCCGCAGCGCCGTCAAGGACGAGAACCCGGATGCCTATCTGATCGCTGAGATCATGGGCGATGCGTCACCGTGGCTCCAGGGCGACACGTTCGACGCCACGATGAACTACACGTTCCGGCAGCTCGCCCTCGACTTCTTTGCGAAACAGACGAGCACCGGCGCCGACCTCGCAGATGGTCTCGCACGCATGTATGCGGCCTACTCCCCCGATGCCGCGGCGTCATCGCAGAACCTCATCAGCAGCCACGACACCGCCCGGTTCCTCCACGAAGCCGGCGAGGATCGCAATCGCCTCAGACTCGCAACCGTCCTCCAAATGACGCTCCCCGGATCTCCCGGCCTCTACTACGGCGACGAGATCGGTATGACCGGTGGGGAGGAGCACGGCGCCCGCGGGGCGTTCCCGTGGCACGATCCCGCTGTCTGGGATCACGACCAGCTCGACGCCGTACGCTCCCTTGCCGCGCTGCGTCGTTCGCATCCTGCACTGCGCAGCGGAGCGTTCGAGATCCTCGACAGGGGCGACAGCGGCATCGCATTCGTGCGCTCCAGCGGCGACGGACGTCTCCTCATCGTCATCGACCGCAGCCCACATCCCGAGACGATCGACGTCACTTTGGATGCGCCCAATCCGCACATCGTGTGGGGCGAGGGCCTCGTCGCAGAAGCTGCCGGCCGGCTCCTCGTGACGCCCGCATCCGGAGCGGTCATCGTGGAGGTCTAGGAGTCGTTCATCCTCCGCCGCACGTAGAACGGCACGAGTGCGAGAAGCGCGAATCCGACCACGGCAACGACCTCCACGATGCGTTGGTGACCATCCGACTGGGCGTCAACACCCAGCAGCGGCACGACGGCACCGACGAGCAGTGCTCCGATGAGGGCGATCGCGACTGAGGCAAGCAGCCACACCAGGTAGATGAGGACCAGCTTCCACACCGCACTGTCTTGATCCATCAGCCGGAGACGAACCGGAAGATGAGCGGGTAGCGGTAGAACTCGCCGTTCGCACCCTTCACACCGGCGATGATCATCACGACAAAGCCCCAGATGGCGACGACCGGCAAGAGCAGGAAGCCGATGATCGCGAACATCAGTAGGGCCGAGGCGATCATGTAGATCATGAAGCTGATCTGGAAGTTCAGCGCCTCGCGTCCGTGGTACTCGATGAATGGATCTTCGTCTCGCTTCATGAGCCAGATGACGAGCGGCGCGATGAACCCGAATCCGATGAGCGGGACGAGGTGTGCGGCGGCGGCCCAGCCGCGAGATTCGGACGAGACGGGATCGGGGACGGGCGGGTAGTCGTCGGTCATGCGTGTCCTTCCGGTTGCCGGGCAACGATACCTCTTCCCAACCGGGCTCCCGTTCGTCGCGTACGCTGCACGAAGAGGAGGGGACCACATGGAGACACCACAGCACCTCGATCCGGGCTTCAGCGAGGCAGAACGGGCTGAACGGCGGGCAGGGCTACGAGAACGCTTCGCAGATCTCCCGTTCGAACTCCACGACGTCCACCTCGATAACTACATGGACGCCGAGTTCCGCCTCAGCGACGCGGTCGATCGACTCGACGTGATCGGCGACATCGAGATCGGACCCGTCACCCCCGACGACGTCGAAGACGTGCTCGCGTTCTTCGACCACGACGCTTTCGCCGGCAAGCCGGAGTGGGCCATGTGCTACTGCCGGTTCAACCACGTTGACGTTGAGAAGGAGTGGGGCGAGCGCACGTGGCAGCAGAACCGTGCCGAACTGGCCGATGCCCTGCGATCTGGGGCGATGCGCGCTGTCATCGCCCGCGTCGACGGGCGCATCGTCGCGTGGCTCAACTGCTCGGACCGTGCATCGTCACCCGAGTACGCCACGGGGGACGACGATGGCGTTGCCCAGACCTTCTGCTGGTCGGTTGCTCCGCCGTATCGCGGCCACGGCCTGGCCAGATCTCTCCTCGAGACCGCAATCGAGATCCTCTCGGCGGACGGGATCCGCACCGTCGAAGGCCACGCGGTCGTCGACCCGGACGATGCTTCTACGGCGTACGTCGGTACGAAGGCGCTCTACGAATCGTGCGGCTTCGCCATCGTCGACGAGTCCGACGGTCGGGCAAAGGTGACGCGCCACCTCTGATCACTCATTCCGCGGGCTGGTGGCGCCGTATGCGGGGACTGCAACCCTGGGTACGCGGTCAGTTGGTGAAGGTGAGGGCTTGGCGACCGGCCCACCGGCCCGCCACCCGCCTGTACGCCCGGCGCGACGCATCCCCGTCGCCGCTCTCGAGCCCCTCGAGACTCTCGCGTACGTCGGTCGCCGACTCGTCGAGTGTGAGTTCGGCGTCCGAAAACCGGTCCGCGACGCTCGCGTAGTCGAGTTCGAGCATCGCCGTCACGGGGAACTCTGCGAGCCAGCGCTCGAGGTCGCGAACCTGACCCACCACCGGACTCGGGAACCCGGCGCCCTCGAGAACTCGCACGGCCCAACCGATGCGGTCGATGGCCTCGCCGAGCCCCGTCCGGTACCGGATACGAAGACTGCCGTCTCGTTCGTAGATCTCCCGCTCGGAATCGCTGAACGCCCCAAACCAGCGGAGCGGCACGTGCCACGGCGAAGCGAGGATGTGGCTCCTTCGATCCGTCTCCCTCAGACTGGAGAGCTCCTCCTTGAACACCTCGCGCTCGTCCTCGGTGATGAGCGGGATGTTCGGATACGACCCCGAGAACGCGAGCACGCCCTCGATCATTCGGAGCCGCGTATTGCGCGGGCACACGTAGCGAATGCCGCTCCACTCAGCCACGAAGGCGTCCTCGCTCAGCGACTCCCCCCAGATGAACCGGCCGTCCGACCGGAGCTTCACCGCACCGTCGCCGGCCTCGACATGCCGAGCCGCGTCGGACTCATCGGAAGCGAGGTAGACACGGAGATAGGCGGTCTCGATCATCCGTGGATGGTACCGACGACGGACGGAAACGGACCGGGAGACCGGCAACTACAATCGTTCCCGTCTCATCGGTTCGGCCTCGAAAGGAGCCCCGGTTGGGAGTATTCGAAGCGATCGGTACCGAAACGCATGAAGAGGTACTGTTCGGCGTAGACCACGAGAGCGGTCTCCGAACCATCATCGCCATCCACAACACGTCCCTCGGTCCCGCCCTCGGCGGGACTCGCTTCTATCCGTACGACAGCGAGGAAGCGGCACTGCGGGACGTTCTCCGGCTCTCCAAGGGCATGACACTCAAGTCCGCGGCGGCAGGGCTCGACCTCGGCGGCGGCAAGGCCGTCATCATCGGCGATCCGGCGACCATCCGCAGCGAGCGCCTCATCCGTGCCTACGGCCGCGTCATCGACTCCCTCGGCGGCCGGTACATCACCGCCGAAGACGTCGGCACGACCGTCGACGACATGGTGCTCATCGCGAGGGAGACGAAGTGGGTCTCCGGCCTCCCCTTCGCCCAAGGCGGCTCCGGCGATCCGTCCCCCGCCACGGCTCGCGGCGTCATGGCGTCGCTGCGCGCCATCGGCGAGCGACTCTGGGGGACCGACGACGTCGCCGGCAGGCGCATCGCCGTCCAGGGCGTCGGCAAGGTCGGCATGGATCTCGTGCGCAGGCTCACCGAGGCGGGCGCCGAGACGGTCGTCACCGACACGAATGAGGACGCCGTCGCCTTCGCCGTTGAGACCTACGGGTCCAAGGCCGTCGGCCTCGACGACATCTACGACGTCGACTGCGACGTGTTCTCGCCGTGCGCCCTCGGGGCGACGCTCAACGAGGAGACGATTCCCCGCCTTCGGTGCCAAGCGGTCGCAGGCTCGGCCAACAATCAACTCGCGACCGACCTCGACGGCGATCGACTCTCCGAGACCGGCATCCTCTATGCGCCCGACTTCATCGTCAACGCCGGAGGCGTCATCAACATCGCCGTCGAGACGGACGGCTACTCGTCCGAGCGGGCGGGGATGATGGTCGACCGGATCTACAACAATCTCACCGCCGTCTTTGAGACGGTCGACAGTGACGGCGTCGGCACCAACGTTGCAGCGCTGCGTGTCGCACAGCGAAGGATCGATCAAGTTGGCGGCCTCCGCATCAGGCGGCGGCCGGGCGAGAACTGAGAGGAGCACCGTGACCCTGGGACTCGACAGCGTCATCGACCACCGCGCGCTCGGGCTGACGAATGACGATCTCGTCGACCTGTATCGCAAGATGCTCATCTCGCGACGGCTCGACGACAAGATGTGGGCGCTCAACCGGCAAGGACGGGTGCCGTTCGTCGTCTCCGTCTCGGGCCACGAGGCCACACAGATCGGTGCCGCGGCCGCGATCGACCCGACGAAGGACTGGTCCCTTCCGTACTACCGGGACATCGCCTTCAACATCGGGCTCGGTGTGTCGGCGGAGGACATCTTCATGGGCGTGTTCGCAAAGGCCGGGGACCCGTCCTCCGGCGGGCGCCAGATGCCGAACCATTGGTCGGAACCGGATCTCAACCTCTATACGCATTCCTCGGTGATCGCGACGCAGTATCCGCACGCCGTCGGCATCGCCTACGAACTGAAGCGGCGTGGCAGCGACGCCGTCGTCTACGTCTCCGGCGGTGAGGGCTCGACGTCTGAGGGCGACTGGCATGAGGCGATGAACTTCGCCGGCATCCACAAGCTCCCCGTGATCTTCCTCATCCAGAACAACCTCTACGCGATCTCCGTCCCGGCGGCCGAGGAGGTGGCGGGTCAGATCGCAGACCGCGCTGAGGGCTACGGGATGAAGGGGGTCGTCGTCGACGGCAACAGCGTGTTGTCGATGTACGGGGTCGCGTCCGCGGCAGTCGATCGGGCCCGGGCCGGGGAGGGACCGACGCTCATCGAGGCGAAGACGTACCGGTACTACGCCCACACGTCGGACGACGACGACAAGCTCTACCGAACGCGAGAAGAGGTCGAGCTGTGGCGGAGGAAGGATCCGATCCCGAACTTCCGCCAGTACCTCGTCGAGCAGCGCGCGCTCGGCGCCGCCGCCGAGGCCGAACTCGAGGCCGAGGTGACGCAGATCATCGACGCGGCAGTCGCTGCATCAGAGGGCGCACCGGACCCGATGGATGCCCTGAGCCACGTCTACGCGAAGCCCATCATCCCGCTCGTCCCCGCCGAGGTCCTGGAGCCGGAGCCGACGGGTGAGTCGGTCAACCTCATCACCGCCGTCAACCGGACACTCCACTACGCCATGGGCCGGGATCCGTGGACGGTCGTGTTCGGTGAGGACGTCGCCGATCCGAAGGGCGGCGTGTTCAAGGCAACGGCCGGCCTCACGGATGCGTACGGCTCCGGCCGCTCGTTCAACGCGCCGCTCGCGGAGTCGGTGATCATCGGGCTCGGCGTCGGCATCGCCGCAACGGGCACGAAGGCGATCGCCGAGATCCAGTTCGCCGACTTCATCCATCCTGCTTTCGACCAGATCGTATCCGAAGCGGCAAGAGTGAGGTACCGCACGAACGGACGTTGGGGCTGCCCGATGGTGATCAGGACGCCGTACGGCGGAGGCATTCACGGAGCGCTCTATCACTCACAGTCGATCGAAGCGTTCTATGCCCACGTTCCCGGTCTCAAGATCGTGACGCCGTCGACGCCCGCGGATGCCAAGGGGCTCCTCATGTCGGCGATCGACGACCCGGACCCGGTTATGTTCCTCGAGCCGAAGAAGCTCTACCGCCTCGCAGTTGGACCGATGCCGGAGGGCGAGCACCGCGTCCCGATCGGGAAAGCAGCATTGCGCCGCGTGGGGGGCGATCTGACGATCATCGCCTACGGGTCGATGGCGCACTTCTCCGTCGAGGCCGCAGACCAACTGAAGGCCGAGGGGATCGACGTGACCGTCATCGACCTCCGCTCCCTCAAGCCGCTCGACTGGCCGACCATCGAAGCCGCAGTCAAGCGGACGAGCAAGGTGCTCATCGTCTACGAAGACAACGAGTTCCTGGGCTACGGAGCTGAGGTGTCGGCCCAGATCTCCGAGCGGGCGTTCGACTGGCTCGATGCGCCGGTAGAACGCTACGCGTCGCCCGAGGTCCCGACGTTCCCGTATGCCGCGTCGCTCGAGGAGCAGGTCATCCCGAACGTCGACGGCATCGTGGAGAGAGCGAGAGCTCTGGCTCGGTACTGAGCCAGCTTCGGCCCCGAGGATGCTGAACCCTGATGCTGGGGGTCTGTTAGCGGCGGAGGCGGCTGACGCCCTTGGCCATCCTCTTGTGGATCTTCTCGTATGACGGGGGTGGCCCTTTCTGCATTGGCTTGCCGTCGAGGTAGACGCAGTCGGACTCGCCGCACCTGATCATCGCCGCTTGCTCGCTCGTGTCGTAGCTCTCGAACACCACGTCGTCATCGAGAGCGGCAGCGGCCCGCTTCGCCCGTTCGTAGACGATGTTCTGCGCCGGGCACCAACCGTTGACGAAGGCCGTCACCGTCACCTGCCCTTCCACGGGAAGCGGCTTCCCACCCTCCTCCGTCCATCGAGGCGGCACCGCGTCCTCGGTGAAGGGCTTCCACAGCAGGGATCGCATTCCCTGTCGATCGACCGCGCGATAGCCGTGCTTCTTGAACCATC
>JBDLHX010000106.1:0-7838 GCA_039715165.1 Actinomycetota bacterium
GCAACCCACCGTGCGGATTTGGTTCGCGCAGCGTTGGAAGGAGTTGCTCTCGCCATCAAGGGCGGCCTCAAGGCGCTCCTTGATGCGAATCATGGGGTGGAGAGCATGGTTCTGACGGGTGGAGGCACCGGCAACGCGACATGGCGGCAGATGCTGAGCGACGTCTTGGGCGTCGAGTTGCGAGCGTCGAGTGAACTCAACCCATCGGCGCGGGGAGCAGCAACTCTCGGCGCCGGAGTTGGGGGGATCGACCTGTCTCTCCGCGACCCCGCCGGGGCCGGCAACGAATCTGTCGTACCCGACGCGTCTGCTGCCGCCGACTACGAACGTCTCTATGCGCAGTTCGACCACGCCGTGCGGACGCAGCAAGATGGTCGCCTTGACTGAGCGGCGTTGATCACCTCCTGTCTGCGCGCGTCGAGATCGTCTGATCGTTCGCCCCGAGACTTGCAGCGGCAACCAAGGGCCCGTCGATCTCAGAGTCCTCGACCAGTGACCCGGGATCTGATCATCTAGGCTGCACCGCCTGTATCCGGAGAGGAGCCGGTGCATGCCGGGGTGGCAGCCTTCCCCTGAGGTTCAGGCGCTCTACGCGGATCACATGGAGAGTCCGGCCGCGCTCGGTGCCGAACGGGCGGTCCACTACACGGAGTACTGGAAAAGCAAGGCCGCCAAAGGCCACCCTCCCTGCATCCAGAACGCCGAAGCCATGGCGTATCACCTCGATCGACGCTCGATCCAGATCCATCCCGGTGAGCTGATCATCGGTTCCCACACCGAGCATCGGATCGGCGCCGTCTGCCACATCGAGAAGGCCGGCACGGTGATGCTCGAGGACCTGTTCCGCTTCGAGAAGAGACCCGTGAATCCCATCCGTCTGGAACCCGGAACCAAGAGAGCGCTTCTTCGCTCCCCGATCCCGTACTGGCTCAACCGCAACGTCGCCATGCGCTCGTTCCCGCTCATCGAGCGGCTCAAGTACGCCGGGGACCAGCTTCGCGCGACGCACTTCGTCATCAACGAGGCCGGTGGGGTGGCTCACTTCCTCCCCGACTACGAGCGGGTGATCCGGCTCGGCACCGACGGTCTACGGGCGAAGGTTCAGGAGCGGATCGACCAGGGCGAACTCGATCAGGAAGGGCACGACTACCTCGAGGCCAGCCTCGTCAGCCTGGCCGCGATCGAGCGCTTCGCCGACCGCTACCGGGACGAGGCCCGGCGGCAGGGGCGAGACGACGTGGTCGAGATCCTCTCCCAGGTCCCGCGCCGGCCGGCCCGGAACCTGCGGGAGGCGCTACAACTCATCTGGTTCTTCCAGTTGCTGATCCAGGTCGAGTCCCTCGACCAGGGCATCAGCCTCGGACGCATGGATCAGTACCTCTATCCCCTCTTCCGCGAGGAGATGAAGCAGCCCGACTTCAACGCCGATCGAGTGCGCGATCTGTTTGCGGCGTTCTGCATCAAACTGTCGGAGGTCGTTCCGCTGTTCTCCGGTCGTGTCACCGAGTACTTCGCCGGCCTGCCCACCGGGCAGGTCATCAGCGTCGGCGGTCTCGACGCCGACGGCAACGACTGCACCAACGAACTCACCTATCTGCTGCTCGACGTCATGGAGGGGTTCAAGACGCGACAGCCCAACTGGCACGCCCGTGTTAGCGCTCAATCAGACCCGACCTACGTGAAACGGGTCGTCGAGGTGATTGCCGGCGGCGGTGGATCCCCAGCGCTCTACAACGACGACGCGATCATGCCCGCCATGGTCGAACGGGGAGTGGATTCCTCCAAGGCGTGGAACTACGCCACGGTGGGATGCGTGGAACCGGCGCTGCAAGGCGAGAGTTTCACCTCCTCCGACGCGGCCATCTTCAACCTGGCCATCGGCATGGAGCTTCTGCTCGGCGGCGGGCACCGGCTGAAGAGGGGAGATATCCGCGAGCGACCTTGGTTGCGCAAGATCCACTCAACGGCCGAGCTCTTGGAGGAACTCGAGGAGCAGACCGACGAGCGGATTGCGGAGTTGAAGCACTCGCTCGATGCGATCGAAACGGCCAACGCACGGTTCTTCCCGACCCCGCTGTCCTCGCTGACCATTGGGGGCTGCATCGAGAACGCCACCGACTCCACGCGCGGCGGCGCCTGGTACAACGCGTCGGGGATCCAAGGAGTGGGCGTGGCCGACCTGGCGAACTCGCTTGCCGTCATCGAGAAGCTCGTCTTCCAAGACGAGCAGTACACGCTGGAGGATCTGGCGAACGCCTGTGCGGCGAACTTCGACGGCCAGGAGGCGTTGCGTGCCCGTGCCCTCAAGGTCAGCGCCTTCGGCAACGATGACCCGCTCGTCGACGATCTGGCGAACGGCGTTGCTGCGATCTTCGATCGTTGCGTCTCCCGGCACACCAACACGCGTGGTGGGCGGTGGATGCCGGGCTTCTACTCCATGACCACGCACCAGGGATTCGGCAAACAGACGGGAGCCCTGCCCTCCGGTCGTCTCGCCGGCCGCCCGCTGGCCGACGGCCTCGCCCCAGTGGACGGCTCGGACCGACTCGGCCCCACCGCCTCGCTCAACTCGGTCGCCAAGCTCGACCACCGGCGCTTCGGCAACGGGATCAACATCAACGTCAAGTTCGACTCGGCGTCGGTGGCGGGTCGGCAGGGCCGCGATGCACTTGAGGCCCTGATCCGCGGCTACTTCTCCCAGGGCGGCATGCAGCTTCAGATCAATGTCCTCGACGCGGGGATCTTGGAGCAGGCCATGAAGGACCCCGACAGTCACCGCAATGTCCTCGTCCGGATTTCGGGCTACTGCGCCTACTTCGTGGACCTCACGCCGGGAATGCAGCAAGAGCTGATCAACCGCACCCGCCAGCGGACCTGATGGAACCCACAGCCCCGGTCTTCGACATCCAGCGCTTCTCGCTCCACGACGGCCCCGGCGTCCGCTCCCTCGTGTTCCTCAAGGGCTGCTCCCTGCACTGCCCCTGGTGCCAGAACCCGGAGTCCCAATCCGTCAAGCCGGTCGTCGCCTTCTACGCGGATCGCTGCAAGGAGAGCTTCGAGTGCGCCACGGTCTGCCCCAACGACGCGATCCGGCGCGAGGGCTTCCGCTTGGACTACGAGCGCTGCGACCAGTGCGCGCTCTGTGTTGACGCTTGCGCCTACGAAGCCCTCAAACTGATCGGTGAGGATCTCACACCAACGCAGCTCGTGGAGAGGCTGCTGGTCGATCAGCCGTACTACGAGAGTTCCGGCGGAGGCGTCACTTTCACCGGCGGGGAGCCGACGCTCCACCACCGCTTCATGAAGCACACACTGGAGTTGTGCAAGGAGGCCGGGATTCACACCAATCTCGAAACCTCCGGGACCTTCTCGTGGGAGAAGTGGGAGGAGACGCTCCGTCTGCTGGATCTGATCTACTTCGATCTCAAGATCCTCGACGCGGAGCTTCACGAGATGCATCTCGGCGGTGGCTTCGATCGGATCATGGAGAACGCGGCGAAGCTCGTCGCACACGACTTCCCGGTGGAGTTCCGGATGGCCCTGATCCCGGGGTTCACGGACACGCCGGCCAACATCGAAGCCGCGGTCGAACTCCTTCAGGAGCTCGGGCAGGACCGCATTCACCTGCTCGCCTACCACAACATGGGGGAGGCGAAGATCGACATCATCCAGGGGAAGCACCCCAAGCTCGGCCTTGCGCGCTACTCCGATGGGCGCTGGCAAGAACTCCACAACTCCTTCGAGGCGCGCGGCATCGAGGTGTTGGGATCACATTGAGTAACACGGAGTCCATCCCGAGGCGGCATCTCCGCCCGAGATGTTGTCGCTCCGCTACGCAGTTGTGGAGCCGGTCGCCACAGCGGGAGTCATCTGCCGTTGGCTGCTGCGGTTCAGGTGTCTCGTTGCCCGTACGCGGCGACGGCTGCTTCGATCGTCGGGTAGAAGTGATGGCGGTCGATCGTGTCGTACAGGCCATACCGCTCGACTCTGTCCCGGACCGGGTGCTTCAACTCGGCGAAGACGAGGTGGATGTCGTGGGCGTTGAGCTCCTCGTCGAGTTCCACGAGCATGTCCGCCGCCGTCGTGTCGATGTCGGTGATCGGTTCGGCGGCGATGATCACCCACTCCGGGCGCGGATCGGCATGGGTCACCAGCGACCGGATCCGGTCCCTGAACAGATTCGAGTTCGCAAAGAACAGCGACGAGTCCCAGCGGACGAGCAGCATGCCCGGCATCGTCTCCGCATCCGGGTAGCGCGTTACGTCGTGATACCCGGGGACGTCGTCCGGCTTCCCGAGGATGGCCGAGTGTGGGCGCCACTCTCGTTCGAAGATCTGGAAGATCGACAGTGCGACGGCGATGATGATCCCTTCGAGGACACCGATCAACGCAACGCCGAGGACGGTCGCCATCGAGATGAAGAACTCGCTCCGGCGGTTCCTGTAGAGCCGTCGGAGCGTCTTGACCTCGAGCAATCCGGCTGCGGCAACCATGATCACGGCCGCGAGCACCGAGCTCGGCATGTTCTTCACGAGTCCCGGGGTGAACACGATCATCATGAGAACCAGCGCAGCTGCGGCAATGCCCGTCAGCTGGGACTTCGCCCCGGCCTGGTCGGCGACGGCGGTCCGTGAACTGCTCGTCGAGATCGGGAAGCCCTGGAAGAGACCGGAGAAGAAGTTCGCCGCGCCGATTCCGATGATCTCCTGGTTCGAGTCGATGTCCTCCTTGCGCCTGGCCGCGAAGCCGGATGCAACGGAGATGGTGTCCCCGACCGCAACGAGGGTGATCCCGATCGCGCCGAAGAACAGCAGCGGTAGGTCGCCCCACGCGATGGATGGGAACGACGGTTTCGGGAACCCCTGGGGGAGCATGCCGGTCACCGGCACTCCCTCGGCGGCGAGGTTGAGCACCGTCGTGATGATGATCGGGACGACAACGCCGATGAGGATCGCCGGCCACTTCGGAACGAAGCGCTTGAGCACCATGATGATGACCAGGGCGAGCGTGCCCATTGCCAACGCCCATCCATGTGTCTGATCGAGATTGCGGACGAACGCGGCCATCTGACTGAGGACGTTGTCGCCGTCCCCGGAGAACCCGAAGAGCTTCGGGAGCTGGTCGATGATGATCGTGATGGCGAGGCCCGCCATGTATCCGAGACGGACGGGCTTCGACAAGAGGTCGGCGACGAACCCGAGCTTCGCGACGCCGAAGCCGAACGAGATCAGGCCGACGATGATCGCCAGCATCCCGGCGAGAGCAATGGCGTATCCCTCGTCACCGAGCGCCAGCGGCAGGATGATCGCAGCGATGATCGGACCGAGCGACGAGTCCGGTCCCAGAACGAGATAGGGCGAGGGGCCGAACGCTGCGTACGCAAGGAGGCAGATCACCGTCGTGTAGAGGCCGGTGATCGGGGGAAGCCCGGCGAGTTCGGCATACGCCATGCCTTGGGGGACGAGCAGCGCGGACAGGACGATGGCAGCAACGAGGTCGCGTGTCAGCCAGGACCGTTCATAGGTGCGGGCGGCATGGATTCCGGGGACCCACTTCTCGAGTTCCGTGATCTGTCGAGCCGGCCGCGACACTTTCGGTCCCCCCTTCTTCACAGGTGGCTGCATCGTATCTCTCCGACGCCGGCGTTCGCCACTGGCGCTCGCGAAGGGTCGGCCGGCTTCCCGCTCCCGGCACGGCGGCAAGGCGATGGGCCGTAGATCGTGCTATCCGGTAGCGTCTCATCTGCATCTCGTCCCCGGGAGACCTCGACACATGTACCTGGAGCACATCGATGGGCCGTCGGACATCCGCGCATTGGATTACGACCAGCTTGCGATCCTCTCGGAAGAGATCCGCGACTTCATGGTCGCGGCCGTCGAGAAGAACGGTGGCCACCTCGGATCGAACCTCGGCGCCGTTGAACTGACACTTGCCCTGCACCGCGTCTTCCGGTCGCCTGAGGACACGGTGTTGTGGGACACGGGTCATCAGGCGTATGTCCACAAGATCGTGACGGGCCGCCGGGACGGCTTCGACCGGCTACGCCAAGAGGGCGGTCTGAGCGGGTACCCGAGCCGCGCCGAGTCTGACCACGACGTGATCGAGAACAGCCACGCAAGCACGGTGCTGAGCTACGCGTACGGCATCGCTACGGCAAGGGAGCTCGCCGACAACGGCTCCGGCCACGGCCACGTCGTCGCCGTGATCGGCGATGGGGCGATGACCGGCGGTATGGCGTTCGAAGGGCTCAACAACCTCGGCCACAGCGGCCGGGACGTCACGATCGTCCTCAACGACAACGGACGCAGCTACGCCCCAACGGTCTCGAAACTCAGCGAGAGCCTGAAGCGCATCAGGGCGAACCCGACGTACATGAGGCAGCAGCGCAGGTTCGAGGGGATCGCAGAGAGTGTGCCGGTGGTCGGTGACGTGCTCGGTCGTGGATTCTCGGCCGCGAAGGCTGCGATTCGGGACATATGGGAGCCCCCGGCCTTCTTCGAAGATCTCGGTCTCCGTTACCTCGGCCCATATGACGGGCACGACATCGCAGCGGTCGAGAGCGCGCTCACGAACGCCAAGCAGTTCGAAGGGCCCGTCGTCGTACACGTCCTGACTCAGAAGGGGAGGGGCCACGCGCCTGCTGAGGCGGACACGGTGAAATTGATGCACGACACCGGTTCGATCAAACCTGGGAGCTACACGAGCGCGTTCTCTGAGACGCTCGTGAAGCTCGGCGAGCTGCATCCGAATCTCGTGACGATCACCGCCGCGATGCCGGACTCGACCGGGATCCTCCCGTTCAGTGAACGCTTCCCCGACCGGAGTTTCGACGTTGGCATCGCGGAGCAGCATGCCGTTGCATCTGCCGCCGGCATGGCCATGGAAGGCCTCACCCCTGTAGTGGCCGTGTACGCGACGTTCCTCACCCGGGCGTTCGATCAGCTCAACCTCGACGTCGGCCTCCACGGCCAACACGTCGTGATCTGTCTCGACCGTGCGGGCGTGACGGGCGACGACGGACCGTCGCACCATGGCGTGTTGGACATGGTGCTGTGCATGAAGGTCCCCGGTATGACGGTCATGGCACCGTCGTCATATCAGGAGCTCGAGGTGATGATGGGCACCGCCGTCGAGATCGAAGGCGGACCGGTCTCAATCCGCTGGCCGAAGACCGACGCGGTGATGGCCGGTGAGGATGAGGTCGGATCGGGTCTGAAGGCCCGCAAGGCTCGCGCGGGGTCGGGCGATCGCATCTGCCTGCTGGGTGCGGGAAAGATGCTCCAGGCCTGCATGGATGCGGCCGACATGCTCTCAGCAGAAGGGGTCGAGGTCACGGTGTGGGATCCGAGGATCGTGAAGCCCCTTGACGTCGACATGCTTGCCGATGCCGCCAAGCACGATGTCGTCATCACGGTCGAGGACGGCTTCCGTGAAGGCGGGTTCGGCACGGCTGTGCGGACCGCACTCGAGGATCAGGGAATCAACGGAGCGGTCGTCGTGCTCGGGGTGCCCATCGAGTACATCCCCCACGCGAATCCGGACGTCATCCTCGGGCGCTTCGGACTCGACGCCGGCGGCATCGCCGAAACGGTGCGGGCCTCGCTGGCCTGAGGCTGACGCGATCCCGGAAGACACGGTCTCCGTTCGTTAGTCTCGCCGGGAATGCATCAGGGAGGATGCATCTGATTGAGGGAGGTACGAGTGGGAACCCTGCTCTGGATCATTGGCATCGTTCTGATCGTTGCCGGAGCGTTTGCGTTGTATCGCAAGCAGTGGCTCTACGGAGGGATCTTGATCGTCGTGGGCATGTTCCTCGGCGGCATCGGCATCTTCTGATG
>JBDLHX010000107.1:0-7679 GCA_039715165.1 Actinomycetota bacterium
TATGTACGGCCTTTCGGTGAGAGCTGGAGACTCCCTCGGCGTCAATGGATCCGTCTGCAGAGTGACGTCGGATGGGCTCTGGTGTGGCGGCACCCACCCAACTCTGACTGCTGGGTGGCGTGGCATCGCTGGATTCGCAGTGTGCGACCCAACAAACCGCCCTCTCCCCGTATCATCGTCGTCACATGTCCATCTTCTCCAAGGCCCTTCGCTTCGGCGAGGGCAAGCGCCTCAAAGAGCTCGAAGCACTCGTCGTTCGCGTCAACGCGCTCGAAGCAGAGACCGAGCCATTGACCGATGACGAACTTGTCGCCAAGACCGCCGAGTTCCGCAACCGCGCCGCCAACGGCGAGTCCCTCGACGCGCTCGAAGACGAGGCCTTCGCGGTCGTGCGCGAAGCTGCGAAGAGAACCCTCGGCCAGCGCCACTTCGACGTTCAGGTCATCGGTGCCGGGGCGCTCCACCGGGGAATGATCTCCGAGCAGCGCACCGGTGAGGGCAAGACGCTCGTATCGACGATGCCCTCCTACCTCAACGCGCTCTCCGGCGGCGGCGTCCATATCGTCACCGTCAACGACTACCTCGCCAAACGTGATTCAAACTGGATGGGACAGATCCACCGGTTCCTCGGGCTCAACGTCGGCCTGATCCAGTCGGAGATGCTCCCTCACGAACGCAAGCCCGCGTATGGGGCCGACATCACGTACGGAACGAACAATGAGTTCGGCTTCGACTACCTGCGCGACAACATGACGATGCGTCTGGAAGACCTCGTCCAGCGTGGGCACCACTACGCGATCGTCGACGAGGTCGACTCGATCCTCATCGACGAAGCGAGGACGCCGCTCATCATCTCAGGGCGAGTCGGCGAGACCGGCAAGTGGTACACCGAGTTCGCCCGCATCGTCGAGCGGCTCCGTCGCGACGAGCACTACGAGGTCGACGAGAAGAAGCGGCAAACCGTCGTCACCGAGATGGGCGTCGAGCGAGTCGAGCAGTTCCTCGGTGTCGAGAACATGTACGACCACGCGCACGTCGACTTCATCCACCACCTCGACGTGGCGCTGAAGGCGAAGGGGCTCTACCACCGAGACGTCGACTACCTCATCCGCAACGGCGAGGTGATGATCGTCGACGAATTCACGGGTCGTGTGCTCGACGGGCGCCGCTACTCCGAGGGCCTCCATCAGGCCATCGAGGCGAAGGAAGGCGTGAAGATCAAGGAGGAGAACCAGACCCTCGCAACGATCACGCTCCAGAACTACTTCCGCATGTACGAGAAGCTCTCGGGGATGACAGGAACGGCCCTCACCGAGGCCGGCGAGTTCCACGAGATCTACGGCCTCGAGGTGCTCGATGTCCCGACGAACCAGCCGATTGCTCGTCTCGACGAAGCCGACGTCGTCTACCTCGACG
This sequence comes from Actinomycetota bacterium, assembly GCA_039715165.1. Taxonomy (GTDB): domain Bacteria; phylum Actinomycetota; class Acidimicrobiia; order Spongiisociales; family UBA5794; genus JAHEEL01. The sequence goes on from JBDLHX010000107.1 coordinate 1,417, forward strand.
AGGCGCACAAGTTTGCTGCGCTCGCCGACGACATCGAAGAGCGCAGCAAGAAGGGCCAGCCTGTGCTCGTCGGCACGATCTCGATCGAGAAGTCCGAACGGCTCTCGTCGACGCTGAATCGTCGCGGTGTCAAGCACGAGGTGCTCAACGCGAAGCACCACGAGCGTGAGGCACACATCATCGCCCAGGCGGGCAAGCTCGGTGCGGTGACGGTGGCGACGAACATGGCCGGGCGTGGTGTCGACATCATGCTCGGCGGCAACCCGGAGGATCTTGCCCGCATGGATCTCATCAAGCGTGAGATCCCGACCGACGACCCCGGCTACGAACAAGCGATCGAGGGCGCGTTGGAGCGGTTCGCTATCGAGACCGAAGTTCAGAAGCAGGAGGTCATCGATGTCGGTGGCCTCTACGTGCTCGGCACCGAACGGCACGAATCCCGCCGGATCGACAACCAGCTGCGTGGGCGGTCGGGTCGCCAGGGCGATCCCGGCGAGTCCCGCTTCTACCTCTCGCTCGAGGACGATCTGATGCGGCGCTTCGCCAACGAGCGGGTCGCGTCGATCATGGAGCGACTGAAGATCCCGCCGGACGTGCCGATCGAGCACAAGATGGTGACGAAGGCGATCGAACGGGCTCAGAATCAGGTCGAGTCACAGAACTTCGAGATTCGCAAGAACGTGCTCAAGTACGACGAGGTGATGAACACCCAGCGAGAGATCATCTACCGCTGGCGCAACCAGATCCTCAACGGTGAAGACACCGACGAACTCCTCGCCGGGTGGCGCGCTGAGGTCATCGAGACCGAAGTCGGGCTGATGACCGACGGCGTCGATCCATCCGAGTGGGACTGGCCGGAACTCGAAGTTCGCATCAAGGCTCTCTACGACCCGTCGATAGGGCACTCCACGTTCGCCGAACCGGAGACGCTCACCGTCGACGAGGTCATCGACGCGTACATCGCAGACGCCGACGCCGCATACGCCACCCGCGAGGCCCAGTTCGGGGCGGACGTCATGAGACATCTCGAGCGCACGGTCGTCCTCTCCGTCATCGACAACAAGTGGCGCGAACAACTCGCAGAGATGGACTACCTGCGATCCGGCATCGGACTGCGGGCCATGGGCCAACGCGATCCCCTCATCGAGTACCAGCGCGAGGCCTTCGCCTACTTCGAGGAACTCGTCGACACCGTGAAGCACGACTCCACGCGTTACATGTTCCATGTCGACGTCGTGCAACAACAGCAGGCCGCGGCTCCGCAGGTGACCACATCGTCGGCGAAGTCGGTCCAGCAGATCAAGCAGCGCCAGGTCGTACGCTCCGGCGAGAAGGTCGGCCGGAACGCTCCGTGCCCGTGCGGTTCAGGGAAGAAGTACAAGCGCTGCCACGGCGCGCCGGGGGCCGATCCCCTCGACTGACGCGGTACTCTCGGGGACATGGAGCTCAAGAACGCCGCCGTCCAGACTGCCGACTACCTGAACCCGCTTCTGTCCTCGCCGAGTGGTCCGCTCGAGGGCATGGCCATGGCCGCCTCATTCGAGCCGTCTCTGATGCCCCGGACTTCGATGCAACAGGGAGTCATGATGGGGCTCGCAGGCCTTGCTGCACGGAGCATCTCGGCCGTGGTCGAGAAGGGCACGAGCGCGGTGGTGCCGGCGTCGGCCGGCCTCGCCACGAAGTTGACCGGGCGTGGAGTCGTCGCCGGGGTCGGGGTGGCGCTCGCCGCTATTCCCGCCCGTCCCAATGAGTCGATGTGGAGGACCGGTCTTCGCAGCTCCGGGCGGTTGCTGGCAGCGGTTTCGGCGTCGGGTGCGATCTACGACGCGAGCGACGCTCTCGCAGCCAAGTACAGAGGAGATCGTGTCATCCGCCCGACGCTGTCCTCGGCGGCCGCCGCCGCAGGGCTCATCGCTCTCGCCGGGCGCAATCTGAAGCAGCGCAAGACCGTCATCAAGCGGTGGCCGGTCGAGCAGAAGAACGAGCTCCCTGCCGCGATCGGCATCGGATGGGCCGCGCACGCCGCGGGGGCCGGCCTCGGCAAGGGGTACCTCGCGTCACGCGACGGGATCGTTCGCTACCTCGGACCCGGTCCCACGAAGCGCGTGATCGGTGGCCTTGCGAATGCCGCGATCTGGGCCGGCGGTGCGACGGCCCTGTACAACGCCGGCGTCGGCTACATCGGCCGCGCCAACGAGAAGATCGAGCCCGCCTACGCCATGCCCCCGGTGTCCCCACTCGTCTCCGGCAGCGACGAGAGCCTCTCCCCGTTTGTCGACCTCGGTCTCCAGGGACGCCGGTATGTGACCGACGTGGTCTCACCCGAGATGATCGAGGATGTCCTCGGTGAGGTGGCGACGGCCACGCCGATTCGTGTCTTCGTCGGATACAACTCCGAGCCCATGTACACGATGGGGCGGACCGAGATGGCGGTCGCCGAGCTCGAGCGGACGGGTGCGTTCGATCGCTCACATCTCCTGCTCATCTCCCCGACCGGGACCGGTTGGGTCGACCAGACGATGATCGAGAGCGCCGAGTTTCTGTCGAAGGGCGACATCGCGACCTGCGTCATCCAATACGGGCGATTCCCTTCCTTCCTCTCGGTTCAGAAGGTTGCACTCGGGCGGCACCAGTTCCGTGCACTGCTGTGGAGCATTCGGCAGCGCCTCGCCGAGCGCCCGGCGGACAAGCGGCCCAAGGTGTTCGTGTTCGGAGAGAGTCTCGGAGCCTGGGCGAGCTCCGACGTCATGATGTACCAGGGCATCGACGGGTTCGACCACTACGGCATCGACAAGGCGCTGTGGGTGGGGCTTCCCGGTCTCGCGAAGTGGTCGCGCAATGGGATGGCCGGGGGAAGGTCTGCCCTCGTTCCCGATGGCTCCGTCGGTGTGTTCGATAGCCCGGAGGAGATCGAAGCGTTGACCCCCGAGGAGCGGGATGAGCTGCGCGCGACAATCCTCAGCCACGACAACGACCCGATCGCGGTCCTCTCACCCGACCTGATGGTGCGCGAGCCCGGGTGGCTCGGCGCGGATCGAGGGCGGGGAGTCCCCGAGGACATGGACTACACGCCGCTGACGACGTTCTTCCAGATAGCAATCGACGCCATGAACGCGATGGTCACCGTGCCGGGTCACTTCGGATCGTTCGGACACGACTACCGAGCCGACATGGCCCGAACCGTGAGGGCCGCATACGGGCTGCACGAGATCACCGATGAGCAAGTCGAGGCGATCGACCGCCAACTCGTCACCCTCGAACTCGAGCGGGCAGAGAGGATCAAGGCGGCCAGCGCTGAGGACGCTCCGGCAGCTCCGCAGTACCGCGGAACTGAGTTCACCGACGCTGCAACGGGTGCGCTGCGCATGGAAGCAGGGGTTCCGCTCCAGGCCACACGGACGTCGGGAGCACGCTGGTTCAAGAACCTCTCCGGACACGATGCCGGACCAGAAGAAGTGCAGTAGCCCGGGTACCCTCTCCGCACCATGGAACCAACCGATCTCCGCTCCCTTCTCAGCGAGCTTCGCTCGCGGCTCGACGACGCACGGCGTTTCCTCGATGTCGCCGGCAAGGAACAAGAACTCATCGAGCTGAAGCAGCAGGCCTCGGCGCCGGACCTGTGGGACGACCAAGATCGGGCCCTCGAGGTGACGAGGAAGCTCGCACGACACGAGCGAACGATCGGGCTGGTCGGGAGTCTCGAGTCGGCGCTCGACGACGCCGAGGTTCTCATCGAGCTCGCCGTCGAAGAGAACGACGCATCCGGTTTCGACGACGCCATCGCAGAGCTGCGCGAGACCGAGACGACGTTGGGCCGGCTCGAGCGCGAGACGCTCTTCTTCGGCCCGTACGACGACTCGACAGCGATCGTGTCCGTCCACGCCGGTGCCGGTGGCGTCGACGCTCAAGACTGGGCCGACATGCTCTTCCGCATGTACCTGAGGTACCTCGAGCGGGCCGACCTCTCCTTCGAAGTGGATGAGTACCAGGTCGGTGAAGAGGCGGGCATCAAGTCGGCGACGCTGACCGTCAAAGGCGATCACGCGTACGGCATCTTCGAGAGCGAACGGGGCGTGCACCGCCTCGTGCGCATCAGCCCGTTCGACTCGAACGCCCGCCGTCATACCGCTTTCGCCGGCGTCGACGTGATTCCCGAGGTGGACGTCAAAGAAGTCGACATAAGCGCGGAGGATCTGCGCATCGACACCTACCGAGCGTCCGGTGCAGGTGGACAGCATGTCAACAAGACCGACTCGGCGGTGCGTCTCACGCACATCCCGACGGGAATCGTCGTCAGCTGTCAGGCGGAGCGGTCCCAGATCCAGAACCGTGCAAAGGCCATGCAAATACTCGCCGCCCGGCTCGCCGAGCGGGCCCGGCTCGAGCAGCAGCAGAAGGTCGACGCCATCCGCGGCGACCAGACCGAGGCGGGGTGGGGGAGGCAGATCCGCTCCTATGTGCTCCAGCCGTATCAGATGGTCAAGGATCTGCGGACCGGCCACGAGATTGGGAACATCCAAGGCGTCCTCGACGGCGACCTCGACGCCCTGATCGACAGCTATCTGCAGTGGCGGCGAGAAGTAGCTGAGTAGCGCGGTCACGCCTCTCCGTTCTTGCGTAGCTGGCGGAACCCGGGTTCCGATAGTTACCCAAGAAGGGTTCGAGGCTCACAATCCACCCCGTACACGAGACCTCTGGGTATTCTGATCGGGCGCTGGCGGGTGGGGTACGAACAGCGCTGCCGCGAGTAGGGAATTCATGCTCCGTCTCGAAAATGTCACGAAGGTCTACGACGGTGGTGTCGTAGCTCTCAAGGACGTCGACCTCGACATCAACAAGGGTGAGTTCGTCTTCCTCGTCGGCCCGTCAGGGTCGGGGAAGTCGACGCTCATCCGCCTCATGATGCGCGAAGAGATGCCGACGAACGGCGATATCTGGATCGCGGGCAAGCACGCGTCGGCCCTGCCGGCCTGGAAGATCCCGCACCTTCGGCGATCGATCGGGACCGTCTTCCAGGACTTCAAGCTCCTGCCGAACAAGACCGTGTACGAGAATGTCGCCTTCGCGATGGAGGTGACCGGCAAGTCCCGCTCGGCGATCAACGCCCAGGTGCCGCAGGTCCTCAAGCTCGTCGGACTCTCCGAGATGGCCGATCGCCAGCCACGGCGGCTCTCCGGTGGTGAGCAGCAGCGCGTATCGGTGGCGCGAGCGTTCGTGAACCGACCCCTCATTCTGCTCGCGGACGAGCCGACCGGAAACCTCGACCCTGCGACCTCCGTCGGCATCATGCGCATCCTCGACCGTATCAATCGAACGGGGACCACCGTCGTCATGGCGACGCACGACCACGCGATCGTCGACGCGATGCGGCGACGTGTTGTGCAGCTCGACCGGGGACGGATTCTCCGAGACGAGAGCCGGGGCGTCTACGAGACCGCTGTTCCAGAGGTCGTCGCGATGCCGCCGGGAACCACTGTGGGGGAGGAGCTGCCGGACGAAGGCACGACATCCACTGCCGCAGACACCGACACAGGCGTGATGATCGAGTCTGCCTATTCCGATGCCTCCACCGAGGCTGAGACGGCGGCACCGGTGTCGGATGAGCCGGTAGAGGATGAGCCGGTAGAGGATGATTCTCCCGGCACGAACGAGGAGGACGAGGAATGACCCGCATCTCCTACGTCCTGCGCGAAGCATTCACGAACATCGGGAGGAACGGCCTTGTCGTTCTCGGCGCCGTCCTCGCCGTGTTCATCTCCCTCACCCTGACATTCGGCACGCTCGTCTTCGGCGAGGTTGTTCGCATCAACACGCTGCAATGGGCAGAAGACGTTCGTGTCATCGCCTTCGTCCAGGACGAGGCTCTCCCCTCCATTCCGGATATGCAGACGGAGATGGAGGGCTGGCCCGAGGTCGAGAGCGTCATCTTCTTCAACAAGGCACAGGCATACGACGAGGCACGCGTCCTTCTCTCGAATCAGCCCGCGACGTTGCGGGTCATCGAGGACAGTCCCGACATCGTTCCGGCGTCACTACGCATCAAGCCGGTCGATCCAGACGACTACGGGACGATCGTCCAGAGGCTCCAAGCCATGCCCGGCCTCCTCAAGGTCCAGTCGGCGGGTCAGGCAATCGACGCGATGATCTCGCTGCGCGACGGTCTCCGTGTCATGTTCTGGCTCCTCGCAATTGCTCTCGGTGTTGCCGCGGTCGCGCTGATCGCCAACACGATCCACATGGCGATCTACGCACGCCGTGAGGAG
>JBDLHX010000108.1:0-7574 GCA_039715165.1 Actinomycetota bacterium
TCGAAGCGTCTTGCGAGCGAACTCAAGCGAACCGGACACATACCTGAGCAGAAGACGACCTCCGACCCGTTGCCGAGAGGAGAAGTGACGTGACCCGGCACGACGAAGCGCTCGAACAGATGCGCTCCGCGAATCCCCTTCCAGGGATCGACCACGTCGATGTCGACGAACTCGCCCTCTCCCGCTCGCACTTCGAGGAGAGGAGGCTCGCCATGACGACGAGAGCCCCAACACCAAGAGACCTCTCGAGAACCAGGCCGGTGAGAAGCTGGCGTCCAGCGATCGTCGCAGTGTCGGCGTTCGTTCTGGTCATCGCCCTGTTCGGCATCGGCGCTGTCGTGCTTCGCGGGAGTGAAGTGCCACTTGTCGATCCCGCCGAATCCGTGGCGACGACGGCCATTCCACCGGCGACCACGATCGCCGATGAACCTGCCGCTGTCGTGCCCGAACAGCCGACTGTTGAGCCGGGTGTCCGCGTTCTAAGCGAAGAGCCCGAGTACAACGCGAGGCTCGCGCTAGGCGCCGGTGGGCTCCCAATGGTGCTTTCGACCACTCGGACCGGAGATGAGTATCCGGGCACGGCCCGCCTGTTCCGGTGTGCCGATGTGGCATGTGACGCGTTCAAGATCGAGACGATCGAGCCCGAACCGGGTCCCAGCACGCTCGCCGTCGCCCAGGGAACGTTCGTCGTCGCCCCGAACGGTGACATCTATGCCGGCATCAGTGCGGAAGGCGGTCTCGGTGAAGTCGGATGGCTCCACGATGGTGTCCTCGAGCGGCTGCCTGTACTGGGCAACTGGCCTGTCCATTCGATCGGAGAGGCCACGGAACCCGTTCCGTACATGCCGCTTCCGTCGGCGTTCGATGATGACGGCAACCCGGTCTTCGTCACCTATCACGGGGCATTCCCAGCGAGTGCGAATCTGCTGGTCTGCAACGATCCGGCGTGCGGGAACTACGTGGAGGTCGAGTTTGACAGTGCGACATTCCACGACGGGTTCCCTGAGATCCTGATCGATGGGGACTCAGCCCGTTTGGTGTACTCGACCGGCGAGCCCACCGGGCCGTTCCATCCCGAAGAGATCGGGATGACTGAGCAGGAGAGTCAGGTCAAGATCGCCACGATCATCGATCTGTTCGGCTCGCCTTCGGTGAGCATCGAGATTGTCGATGACGACCCGAGGGTCTTTGGAGAGGTCGATTCTGAGATGCGACCGATTTCCGTGTACACCGAGGTGGTCTATGAGCCGGACGAGTACGCGGCCTACATCGCGGAAGAACAACGAATCGCTGAAGAAGGTCTCGACCAAGGTGCAGAGGAGCCCGAGGCGCTGGGTGCCAACTACGTGGTCGCACGGTGTCTCGACTCGGCCTGCACGTCGACGGAGCGGACGACGATCGCTGCGACCGATGCGCCCTGGCAGTTCCTCTACCAGGGCTCGTTTGACCTCGAAGTCGCTGCCGACGGGACGATCATTGTTCTCATGGCCGGCGGGGAGGATTCCTGGAATCCCGGCTTGCAGCTCTTCGTCTTCCCCAACGGGGAGCTTGGCCCGAGTGTCGAACCCATTGCCGGTCACGCGGTCATCGAGTGGCCCGCACCCTGATCGATCAGGACGGCAACCGATCGCCTCGCATCACACGATGCGGGGCGATCGTGCGCACAACGGCCGGCTCACCCCTTGACGACCCCGATCGGGCGGAGCCGGGCGACCCGTGCAGCGAGTCCGGCGGCCTCGGTGACACGTACAACCTCGTCGACGTCCTTGTAGGAGTACGGCGCCTCCTCAGCGAGAAGGCGTGTCGAGCCCGGTCGGACGGCGATGCCGTCGCGCTGGAGGTCGCGGCGGACCTCTTGGCCCGTCGCCATCTTCTTCGCCTTGCTGCGACTCATCAAGCGGCCCGCGCCATGCGCCGCCGAGTCGAAGGCCGGGTTGTCCTCAACGCCGCGCAGCACCCACGATGCGGTCCCCATGCTGCCGGGGACGAGAACCGGCTGGCCGACGGCTCGGAGGTCATCCGGGAGGTCGGGGTGGCCGGGGCCGAACGCCCGGGTCGCTCCTTTGCGATGCACACAGAGGAGTCGGGCCTCACCATCGACGGTGTGCGTCTCGAGTTTCGCGAGGTTGTGGGCGACGTCGAACACGAGGTTGAGCTCGCCTGCATCCGATCCCATTGCTGATGAGAAGGCTCGACGGGTCTCGTGGGCGAGGATGTGACGATTCGCCCACGCGAAGTTCGCTGCGGCCGCCATGGCTCCAAGGTAGGCCCGGCCTTCGGGGGAGTTGACCGGTACGCAGGCAAGTTGCCGATCCGGGACGGTGATGCCGTGTCGGTTCATCGCTGGACCCATCAATTTGAGCTGGTCCTGACAGGTCTGGTGCCCGAGGCCGCGGCTGCCACAGTGGATCATGACGGTGAGCGTTCCCAGCCGCAGCCCGTACGTCTCCGCAGCTACCGGGTCGAGGATCTCGTCGACGACTTGGATCTCGAGGAAGTGGTTCCCTGCACCGAGCGAACCGAGTTGGCCCCCGCCGCGTCGCTTCGCCGTATCGGAAACCAGGTCGGGTTCCGCCCCGGCAGACGTTCCTCGCTCTTCGCAGCGCTCGAGATCCGCATCGACTCCGTAGCCGGCATCGAACGCCGCCCGTGCTCCCCGTTCCAGGATGGCGTCGAGCAACGGTCTCGTCGCGATCCCGCCCTTCCCGGTCCCTCTCGGTATGCGGGCATCGAGCTCCCCCATGATGCGGTCCTCGTAGCGAGCGAAGTCGGCCGGCGTGAGATCACTGGACAGGAGGCGGACGCCGCAGCAGATGTCGAAGCCGACGCCGCCGGGGGAGACCACTCCGCCTCGGTCGACGTCGGTCGCTGCAACTCCGCCGATCGGGAAGCCGTAGCCCCAGTGGATGTCGGGCATGGCGAACGACGCTTCGACGATGCCCGGGAGATGTGCCACGTTCGCGACCTGGTCGACGGCCTTGTCCTCGCGGGCTTTGACCATCAGGCTTTCGCCGGCGAAGACAACTCCCGGGACGCGCATGTCGCCGGTGCGGGGGATCTCCCAGCGGTGCTCGCCGCTTCGGTGTAGCTCCATGCCCCAATCGTGGCGCGTCCAGAGCCAGAGCGGTGGAGAATCTGTCCTCAGACGTCGAAGATGACGCGACTCTCCCAGCGGCTACCCGTCCATTCGCAGCGGAGGTCGTGGTAGGTGACAGCCTTCACGGGAGGGCCGACCAGTTCGACGACGGCGGCAGGACCGCCCGTCGCTGTGATGACTGCCCGGAGATCGTCGATCTCGACCTTGAAGTCGACGAAGGCGAGGTTCTCGGTCTCGCTGGAGGCGAGCAATTCGCTGAGGGCGTCGACGAGGAGTTCGGGAGGGGTTTCAGCCGCGGCTTCGACGACCACGGTCGTCTCCGGCTCGACGACGGAGAGGTCGTACATGAGATCGAACATGCCGTACGCGGTGTTGGCAATCACGTCGGAGAGCGTGTCGCCGCGTGCCAGGACGCCGATGTCGGCGGTGTGCGGGAGGATTTCGTAGCGATCGTCCATGTCTCTCTTCAACATACCCAGGGATCGTGACGCCCTGTACGCGTATTCCCCCTATGCAGATCCTGCTCATCATGGGACTATTGGCGTGCGGAGGGGGAGGCCGTCGTGGAATTCGGCATCCTGGGTCCGTTGGAAGTGGTGTCGGCCGGTGGGCCGGTGCGGGTGGATGCGCCGAAGCAGCGCGCGTTGCTTGCGGTGCTGCTTCTCCACGTCAATGAAGTCGTTTCCTCAGATCGCCTCCTGGACCTCGTGTGGGGTGACGGCTCGTCCGACGGCGGTGTGAACAAGCTCCGGTTCCAGGTCTCAAAGCTGCGTGACGCGTTGGAGCCCGGTCGGGATGGCGACGCGTCGAGCGTGCTCGCTACCAGAGCGCCGGGTTATGTGCTCGTCGTAGAGCCTGAGGCCGTGGATGCGATTCGTTTCGAGAGTCTCGTGGGCGAGGCCCGAGCAAGCCTCCGCTCAACTCCCGAAGAAGCGCTCCGCCTGCTGGACGAGGCGCTGGGCCTGTGGCGTGGTCCCGTTCTCGGCGAGTTCGAGTACGAGGAGTGGGCGCAGCCGGAGATTCGCCGGCTGACGGAGCTTCGCCTCGGTGCGATCGAGGATCGGTTCGACGCGCTGCTGCGGATCGGTCGCGACCGGGAGATGGTGAGTGATCTGCAGGCGCTCATCGCCGAGCATCCCCGTCGTGAACGGTTGTACAGCGCCCTGATGCTCGCTCTGTACCGGGCCGGCCGTCAGGCCGACGCGTTGGCCACCTACCAAGACTTGCGACGTGAACTCGGCGAGGGGCTGGGGATCGACCCGTCCGTCGAACTGCAGAATCTCGAGGAGCGAATCCTGCTGCAGGACCCGTCGCTGTCCGGCGGTGGGGGACTCGCCGAGGATCGGTTGCGGGGCTATGTGTTGCACGGGCGGGTCGGCGAGGGGGCGCACGGCGTCGTCTACCGGGCCGCTCAGTCCGGGGTGGGGCGCGAGGTGGCGATCAAGACGATCCGGACCGAGTTCGCGAACGATGCGGGATTCATCCGGCGCTTCGAAGCCGAGGCGCAGTTGGTGGCATCGCTCGAGCATCCCCACATCGTGTCGTTGTTCGACTTCTGGCGCGACCCGGATGGCGCCTACCTCGTGATGCCCTATCTCCAGGGAGGGAACCTGGCGAGCATGCTCGAGGAGGGCCCGGTCGACCCTGCGATTGTGGCGAGCCTCGTCGAGCGCATCGGTGATGCCCTCGGGTATGCGCATCGACGAGGGGTCGTGCATCGGGACGTCACTCCTGAGAACGTGCTCCTCGACGAGGAGGGGAACCCGTATCTGGCCGACTTCGGCGTGGCGTCGCTTCTGGGAGACGTCGTTGCGAGCGGGTCGTCGTCCCCCGGCTACCTCCCTCCGGAGGTGCACACCGGGGGAGAGGTGTCGGCTGCTTCGGATGTCTTCTCCCTCGGAGTCCTCACCCACGCGGCACTGACCGGCGTATCGCCGGTGATGGATGAGGGGCTGCAGCCGGTATCGAGCCTGAGCGAAGGAATGCCGGTCGAGGTCGATGCCGTCGTGGCACGTGCCACAGCAACGACGGTCGAGGAGCGATACGGGCGGGTCGACGAATTCGTCGGGGAACTCACTGCCGCTCTCGGCGGTGACGAACCGGTCTTCACGGACGTCGATGCGCGGAATCCGTTCAAGGGCCTGCAGGCATTCCAGGAGACCGATGCCGGAGACTTCTTTGGTCGGAGGGCACTGTCCGGCGAGCTCGTCGAGGCACTCGGGCGGCGACGACTCATCGGAGTGGTCGGCCCGTCGGGATGCGGCAAGTCGAGCCTCGTCCGCGCCGGACTCATCCCGAGGGTTCGTGACGGCGCACTGCCCGGCTCGGACAACTGGCTCGTCACCGACATGTATCCCGGTTCGCGACCGTTCAGCGAGTTGGAAGCTGCCCTGATGAGTGTCGCCGTTGCCCGGCCCGAGGGCCTGACCGAAGCGCTCACCAGCTCCGGCGATGGCTGGAGGGATGTAGCCGACGGTCTGCTGCCCGACGGGGCAGAGGTGCTGTTGATCGTCGACCAGTTCGAGGAGCTGTTCACGCTCACTATCGATGAAGAGGTGCGACGCAGGTTCCTCGATCTGTTGGCCTCGCTCGCGGTCGATCCGCTCAATCGAGTTCGAGTCGTGCTGACGATGCGCGCCGACTTCTACGACCGGCCACTCGAGTACGCGGCATTCGGTGACCTGCTGCGGGCCGGGCTCGTGTCGGTGACGATGCCCGACGGTGAGGCGCTTGCCGAGACGGTGACCGGCCCGGCGGGGAGGGTGGGCGTCTCTGTGGAGCCGGGTCTGCCGGAGACGGTCGCGACCGATGTGGCCGGGCAGCCCGGCAGCCTGCCGCTCATGGAGTACGCCCTCACCGAGCTCTTCGAGCACCGCAGCGGCGGCGTGCTGACCGGCGAGGCCTATCACCGGACGGGTGGGGTTCTTGGTGCGCTCGGATGGCGAGCCGAGGACCTCTACACGCGCTCGGATGAAGCCGCGAAGGCGGCGATCCGACAGGTCTTCCTCCGGCTCGTCGCAGTGGAGGAGGGGGCAGTCGACACGCGGCGGCGCATCCATGCTGCCGAACTCGCCGCGCTCGGCATCGAAGCCGGGGTTCTCGAGCGGGTTCTCCACGATTACGGCTCACACCGGCTGCTGACGTTCGATCGGGATCCCAACACGCGAGCGCCGACGATCGAGGTAGCTCACGAGGCGCTCCTGTCGCGCTGGGATCGCCTCAGGCTGTGGATCGACGACCGCCGTGACGATCTCGTGTTGCACCGGCACTTGGCGACTGCCATCTCGGAGTGGGAGGACAACGAACGAGCCGATGCCTACGTGTTGACGTTCGGCCGTCTCGATCACTACGAGGCGTTCGCTGCCGAGACAGATCTGGCCCTCACCGACGATGAGAGGGAATACCTCACGCAGTCGCGCCGACACGTCGATGCCGAGCGTCGGACACGCCGCCGACGGCGCCAAGCGATCCTTGCCGGATTCGCTGCCGCCGCCGCGATCGCCGCCATCCTCGCGGTCGCGGCACTCGCGAATCAGCGCCGAGCAGAGGACGCGAGCGCGGTCTCCCAGCAGAACGAGCGGATCGCGATCGGAGAAGCGGCCCGGGCAGATACCGCAGCCGAAGAGGCGGATCGACAGGCAGGTCTCGCCAAGACCAGCGCCGAAGAAGCCGCAACAAGTGAGGCGATTGCCCGCGGGCAAGAACTTGCAGCGAAGGCTCGCCTGGCGATTGGAGACGACCCCGAGCGGGCAATCCTCCTGGCCCTAGAAGCCGCGAAGGCCGACGCTGGGGGAGGTCCGCTCAAAGAAGCTGTCGAGGCCCTACACGAAGCGGTCGTCGCCTCGCGTGTTCGATTCAGGACGCCCGGTTGGATGCGTGTCGGCATCGACGCAACCGGCGAGCGGCTCGTGACACACCCATACGCAGGACCCGTCACCGTTGTGGACACAGGCTCGGGAGAAGAGGTTCAGACGCTTCCGATAGCAGGCGATCTGTACGGCGGCGAGCTGACGGAGTTCGCGGTCGGTATCAGCCCGGACGGGTCGTTGATCGCGACGGGACGCTCGGATGGAACCGTCGCCATCTGGGATATCGAGAACGGCAACGAAGTCGTGACGACCAACGATATTCAGACGGTCCGGACCGATGCCGAGTCGGGGATGTTCAGCCTCGCATTCGGTGAGGAGGAGACGGAGTCGATTCCCGTAGATGCGCCGCCGAACCAGATTGAGGAAGCGATCGAGACGCTCTCCGCAGTGGAGGACGTGACGGTCTCGGGAGCCGGGACCGAGGCTGATCCCTGGGTGGTCGATCTCGAGCTTGTGACAGCACCCTATCTCAACCGCCTCCAGCCAGGCACTGTCGCCCTCGAGCCGGAGGACTCGTCGGTGATGACGGCGGGGAGAGGGCACGACGACATGGTCCAGAGTCTCCGCTTCACTCCAGACGGCGCCGTGCTGATCACGCGGGGATGGGA
>JBDLHX010000109.1:0-7451 GCA_039715165.1 Actinomycetota bacterium
CCTTCGTCGCTGCCACCCTCCCCTGAGGGGAGGGAAGATGAGGCTCCCCCTGAGGGGGAGGAAGCGGACTACTCAGTGACGGCGAGGTAGATCGCTTCGAGGACGTCGTCCGTCTCGTTGAGAACCTCGTCATTCCAGAAGCGCATGATGCGGAAGCCCTGCGATCGCAGCCATGCGTCGCGTACGCGGTCGTGCTCAGAGTCGAGATGCTGTCCGCCGTCGAGCTCGACGATGAGTCGGTGCCGGTAGCAGACGAAGTCGACGACGTATCGGCCGATGGGTTCCTGTCGACGGAACTTGGCGGGGATGTCGTGCCGTATGTGGTACCAGAGCAGCGCTTCGGCCTCGGTGAGCTTCGTGCGGAGCTCTTTCGCGCTGCGCTCGGCAAACGGATGACGTGGAAACCGTGGCATGCGACCACAGTGCAGAGGTGGAGGACGCTGGTCAAGACTCCCGATCTTTCTCCCCTCAGGATTCTCTTCCTCCCCTTCAGGGGGAGGTGTCAGCGACGAAGGAGCTGACGGAGGGGGTCAAGCGCTGAAGCTGACGCCACCAGAGGCGCATGGCCCTAGGCGGTTGATGTTTCGACGGTGCTCCCTGTACCCTCGCGAACGGCAAGCGGGACCTGGGAGAGACCAGCATATGGACGGGGCGAAGCGCCGGGGCATCCCGCCGAAAGAGGCCATTACCGGCGGGTTCTCTCAAGGTTCTGATCTCTTCACCTACATCGTCGCGGGGCTTCTCATCGGCCTCGGCCTTGACTGGCTCACCGGCTGGCGGCCCGTCATGACCATCATCTGGTCCCTGATCGGAATCGCCGTCGGCGTCTATCGCATGTGGCAGTACTCGGCCGTTCTCGAAGACGAGGCCAAGGGGAGAAGCCATGGCGTCTGATGTCGACCCCGCCGTACGTTTCCGCCCCGCTCCCGACGAGCGGCCCATCGAGGCCCTCATCGGCAAGCACATTGCGAAACGCGCCCTCTACGTCGCCCCCGTCCTTGCACTCATCTTCGGCGTGCTCCAAGGCTGGCCCGGTGTGATCGCGGCGCTCATCGGAACCGCCATCGTCGTCATCAACTTCGTTCTCGGTGGATACATCCTTGCCTGGGCGGCACGTGTATCCCTGCAGATGTATCATGCCGCCGCCCTGTTCGGATTCTTCATCCGGCTGGGCCTCATCACGGTGTCGATGTTGATCATTGCCAACGTCACCGACCTCGATCGGATGGCACTGGGCATCTCGGTAGTGGCGAGCTACCTGGTGTTGCTGACCTGGGAGGCGGCGGCGATCGTCAACGGCGCGGAAAGGGACTTGGAGTGGAGCAACTGATCCTGGCCAGCGGAGGCTGCGACCCCGCGAACGACATCATCTGTCGGCCGGACAACGTCATCGAATTGTTCGAGTTCACCGATTCGCTCTTCACGATCGGTCCGCTGCACTTCACGCGCACCGTGATCCTCATCTTCCTGGCGATGTTCATCGTGATCGGACTGCTCTTCTTCGGCTTGCGCGGCAAGCGCATGGTCCCATCGAAGTTCGGCGTCACGATCGAGTCGCTCGTCCAGTTCGTTCGCGACGAGATCGCCATCGGCATCATCGGTCCGGAGGGCATCAAGTACTACCCGTGGCTCCTGTCGCTGTTCATGTTCGTCCTCGTCGGGAACCTCTTCGAGATAACGCCGTTCATCAACTTCCCGATCACGTCACGCATGGCGCTCCCGCTGTTCCTGTCGTTGCTGACGTGGGTGATCTTCGTGTTCGTCGGCTTCAAGAAGAACGGCCTCGGCTACATCGGGCCGCTCATCTGGCCGAAGACCGTCCCAATCGCCCTGCGCCCCCTCGTCGGCCTCATCGAGTTCGTGTCGACGTTCCTGCTGCGGCCGCTCACTCTCGCAGTCCGACTCTTCGCCAACATGGTCGCCGGTCACCTCATGCTGACGCTGCTGCTCGTCTCGGGATGGGTGTTCCTTTCGAGCGTCGGTGAGATCGGGATCCGGTCGGTCATCGGCATTCCCTGGTTCGTCTTCGGCCTCGGCATCTTCGTCTTCGAGATCGTCGTCGCGATCCTGCAGGCCTACATCATCACGCTTCTGTCCGCGGTTTATGTCCAATCGTCTGTGCACCCTGAGCACTGAGTAGGAGGAAAGGCAAACAATGGAAGAGATCAAGAGCGCGATTGCCCTCGTGGGCTACGGCCTCGGCGCAATCGGCCCCGGCATCGGCATCGGCATCGTGGTGGGGAACGCCATCTCCGCTATGGCCCGTCAGCCGGAAGCCGCCGGCATGGTGAGGACCACGATGTTCCTGGGAATCGCTTTCACTGAGGCACTCGCGCTGATCGGCTTCGTGCTGTTCTTCATCGCCTAGGAGGGCCCTGACATGTTGTCACTACTGACACAGGCGCTCTTCCTGTTCCAGGAGACGGAGCAAATCTCCCACGAGCCCGAGGAAGAGGTCAGCGGCATCCAACTGCTGCTGCCTCACACCGATGAGTTGGTCGCGGGGATCCTCGCGTTCGCCATCATCTTCTTCTTCGTGTGGAAGTGGGCGGTGCCTGCCCTGAACAAGACGCTCGAGGCGCGCCAAGCCGCGATCCGTTCCGAGTTCGAATCTGCCGAGGCTGCGAAGGTCGAGGCCGAGAGCCTGCTCACGGACTACCGCGACCAACTCTCCGGGGCGAAGACCGAAGCCGAGCAGATCGTCGAAGAGGCACGGACCGCCGGTGACCAGGTGAAAGCCGACATCGTCGCCCGCGCCGAGACCGAAGCCGACCAGATCAAAGATCGCGCCCAGGACGAGATCGCAGGTGAGCGCGACCGCGTCGCCGGTGAACTGCGCCGTCAGGTCGCCGATCTGTCGATCGGAGTCGCAGAGAAGGTCGTCGGAACGAGCCTCGACGACGAGGCTCAGCGCGAGCTCATCGACCGCTACATCGATGATCTCGGAGGAGTGCACTAGGTGATGGACACCACTGCACAGCCGGAACGCGTCAACGGGTACGCGTCGGCGCTCATCGACGTTGCCCGCGCAGAGGGCGATGCCGAGGTATTCGTCGAGACGTTCTACTCGGTGGCGAAGACGATCACGGGGAACCAGGAGCTGCGGGACACCCTCACCGATCCGCAGATCCCGGTCGACCGCAAACAGGGGATCGTCTCGGACCTCCTCGGCGTTCGCGTCGACGGCGTCGTCGTGGCGTCGGTCAACTTCCTCGTCGCCGCCGGTCAGGCGAAGCACCTCGATGAGATCGCGTCGCGCCTCGCCGAGCTCGTTGCCGAGGAAGAAGGCAGCGTCGTTGCCGAGGTCCAGAGCGCCGTTGCGCTCGATGCCGATCAGGTGGCCCGCCTCGAAGCCGCCCTTTCGAAGGCGACGGGGAAGCGTGTGCAGGCGAAGGTCGTGACCGACTCGTCCCTCATGGGGGGACTGGTCGCCAAGATCGGAGACACAGTGTTCGACGGCTCGGTGAAGAGCCGCCTCGACGACGTACGAGAGCAATGGGGATAGGCAGATGGCTGAACTGACACTGGATCCAGCGGAGGTCACCTCCACACTCCGCAAGAACCTCGAGGGCTGGTCGCCCTCCGTGGAGGCCGAGACGATCGGCTACGTCACCTCGATCGGTGACGGCGTCGCGCGCGTCGCCGGCCTCCCCGGGGCGATGGCGTCCGAGCTCCTCGAGTTCCCCGGCGGTCTCACCGGCGTCGCCCTCAACCTCGACGCCGACTCGATCGGCGCCGTGCTCATGGGCGATTCGTCGCACGTCGAAGAGGGTGACGAGGTTCGTTCAACCGGGCGGGTGCTCTCCGTCCCGGTCGGTGATGCGATGCTCGGCCGGGTCGTCGACTCGCTCGGCAATCCGATCGACGGCAAGGGCCCGATCAATGCCACCGAGACCCGTCTCCTCGAGACACAGGCCCCATCAGTCGTCGAGCGCCAGCCGGTGAGCCAACCGCTCCAGACCGGCATCAAGGCCATCGACTCGATGACGCCGATCGGCCGCGGCCAGCGCCAGCTCATCATCGGTGACCGCCAGACCGGCAAGACCGCCGTTGTCGTCGACACGATCCTGAACCAGAAGGGTCTCGGCGTGAAGTGCATCTACGTCGCGATCGGCCAGAAGAACTCGACCGTCGCCGAGGTCGTCGATACGCTCGAGCGGGGCGGGGCGATGGAGTACACCGTCGTCGTCAACGCCTCTGCTGCCGATGCTGCTGCGCTCCAGATGTATGCGCCGTACGCCGGCTCGGCGATCGGCCAGCACTGGATGTACAACGGCGAGCACGCCCTCGTCGTCTTCGACGACCTGTCGAAGCAGGCCGTTGCGTACCGGGAGCTGTCGCTTCTGCTGCGCCGCCCGCCCGGCCGCGAGGCCTACCCGGGTGATGTCTTCTACCTGCACAGCCGCCTCCTCGAGCGTGCCGCGAAGCTCTCGGACGAGTTCGGCGCGGGCTCGCTGACGGCGCTGCCGATCATCGAGACGAAGGCGAACGACGTCTCCGCGTACATCCCAACGAACGTGATCTCGATCACCGACGGACAGATCTTCCTGGAGACCGACCTGTTCTTCTCCGGCATCCGTCCGGCGATTAACGCCGGTATCTCTGTGTCAAGAGTCGGAGGCGCGGCGCAGGTGAAGGCGATGAAGAAGATCGCCGGTCCGCTGCGCCTCAACCTTGCCCAGTTCCGTGAGCTCGAGGCGTTCGCCGAGTTCGGGTCCGAGCTCGACGCCACGTCGCTTGCGCAGCTCGAGCGGGGTCGCCGAGTTGTCGAGGTCCTCAAGCAGGGCCAGTTCGATCCGCTCCCGGTCGCCGATCAGATCGTCGCGATCTTCGCCGTGACCGAGGGATTCATGGACGGCGTCGACGTTTCCGAGGTCCACAGGTTCGAAGCCGGCCTGCGCGAGTACGTGCGTACCCGCCACGGCCACCTCCTCGAGCAGATCGCTGACTCGGGAGCGATGGACGAGGATGCGATGCGCTCTGCGATCGAGTCGTTCGTTTCGTCGTGGGAGTCCGACGGTCACACCGATGCCGAGGAGCGGGCAGCCCGCCTCTCGGAGGAAGAGGCGGCCAAGGCGATGCGAGAGGGCCAGCACAGCCGCCCGGTCGGGGAGGCGTAGCCCGCAATGGCATCCGCCGAGCTTCGCCAGATCCGTAGGAGGATCCGCAGCGTCGAATCGACGATGAAGATCACGCGCGCGATGGAGCTCATATCTACTGCGCGGATCGGCAAGGCACAGCTGCGCCTCGGCGCCGCCCGTCCCTATGCGCAGAAGCTCGACGAGGTGATCCGCAACGTCGCCGCAGCCGGTGGCACGTCGCATCCGCTGCTCGAGAAGCGTGACATCAACACGGCCGGCGTCGTCGTCGTGTCGTCGGACCGGGGCCTCGCCGGCGGCTACAACCACGCCGTGATCCGTCTCGGCGAGCGACAGATCCGCGCCCACCTCCACAACGGCCGCCGGGTCAACCTCTACGTCGTCGGGAGGAAAGCCCAGTCGTACTTCTCCTACCGCAAGGTAGAGATCGAACATGCCTGGCTCAACGTCACCGACCTGCCGGTGTACGCGGATGCCCGGATGGTCGCCAACGTGCTGTTGAACGACTACGCAGAGGGCAGCGTCGACTCCGTCGAGGTGTTCACGACGAAGTACATCTCGGCGCTCACTCAGACGCCGATCCACCGCGTCCTGCTGCCAATTGAGGCGCCTGAGAGCGCAGGGGACGAGCCGACGGGCCCGATCGGGTACGCGTTCGAACCGTCGCCGGAGGACATCCTCAACCGCCTCCTGCCCCGCTACCTCGAAGGCACCGTCTTCGGGGTCCTCCTCGACGCGTCGGCGTCGGAGCATGCGGCGCGGCGCAGGGCGATGAAGGCGGCGACCGAGAACGCAGATGAGCTCGTGAGAATCCTGACCCGCGGGGCGAACCAGGCCCGGCAGGCGGAGATCACGACCGAGATTTCCGAGATCGTGGGCGGCGCCGCGGCGCTCGCCGAGGACTGAGAACACAAGGATGGAGCACCAATGAGCGAGAGCACACTTCCCTCCGGGCGGGTTGTCAAAGTGGCCGGGCCCGTGGTGGACGTCGAGTTCCCGCGCGACGGACTGCCGGAGATCAACTTCGCCCTCGAGGTCGACCTGTCGATCGGTGGTGACACGAGGACGATCAAGTGCGAGGTCGCCCAGCAGCTCGGCGGGAACCAGATTCGTGCGGTGGCGATGGCCCCGACCGACGGCCTCGTGCGCGGCGCCGAGGTGCGCAATACCGGCAAGCCGATCTCGGTCCCGGTCGGCGACCAGACCCTCGGGCACATCTTCAACGCCTGGGGCGACGCGCTCGACGCTCCCGATCTCGAGTTCACCGGCGACTGGTGGCCGATCCACCGTGAGCCGCCTGCGTTCGACGACGTTGAGCCGCAGAAGAAGATCTTCGAGACGGGGATCAAGGTCATCGACCTCCTCGGCCCGTATCTCGAGGGCGGCAAGATCGGCCTGTTCGGCGGTGCCGGTGTCGGCAAGACGGTGCTCATCCAGGAGATGATCAACCGTGTCGCCACCCAGCACGGCGGCGTTTCGGTGTTCGCCGGTGTCGGCGAGCGGACCCGTGAGGGCAACGACCTCTTCTTGGAGATGTCCGAGTCGGGCGTCATCGACAAGGCGGCGCTCACGTTCGGCCAGATGGACGAGCCGCCCGGTGTGCGTCTTCGTGTGGCGCTCTCTGCGCTCACGATGGCGGAGTACTTCCGCGATGTGCAGCGCCAGGACGTGCTGCTGTTCATCGACAACATCTTCCGTTTCACCCAGGCGGGCTCCGAGGTGTCGACGCTCCTCGGCCGTATGCCGTCCGCGGTGGGCTACCAGCCGACGCTCGCCGGCGAGATGGGCCTCCTCCAGGAGCGCATCACGTCGCTGAAGGGCCGGTCGATCACGTCGCTTCAGGCGATCTATGTGCCTGCGGACGACATCACCGACCCGGCGCCGCACACGGCGTTTGCCCACCTCGACGCGACGACGGTGTTGTCTCGTCCGTTGACCGCGCTCGGTATCTACCCGGCGGTCGATCCGCTCGACTCGACGAGCCGTGCCCTCGATCCGCAGATCGTGGGGGAGGAGCACTACACGGTGGCGACCGAGGTGCAACAGATCCTCCAGCGCTACAAGGACTTGCAGGACATCATCGCCATTCTCGGCATCGACGAGCTGTCCGAGGAGGACAAGCTCATCGTCGCCCGGGCCCGGCGGATTCAGCGGTTCCTGTCGCAGCCGATGTTCGTTGCGGAGCAGTTCACCGGCCAGGCCGGCATCTACACCCCGATGGACGAGACGATCGCGTCGTTCAAGGCGATCATCGACGGTGAGATGGACCAGTACCCGGAGCAGGCCTTCTACATGACCGGCGGCGCCGAGGACGTCAAGGCGAAGGCGAAGGAGCTCGAGGTCTCCGTCTGA
>JBDLHX010000110.1:0-7399 GCA_039715165.1 Actinomycetota bacterium
GATGGCCAGATTCCCAGAAGGCATGACATTCCAAAGCGCATTCTTCAGTCGCGAGGGTCTCCGCCCGTGGTTCGAGAACAGCATCGCCCTGGATTCGACATTCGAGTTGGGCGAGTGCAAGACACCGACCGGCGGCGTCACACGCTGCGAGTGGTTCCGGTCATCGGAATACGAGCCGTACTACCCGGAACGGGAGAAGGTGATCTACAGCATTCGGCTCGAAGATGGCGAACCCGCTTTCGCCATGGTCAATCACGAAAAGGCGGGCTGGTGGAATATCGAGCTCCAGTTTGTCGACTGGCTCGTGGAGAACTACCCGGATGTTGCGCAGACTCTCTATGCAGGTGCGGGCAACGCGAGCGCAGGCCCGAGATTCGTTCAGCCCGTCCTCGAGGCCGATCTCAAGAAGGAGTATGTACCGCCCTGGATCGCTTCTCAGGAGGGGTAGATCGATCGGGGACGCGGGCGCGTCGTTCGGCGCGCGATACTCACGGCATGATCCGGCCCTACATCGACGATGATCTCGAGGCGGTCATCGACGTGTGGTACCGGGCTTCGATTGAAGCGCATTCGTTCCTCGACGGGGACTTCTTCAACACTGAGCGACGGGCGCTCGCCGAGGAGTACCTCCCGGTATCCGAGACGCATGTGTTCGTGGTCGACGGGCGGATCGTGGGGTTCGTGTCGATGCTCGGCAACGAGGTTGGGGGGTTGTTCGTTGCTCCGACATTCCAGGGACGGGGCATCGGCCGAGCCCTGTTGGACCACGCCGCTGCATCCCGCCGCTATCTCGAACTCGGCGTCTTCGAGGACAACGCCATCGGACGCCGCTTCTACGACGCATACGGATTCCGTACCGTTGATCGGCACATGAACGAAGACACCGGCTCTCCGGAACTGCGTCTGCGCGTCGATCTGACTGAACGCTGAGCTACTCGGCTCGGCGGGCTGCTGCGACGATGCGTTCGAGTTCAGCGTGGTGGGCACCCCGCCAGTAGACCTTGCCGCACGAAGCGCACATCCAGAACTCCTCGAAGTGGTGACGTGTCTCCGGAGGTAGCCGGTCGGCGACCTCGTCCTTGTCGACCGGGTTCATCGCGCCGTTGCAGACCATGCACCGCGTGAACGGTTCGAGCCGCCCAGAGAGATGGAACCGGCGAACGACCTCCGTCACCTGCACCTTGGGATCGGTCGCCCGGACGTAGGAGCCGTGGGTGATAGCGCTGTGCTTGAGAAGCCCAACGTCGCGCGTGAGGAGGATGCGTTCGCCCGTGGTCGAGATCTTCACGAGGTCGGGATCGTCCCAGCCGGGGTCGTGAAGCGTGTCGAGGCCGAGGAGCCGGAGGTATCGCGCCAATCGACCGAGGTGGTTGTCGGCGACGAATCGAGTCACGCGCAACGGTTCGGGCCGCAGCCTGACGATCGGCGTGATGTCGAACGACTCGAACACCGGGTAGACGCTGATGGTGTCCCCGCCGTCAACGAGGTAGGAGAAGTCGACGGAGCGGCCGTCGACGACGATTAGATCGACCTCGGTGTGTGGAACGCCGCAGGCTTCGATCATGTCCTTGACGCTTCCCGGCACGCCGAAGCTGCGCGTAACCGTCCCCGACCGCAGATCCCTTGCAAGGAAGTCCTTCAGCTCTGCGTAGAAGCGGAGCGTGGCCTGCCGGGTCATCGGTCATCTCCTCGCCTCTTCCCGGTTCGACCTCTGCCCTCCGATCATCGCAGATCGGGGCAACCCCGAATCGTGTATACCTGGAGGTGCCCACCCGTCACAGAATCTGAGATCAGAGGAGAGCTTCTCATGGGGTATCAGCGCCTCGAGCCCATCGACCCGCGTGATGCGTTCACCGTCACGCCCTCCCTGGACTCGGAGTCGACCCAAGCGGCCGCAGCGTCGCAGGCGGCACTGCTCCTCTCCGCCCGAGCGGGCGTGCTCGGGGTCGGCGACCGGGAGCTGTGGAGACAAGACGCGGATGAGGCCGGGTTTGCCGTCCCTGAGCTCGGAGCGTTGCGAAGGACTCGCCGGTTGCGTGTCGACGAAGCGACGGAGTACCTCGGGGTCTCGGCGAGAGAGCTCGAAGCAGAAGGCAAGCCGCGGCTCCGCGACGAGATGCTTCGAACGGTCCACGACCTGTACGAGCGGCCGTCCGTGGAAGGAGCGGCGGCGCTCTTCGAAGCCGCCATGTACAGCCCACATCCGCTCGTCCGAGTCTCCGCTTCCGCGGGAGCCAGGGAGACGACCCGTCTCCGCAAGCGGATTCGCCACACGCTGGAGACCGAAGCGGAGTCGGAGGACCGGCTCGTGGCGCGCCTTGCGCAAACCGCCCTCGCCAAGATCGACCCAAAGGACACGCACGTGCAGAGCCGGGTCGTCCCGCAGCCGCTCTCGAGGAAACGGGATCGCGAATCGTCCACCGCCGTCGTCACACACGGCACGTTCGCCGCCGGCTCCGACTGGTACCAGCCGGGCGGGGACTTCTACGAGGCGCTCGCTGCCAACCGGCCCGACCTCGACGTCCACGACGAGAGCTTCACTTGGACCGGCGCCTACTCCGACGCCGCCAGGCGAGCCGACGCGCTGCTTCTCAAACAGTGGATCGGCGACCAGGGCCTCAGAATCCCCGATTTCTTCGCCCACAGCCATGGGGGCACCGTCGCCAACCTCGCGACGAAGAGAGGCGTTGAGTTCGATCGACTCGTTCTCATGGGGTGGCCGGTGCACAGGCGATGGTTCCCCGACTTCTCGAAGGTT
Source organism: Actinomycetota bacterium (assembly GCA_039715165.1). Lineage (GTDB taxonomy): Bacteria > Actinomycetota > Acidimicrobiia > Spongiisociales > UBA5794 > JAHEEL01. The sequence goes on from JBDLHX010000110.1 coordinate 2,759, forward strand.
CACAAGATCATCGATGTTCGGGTTCGGCTTGATCTTGTGGTCATGCTCGACCGGGGAGGCCAGCGCTTCCGCACGAGCGAGTTCGACATCGACGAACACATCCACGGCTGGTTCGACCACTCGTCGACACACGAGTCGGGCTACTGGGACGAACACGACCTATGGCGCAGGCTGTAGCTCGTAGGCTGGAACCGTGAAGATCGGCCGCTCCGTCAACGTGATTCGTGCCGGCCTCGTCTGGCGCACCGTCGGTTCGTCCGGCGCCGGCTCCACCCTGCTCGAAGCCATGTCGGGCGCAGACGAGCAGGAACGGATGCTCGCCGGGATGTCCCTCGTCAAAGCCGGGGAAAGGTCGATCGGCCTCATCGAGGAGGCCTACGAGTCGGGGCGGGCCACGGCGCCTGTTGTGCGGCTCCTCCCGGATCTCGATGGGCCACAGGCGCGGGAGCTGCTGGCCAGGATCGCCCGGGAGCCTGGGGCGCTCGGTGTCGCGGCGACGGATGCGCTCGAGCTCCTCGATCGGATCGACGCGCTCGGCGACAACGGCCAGTCGTAGGTACTCGATGAGTGGATACACCCACGGGCATCACGAGAGCGTGCTGAGATCGCACCTGTCGCGAACGGTCGAGAACTCCGCGGCCTATCTCGCCGAACGCCTCGAAGCCGGCATGACGATGCTCGACGTCGGATGCGGTCCCGGCAACCTCACCGTGGACCTCGCCCGGCGCATTGCCCCCGGCAGAGTGATCGGCATCGACAACGAACCGGAGATCATCGAGATAGCGAGGGAGATGACTCCCGACGACGTCGGGAACGTCGAGTTCCGCGTCGGCGACGTGTACGCGCTCGCATTCGACGATGACGTCTTCGACGTCGTGCACGCCCACCAGGTCCTTCAGCACCTCGCCGACCCCGTAGGAGCGTTGCGTGAGATGCGCCGCGTCGCACGGCCGGGAGGCGTCGTCGCCGTGCGGGATGCCGACTTCGCATCGATGGAGTGGCATCCCCACGACGATCGGTTCGAGCAGTGGCGTGAGTTGTACCGGGCGGTGGCGACCGGGAACGGTGGCGAACCCAACGCCGGACAGCATCTCGAAGAGTGGGCGCACGACGCCGGGTTGGACCAGGTCGCGACGAGCACGAGCGCGTGGTGGTTCTCATCGACCGACGAGCGTTCGTGGTGGGGGAGCCTGTGGGCCGACCGGATCCGCGAATCGGCGCTCGCCGAGCAGGCGATCGAACGGGGCCTCGCATCCCGATCCGAACTCGACGACCTCGCGCAGGCCTGGCTTGACTGGGCCGACGCGCCCGACGGTTGGTACACGGTCGCCCACGGCGAGATCATTGCCGTTGTGCCCTGATCGGCATTGGGTTCCGCGTGTGACAATCCACCAATGGGGAAGAAGCCGACGTGAGCGAAGAGGCGAGGCACCAGCGCTGGGGGATCCTCGGAGCGTGGATCGGCGTCGCCCTCTGTCTGTTCGTTGGCCTGCTCCCGATCCTTGCCCCGGGAGTCCCGAGCGAGGAAGACCCCAACGCCATTTCGGTCGACCGGGCGATGGAACACGTCGAGTTCATCGCCCAAGAGCCCCACGTGATGGGGACGCCGGAGATCGCACGGGTTCGCGAGTACTTGGTCGCGACCCTTACCGAGATGGGACTCGAACCGGAGACGATGACCATCGAGACGCCCGACTATTTCGGGTCCTCCGGCGGGACCGTGGAAGTTGTCGATGTCCTCATCCGCATCCCCGGAACCGGTGATGGTGAGGCCGTCCTCCTGATGGCCCACTACGACACGGTGCCCACCACGTCGGGAGCGAACGACAACGCGGTGGCCGTGGCCGCCCTGGTCGAGGTCGCACGGGAACTCAGCACCGGGCCGCCGCCGCCGAACGACGTCATCATCCTTCTCACCGACGGGGAGGAACCGACACCACGGTACGGGGCGTGGGGCTTCGCCGAGTTCCACCCGTGGTTCGCAGACGTCGCCCTGGCAGTGAACTTCGAGGGCATCGGCGTCGCCGGACCGTCCATGCTCGTTGAGCTGAGTGGACCGAGCGGCGAACTCATCTACCGCCTGGCCAAGGCTGTCGCGGATCCCGTCGCGTTCTCCTTCATGACACAGACGGCCGACATCATCGGCGGGGCTGCGACCGATTTCGACGTGTTCCGCGACCGCGATGTGCCGGGATACAACTTCGCCTATATGCGGGGCTCGTCGATCTACCACACGCCTCGGGATGCGATCGACGCCGTGAACGTGAAGGGCCTCGCCCACCACGGGTCGCTGGCGCTCGGCATCGCACAGAACTTCGGTGCCCCCGAGGTCGGGAATTCAGAAGACGAGGCCGTCTTCTTCACGGTCCCGTCCGGCTTCGTGGTGAGGTACACAATCGGCTGGGCGATGGTGAGCGTCGTCGTAGCACTGCTGGCTCTCGTCGGTGCGCTGTGGACCCGTGTCACCCGCCGGGGTTCGTCGGTGAGGGCGCTCCTGTCCGGGTTGGGTCTGGTGCTCATCGCTGCTTTCGTCACGATCGTGGTGGCGACCGTCGTGTGGTTCGGACTCGTGAACCTCCGTGGGAATATGGGCATGGTCGAGGGGTACGTCTATCTCGCCTTCCTCGTCGGGTTGGCCGGCGCCGGTTGGGCCCTGGCTCGACGGCGTTCCGCCAACAGGGGCAGCGACGCTGTGGGCGGTGTCCTCATCGTGTGGCTCGTGCTCGCCCACTTGGCAGGCATCCTCCTACCCGCTCTCGGATACCTGTTCGTGTGGCCCGCGATGGCGATCGGCGCCGCTGAACTGCTGACCGCCCGTCGCCGTGGGTACGTGGCGCGCCTGGTGTCGTTGGTCATCGTGGCGCTCACGACGTTCGTTGTCCTCGTTCCCGCCGTCGACACCTTCTTTCACTTCGCATCGCCACGGCCCGGAAACCCCGGCTCGGAGTTGCCGGCCACGATTGCCGTGCCGGTACTGCTGGCGTTCCTCGCCATCGGCCTCATCGCATCCCATGCATCTTCATGGAACCTTCATGGTCCCTGTAGGCGCGGTTCATGAAGACCGGCTTGAATCGCTCGTGAATCACAACCAGGAGACGATTTCATGAAGGTCAAGCTTCTCTCTGCACAGGGGGTGTTCCTCGCAGTCGTCGCGTTCGTGGCGATCATCGGCATTACATCGATCGCTGCCGGCGCCGTGAACGACGACACGGACGCCTCGCAGCTCCAACCCTCGGCGGAGGTCCTCACCGACGAAGAGGCAGCGGGTGTCCTCTTCATGAGGGAAGAGGAGAAGCTCGCCTACGACGTGTATGTGACGCTCGGTGACATGTGGGACCAGCCGATCTTCGACAACATCGCATGGGCTGAGCAGAAGCACATGGACGCCGTTCTCACCCTCATCGAGATGTACGGCCTCGACGACCCGATGGACGGCAACGACATCGGTGTCTTCGACAACGATGAGTTGCAGGCGCTCTACGACGAGTTGATGGCGGCCGGATCAGTATCGGCCGAGGCGGCGCTCGAAGTTGGGGCCGTCATCGAGGAGGTCGACATCCTCGACCTCGAGGAGTACCTCGTCGGCACCACCAACGCCGATCTCATTCGTGTCTATGAGAACCTGTTGCGGGGTTCCGAGAACCATCTCCGCGCTTTCGTCTCCCGGCTCGAAGCTGCCGGAGTCGATCGCGATCCGTATGTGATGGAGCCGGGGGCCTACGAGGAGATCCTGTCGATGGGTGTTGAGACCGGCGAAGCGGGCCAGGGCGGCCAGGGTGGTGCTCACGGTGCCGGTCACGGTGCCGGGCAAGGCCAAGGCCAGGGTGGTGGCCACGGTGCCGGCCAAGGCCAAGGCCAGGGTGGTGGCCACGGTGCCGGGCAAGGCGGGGGAGACTGCCAGCACGAGAGCTAGGCGCTCGGCCTTGGGGCGTACTCAGGGTTCTCGAAGGGCCACGCTTCGGCGATCCACCGTGACAAGGATCCGTAGACGATTGAGTCCATCTCCGCCCTGGTTGCCGTTACCCACGATGTGATCGACGCATCGCGATCCGGGTGGGTCGCCGGGTAGATGTAGACGCAGCCGATGACCTCGTCACCGTCGAGGATCGAGTAGGTGAAACCCTCCCGTCTGGCGAAGTCCCGGGCGTGCCCTTCGAGATCTCTGAGGTTCGCTTCGAGGGTCATCGACACCGGCCAGTCGCCGTCCGGATCGAACCCGGGTGTCGACCGGATGTGATCGATGCTCGACATCCACGCCTCGTGGTCCCGGTCGTTGTGCTGCGGGCCGAGGGGCTCGAGCCGGAACCCCGGACCCTCGAACGAATGTGGGATGTCGAAGCTCTCCGGAACGAACGACGGTGTCATGCCCCGAACCTACCGCCTACGCGGCGGTCGTGTCGGCAGCTCCGCGTTCAGCCCAGAGAACGAACCAGAGCGCGATCAACCCGTACACGACGAAGCCGAGCGTCAACGGCTGAACGGTCCCGTCGAACGTCTGGTCCAGGAGGAAGCCGAGCACAGCTCCGCCGGTCGTCGACAGGGTTCCGATGACGGCCGCTGCGATCCCGGCAATCGCGCCCATCGGCTGCATCGCGAGCGTGTTGAGATTCGGCAGGAGGATCGAGTACGTCGCGAGGGTGA
>JBDLHX010000111.1:0-7130 GCA_039715165.1 Actinomycetota bacterium
TGACCGACCTGCCGGACTGGATCAACGTCGCCGTCCAACACGAATTCCTCATCTCGCAGGGAACGCTGGTCCTGCTGTTCGGGGTGCTTGCCGGTCTTGCCGGCAGCGGCCTGAGCCTCACGGTCCACAAGTACCTGCGAACATGAACCGACTCTCACGTCTCCTCGCCCTCGGTCTCATCTCGGCACTGCTGGTCAGCGTCGTCCCCGCCGTTTCGGCGCGTGATCTCGACAACGACCTGAGCGCGGTCAAGAAGCGCATCGAGAGCCTGAGTGACGAGATCGCGGCGACGTCCTCGAACCGGACAGCGCTCGCGCGTGACATCGACGCAACCCGTACGCGTATGGATGACGTCCTCGCCTCCATGGAGGCCATGGAGGGGGAGCTCCTCGCTATCGAGAACGCGATCGTGGAGCAGCAGGGTGCTCTGCGGACGGTGCATTCCGAACTCCACGCCCAGTACCAGTCGCTCGCGCTCATGAGGTCGGAGCTCGGCACGGCTAGGGACGCGGCGGTTCGCTACGCCCAGGACAGCTACATGGGGGCAGGCCACGGTCTCCCCGTCGTTGCGCTCGCGGCAGACGCGTGGAACGAAATCGGCATCGGGCTCGCCTACCTCGAGCAGATCACCGCCGACGGCACGGAGTCGATCGAGCGGTTCGAGTCGCTCCTCGTTGACGAACAGAAGACGAAGGAGTCGATCGCCGCACGAGAAGTGGCGCTCACCGATGATCTCGCCAGGCTCGAGCTGGACGAGCTCCGGGTTGGTGCGCTCCAGGACGAGCTCGAAGACGCGAAGGAGGCGCTCGACGACGAGTTCGACCGCCAGCGCGCCCTCCTCGCGAAGTACGACGCCCAGATCGAGGAGATCGAGAACGAGATCGCCGCTCTCGAGAAGGAGCAGTCGTCGATCAAGACGCTCATCGCGCAACGGGCCGAGGTGTCTGGGAAGAGGCCCGGGCAGCTGGATCGTCCCGTTCCCGGACGTATCTCGTCCGGCTTCGGCCCCCGCGTCCATCCGATCTATGGCTACGAGCGCATGCACAGCGGCGTCGACATGGACGGCGCGATGGGGCAGAAGATCGTCGCCGCTGCCTCCGGAACCGTCATCTTCGCCGGTGTGAAGGGCGGATACGGAAATGCGATCATGATCGACCACGGCGGCGGCATGGTGACGCTCTACGCACACCAGTCGAAGTTCGCCGTGTCGAACGGGACTCGCGTCAAGGCCGGCCAGGTCATCGGCTACGTCGGATCGACGGGAGTGTCGACCGGTCCCCACCTCCACTTCGAGGTTCGGATCAACGGCGCCCCCGTGAATCCCGCGAAGTACCTCTAACCTCCTCGCACTATGTCTGAAGATCGCAAGGTCGTCGCCACGAATCGCAAGGCGCGCCACAACTACGAGATCCTCGACACGTTCGAGGCGGGACTCGTGTTGAGGGGCTCTGAGGTGAAGAGTCTGCGCGCCGGGCAGGTGCAGCTCAAAGACGCGTTCGGGTCGCTGAGCGAAGGCGAGATGTGGCTCGAGAACGCTCACATCGCCCCGTACTCGTTCGCGACGGGGGGCGGCCACGACCCGGAGCGTCCGAGGAAGCTGCTGCTTCACCGTCGGGAGATCGATCGCCTCGTGGGGAAGATGAACGAGCAGGGCCTCACGCTCATTCCGCTCCAGATCTACTTCGTGCACGGCATCGCCAAGATCGAGATGGCGCTTGCGAAGGGGCGGAGAACGTACGACAAGCGCAAGAAGCTCGTCGAACGCCAACAGCAGCGTGAGATGGATCGCGCCCGCACTCGCCGGAGGTAAGCCCAGCTACCCGGCCTCCGGCTTCCTCGCTACAACTCTCGCTTCGTGACGTCCCTCGACCGACCATCCCTCCTCGTAGTGGATGATGTCGAGACCTTCTGCGAGTGACGGCGCCTCTCCCTCTTCGAGGATGTAGGGGAGGGGAGGGCGTTCGAAGCGCTCGAGGTTTCGGACGGTGGCGATCGAGTAGGCGAGGAGACCGCCGTCGGCAAGCTCTTCGACGATGCGCGGGAACAGGTCGCGTTGCAGGTAGTGCGTGATGAGTACGAGGTCCCACGGCCCCGCGGGGAGCGGAGCAACGGTGAGGTCGGCGTGGACGAGGGCGATCCCGACCTCCAATTGATCGGCTCGCTCTGCCGCCAGATCGAGAGCGACCCCGGAAGTCTCCACGAGCGTCGTCACCCATCCTCGCTCTGCGAGCCAGACGGAATGTCTCCCTGCCCCGCCGGCGAGGTCGAGTGCACGACCGGGTTCACCGAGGAGCGGTGCGAGTTCGTCGACGACGAATGCCGCCGGTTCCGTCGGTGCCGGGCGGTCCCGGTAGCGGTCGTCCCAGTAGCTGCTCATGCGCCGGAACCTACGCGGCTGCCATTTCCTCGAGCTGGGCAAAGATCTCCTGAATCTGAGCCGTCTCGAGATATCCGGCTATTCGGAGCAGGGTGGTTCCATCCGGCCCGGTGAAGACCCAGAAGGGGTAGGCGCTCACGCCGAGTTGTTGTGCCAACGCAAGATCCGCGTCGACGATGGTCGGGAACGGAAGCTGGAGGTCGTCGAGGTAGGGCTCGAGAGGATTTCCGCGAGTGTCGTCGATCGAGCTCGAGACGCTGAGGAGTTCAACATTCGGGTACTCGTCTCGGTGCTCGACGTACCACTCGGAGACCTCTGGAAGCTCGCGCTGGCAGTGCGGGCACCAGTGGGCCCAAATGAGCCAGGCACGCGAGACGCCGTCGGTCGGGTCGATCGTGATGGCGGCCTCCGTGTAGTACTCGGGGCCGGTGACGTCACCGAGGACGACGCCGAGCGCCGAGTCCGGCTGTCCCTGCTCGAACGGCGGGAGCCATCCCTGCGGCCCACTCGGTGCGGTCACACCCGAGGCCCCTGATGCGGATGGGGCGATGAGACCCTTCGTGGCGAGACTGTCGATCTTCGCGGCGAGATCGTCGATCTTCGTGTCGACCCCGTCGATCGCGTCCTGGACGCCTGCGGCCTCGGCTCCGACCGTGTCGAGGCGGTTGTCGAGAGCAGTGATCTGCTCGTCGGTGTTGTTCATCGAGGTCAGGAGGAACACCTGCATGAGCACGACAGCCGCCAATCCGAAGAGGATTGCGGCGAGCAGCCCCTTCGAAGGGCCGGAGCGCCGGTTCTCAGCCTCGCGAGCGTTGACGTCGATCGTCGTCGATGCCGTCTCAGCCGACGCTGCAGACTCGGTCTCTGACTGCTGTGGTTCGGTGTTCATGGCGAGCAGGCTATTCGCCGACAGTGATTAGCGGAGGAGTGATTCCCCGTGACCCTCCACTACGATTGAGAGCGTTGAACGCGCCTTGCGTGTTCCCCATTTGGGGGTGACATGGTTTCGACTGTGAGGGTTGAGGCGCCGGAAGCGAGCCGAGGTCTCCGGAGTCCTCGTTAAAGAGCCGGAATCAATACAAGTGCCGAAGACAACTTCGCACTCGCTGCCTAACTAATGCAGCGTGTCCGCCCGGAGGGTGCCTGCCTCGCCGGAATCGGGCAACGCAATGCAGGATGCCCCCGCCGGGGTGTCGGGACCGGTGGGGTAAGACAACTCCGACTAGGGCCCAGGGGAAATCGCCGACGGCGTCTCCAGGGTTCCGAAAGCTCGCTGTCGGCTGCGCTCGGAGATGCCGGCGCGGAAACCTCATGGGACGGGGGTTCGATTCCCCCCACCTCCACCAGAACCCGGCCATCGGCCGGGTTCTGTCGTTGTCAGGAGCGGTGTTCGCCGGCGTCCTTGTGCCCAACGCCCCTAACTCGACATCGACACCCCGAACGTTGGTGGAGACAGCACTAGGAAAGCTCCTTCTTCAGGATCTTGCCGGTCGGGCCCTTCGGGAGCACGTCTTGGAAGTCGACCACCCGCGGGTACTTGTACGCGGCGAGGTGCTCCTTGCAGTAGGCGATGAGCTCGTCTGACGTTGCGTCCACCCCCGGCTTCAGAGCGATGATCGCCTTGACCTCTTCGCCGTGGCGCTCGTGGGGGATCCCGATGACTGCGGCTTCGGTGATCGCTGGGTGCGCGTAGAGGACTTCTTCGATCTCGCGGGGGTAGACGTTGAACCCGCCGCGGATGATCATGTCCTTCTTCCGGTCGACGATGGAGTAGTAGCCGTCTTCGTCGCGGGTGCCGATGTCGCCGGTGTGGAACCACCCGTCGATGATCGCCTCGGCGGTCGCCTCCGGCTTCTTGTAGTAGCCCCGCATCACGTTGTGGCCCTTGATGCAGATCTCGCCGGGCGTGTCGGTCTCGGTGATGACGTTGCCTTCGTCATCTTCGAGTCGGAACTCGACGCCCCAGATCGGTGGTCCGATCGATCCGGCCTTCTTGGGCCGGTCGAGGACGTTGAACGACGCCACCGGCGAGGTCTCGGAGAGCCCGTACCCCTCGAGGATGTCGACGCCGTACTTCTCGTCGAACGCCCTCATCACCTCGACCGGCATCGCGGCTCCGCCGGACACGCAGTAATCGATGCTCAGGTCGTAGTCCTCGGCCTCGGGCGTGTTGAGGAGAGCGAAGTACATGGTTGGGACGCCGCCGAAGAAGTTGACGCGATACGCCGCCATGAGTTCGAGAGCATCGATCGGGTCGAAACGGGGGAGGAGCACCACGGTTCCACCTTGGCCGAGGACGGCGTTGTGCATCACCGTCTGACCGAAGCTGTGGAAGAGTGGGAGCGCCGCCAGGGCCACCGTGTCGGGTCCGAGAGGCAGGAGCGTTGTGCCCGAGTAGCGCGCGTTGAAGAACATGTTGAAGTGCGTGAGCTCCGCGCCTTTCGGGTGGCCGGTGGTGCCCGATGTGTAGAGGATGACTGCGGGATCGTCCGGCATCGTTGGAGCGGAGTCGGTGAGGGGCTCTGCGCCTGCGAGCAAGGTGCTCATGTTCGAAGAACCGGCCGGCGCCGACGTGTCCGTCGGATCGGCCTTCGCCACGATGAGGTGATGGCAGCTCTCCGCACGATTGAATCCGGCTCGTGCTTGCTCGAAGAACCCTTCCCACACGACGAGCGCAACGGCGTCGGAGTCGTTGAGGTGATAGGCGATCTCGTCCTCGGTGAGGAGGACGTTGAGAGGGACGACGACCGCCCCGGCGGCGAGGGTGGCGAAGTACGCGATCGAGAAGTGCGGGACGTTGGGGAGGAGCAGGGCCACGTGCTGGCCTTGGTGGATGTCGAGGCCGCGCAGCGCTCCGGCGAACCGCTGGACCGAGTCGTGGAGCTGTCCGTAGGTCAGTGAGGTCTCACCGATGGCGAGAGCGACATGGTCGGGATCGTTGTTGGCGCTCCCGTGGAAGAGCGTGGCGACGTTGAGACTCATGACACGTGTCCTTGCGACGAGGGGATCACAACGTACACGGGTGGATCGGCCGCTGCGCATTGAAGAACAGCCTTGAGACCTTCGACCTCTACTCGCGCGCCGGTTCCATCGACCATCATGGGGACCATGCGCACACTCATCAGCAACGGGACGGTTGTGACTGCGGCGATGGCGTCCGAGGCGGACGTCGTCATCGAGGGGGAGAGGATCGTCGGCATCGTCGACCCCGGCACTGCCCCCGACGGATTCGACCGGGTCATCGACGCAACCGGTCGCTACGTGATCCCCGGCGGCGTCGACATGCACACGCACATGGAGCTGCCGGTCTCCGGCACCGTCTCAGCGGACACGTATGAGACGGGGACGAGGGCGGCGGCGCTGGGCGGAACGACGACGATCGTCGACTACGCCGGACAGACGCGTGGGTCGACGCTCAAGGACGGCCTCGCCGAGTGGATGGGTCGGGCGGAGGGGAACTCCTACATCGACTACGGCTTTCACATGATGGTGACCGACGTCCACGACGGCACGCTCGCCGAGTTCGCCGAGATGATGCATGAGGGCGTAACGACCTTCAAGCTGTTCACGGCGTATCCGGGAACGAACCTGTCGGACGACCGGCAGATCCTCGAAGCGATGCAGAAGGCGGCATCCGTCGGTGCCACGATCATGATGCACGCGGAGAACGGCATCGCGATCGACGCTCTTCGGGATCAGGCAGTCGAACAGGGTCAGACCGACCCGATCCACCACCTGTTGACGAGGCCGGCCTCGATGGAGTCCGAAGCCGTGCACCGCGTGGCGGCGCTTGCCGAGATCGCCGGATGCCCGCTCGTCATCGTGCATATCTCGTCGCATGAGGCGTTTGCCGAGGCCGTCGTCGCGAGGGATCGCGGACTCCCCGTATTCGCCGAGACGTGCCCCCAGTATCTGTGGCTCGCCCAAGAAGACGTACCGGACGGGTTTGAGGGGGCGAAGTTCGTCTGCTCTCCTCCTCTTCGACGGCGCGCCGAAGGTCATCAATCAGCGCTTTGGTCCGGCATTGCGACCGGGCGGATGGACGCTGTAGCGACCGATCACTGTCCGTTCACATGGGAACAGAAGGAGGCAGGCCGGGGCGACTTCCGCAAGATCCCCAACGGCCTCGGGGCCGTCGAGCACCGCATGGATCTCGTCTATCAGGGCGTCGTCGAGGGATGGATCCCGCTGACGCGGTGGATCGAAGTGACGGCGGAGACGCCGGCGAAGCTCTCCGGCATCTACCCCAAGAAGGGCACGATCGCCCCCGGCTCGGATGCCGATGTCGTCATCTACGACCCGGCTGCGTCGCACACCCTGTCCGCCGAGACCCACGCCATGAACATCGACTACTCCGTGTTCGAGGGGGCTGAGATCGGCGGGCAGGTCGAGACGGTCATGCTGCGCGGTGAGACCATCGTTGATCGGGGCGAGTTCGTGGGTGAGGCCGGCAGGGGCCGGTACCTCCACCGTGGGACAAACGCCCTGCTGCCCGAACGGGTGACGGCCGAGGAGTAGCAGACTGCGGTCGAAGTCGTCTGGGAGCCTGAGAATTCGCGTACGCAGCGGCCACCGCACGAATATGGTTTGCATCGAAACCTGGGGAGGTTGGAATGGGCGATCAGCAGACGCCCGACACGAAGTACGCGACCGCACTCCACGGCGACGTCGTCGGCTACTCCAAGTTGGTCGCAGACAACGAGATCGAGACGTACAACACCCTTCAGGTACTCCGGCGCATCATCGACCAGGA
>JBDLHX010000112.1:0-7048 GCA_039715165.1 Actinomycetota bacterium
CGAAGGACGGGGGGACGCGGAGCGGGGCGACGCAGGGGGGAGCGCTCCACGTACGAGCGACGCGCTGTCTCGCCCGTTGCGGTATTCACGTCTCTTCGACCGGCTGTCGAATGACCGTCCGCAGTCGCTCAGGTGCGGTTCGTCGAGGATCGCTGAGGTAGATCTCGTGGTGCTTGCCTCTCAGCCGGTACCCCTGTTCGGACGCATGTCGATGGAGGCGGTCGATGGTCGGAGGCTCGTCGCTGTATGGGCCGAGGTGCATGACCTGGACGGCGGGACCCTCGCGAAATGACTCGAGTCGTAGTAGCTCGATGGCCGGCAACCCCTTCTTGCGCCGAACTTCCTGAACCGCCGTTGCGACATGAGATTCCGTGATGTGATCGGGCTGCATGATCATCGCCGTCCAGTGCCACGCGGACTTGTCGTCCAGGGAGAATCCGGTCATGTCATCGACCCACCACAAGCCCTCGAGGGACATCACGGTGTAGTCGATACCGTCTTCCTTCTTGCTCGTGAACTTCAGCGTGTACGACACCGCGTAGAGCGCCTCGATGGCTTCGCGATACGACTGTTCCAGATTCGGATCACCGACGCCGTCGATCATGAGGAACTGCATCTCGGGGACGTCGACAAGCGAGCATTGCTTTGCGGATGGGGCGTAGAACTCCCGGTACTGCCTCTTCAGGTCGAGTTTCACCACGGCGGAGTCAGCTCTCTCTCCACGCGGGGAGCTTCGCCATCATCTCGTCGACTGCCGATCGGGCCGCCGACTCGTCGATGCCCTGCGTCTTCACCATGAACGCGGTGAGTCCCTCGCGAGCCTCGTCGCGCGACACCATCGATCCGTCGGGGCGAGCGCAGTGGTGGCAGTAGTCCTTCGTCGAATCGCTCATGGCGTGGTCCTCGGGCGCACTCATCGGCATCCCGCACGCGACGCAGTGTGTTGCTTGCGCAGTCATCCGTCCTCCTCGTCGGGGCGAATCAGCCCCAGGTAGTGATCCAGAAGTGTCGGTCCCCAGCGCTCCACGACCGATTCGCCGGGAGCGAAGAGGTCTCGATTGGAGAGGTAGTGGTGCACGAGACCGAGCCATGTGTTGAACAGCAGGTGGACGGGCATCGCACGGATCGTTCCTGCCGCCATCTCCCGTTCGGCTGCTTCGGCAAGATGCGCCGAGATCGCCGACTGGATTCCGAGCAGTGTCGCTCTCGGGTAGTCCGGGAGGAGCGGTCCCTCCATCACGAGACGGGCGTAGAAGGCCTCGTGCTCCCCGAGTCCGGCGAGGTGGGCTTCGAGCACATCGCGAACCGCGATTCCGTCCCGGGCCAATTCGTGGAGGCGCAATGCGACCCGGCTCGCGTGCTCCGCCACGACGGCTTCGACCATGTGTTCCCTCGTCGGGAAGTGGACGAAGACCGTGCCGTGTGCCACGCCGGCCCTGTTGGCGACGTCGATCGTGCGTGTGGCCATGATCCCGCGCTCGGCCATCTCGTCGAGTGCCCCATCGATCAATAGCCGGCGAGTGTGTTCCTTGCGTGCTCGACGCGTAGTGGGTGGTTCGAAGGGCGAGTTCTCATGGGTGAGTACAGACTCAGTGAGCATGGACTCATTCTATGCCACGCGCTCGCGCGCATCCAGGTATTCCTCCGGGCGTGGCACGGGGGCCGTCCGGTTCGCGTCACCGCCCGGAGCGGGCCTTGTCGGGGGGAACGAATGTTCGACTTGACGAGCGAACAGATGTTCGATAGCGTACGTGGAGATACGAACAGACGTTCGAGTGGTGGACGGTCGATCCGTTTCTGTCACACCCGGGCGGTACGTTCGTCTCATGGGCTCAAGCCCATTGCGCAGGGCCGGCGAGAGCCGGCGAACGGCAGATAGGCAAACGAGGAGGAGACACGGATGATCTCGCAGCGAAGCACCAGCGTCCGAGCGTTGGTCGTCATCTCCACGACTGTTGCAGCATTCGTGCTCCTCCTCGCCACTGCCGTCCACGCCATGACATCAGGTGACCCGCTGGCGACGGTCGACTACCGCGTGCATGCTGGGGACACGCTCTGGTCGATCGCTGCAGAGCTCACCGCACCCGGCGAGGATGTCCGGTCGGTGGTGGCAACGATTCGCGATCTCAACGATCTCCCGACGTCGATGCTCCACATCGGGGATGTGCTCGAGGTGCCCGGAGCATTGGACGCGTAGCGAACCCGCCGCCGTTCTCGCGTGACGGGTCGTTCCTCCCAGCCGGGCAGTACTCTGCCGGTCACGATGCGTTGTTCGTTGTGTGGTACCGAAGACACCCGAGTGATCGATTCCCGACCGGCCGAGGACGGCGCTGCAATTCGCCGTCGGCGTGAGTGTCTCATCTGCGGAGAACGGTTCACGACGTTCGAGCGCTCTGTGGTCGGCACTACCGTCGTCAAACGGAGCGGACGTAGGGAGCCGTTCGAGCGAGAGAAGCTGCGTCGAGGCCTCGAAGCAGCGCTCGCCGACCGGCCGGTGCCCGATGGCTCGATTGAGGACATCGTTTCGCGTATCGAGGCAACGGCCCGGAGTGGCTCCTCGACGGTCACGAGCGACGAACTCGGACGAGCGGTGCTCAGTGAACTCCGCCAGATCGACGAAGTCGCGTACCTGCGGTTCGCCTCGGTATACAAGGAATTCCAGGGAGCGAGGGACTTCGAACGCGAGGCTGCCGCTCTCGAGAGCGACAACTGAAGCCATCGCCTTCACTCGCTACGGAATCGCCGCTATCGCATTCTCGGTCTCGTCGGCGAGTTCGACGATGAGGGGGTCGACTTCCGCTCTCACGGTGGTGAGGTCTGTGACGAGGGCGCTCTCGATCCCGGACCGGAGCTGTCCGTGCTCCGCAACGAGGGCGGTTGACCGGTCGGTCTCTCCCTGTCTCAGAGCGTCGAGGTACTCGAGCTGCCAGGGAGCGAACCGTTCAGACGCTTGTGTGGCGAGATCGCGGGTTTCGGCGAAGGTCGGATCGACCGGGAGCTCCGCGACGAGCCGCGCTGTGTCCGCGAGCGACTCGGCGAGTGCAACGCTCAGGGCATCGATTGCTGCCGTGTCCGCCTCGGTTGGCAGGTCGGGCGTCGACAGCAGGGAGGGAACGGTCGTCCTGTAGGCGAATGTCACTGCGAGGCGGCCGGAGACTCCTTCTGCGTCGGCACCGAGGATGAGCATGGTTGTGCGCGTCGGCTCGAGCGCTTCGAGCGGATCGCGAGGAACGAACGGAATCGTCGGGGGCGGGCTCGCCGTCGCGTGACTCATGACGACACTGGCTCGGGTGTTCAGATCGCCGACCGCCGTGACTGTGGCGGAGACGGCGTCGGCCGGGCTCGTGGGGTCGGTCAGGGTCGAGAGGGCAGCCTGGCTTGTTGGGAGTTCGTTACGGAGGCCGGTGAGGGCGATCCGATAGTCGGCAGCGAGCAGGTCGGCCTCCTGCTGAACAGCCCGGGGCAAGAAGTAGACGGCGGCAGCCCCGGCAGCAACGAAGAGGATGAGCAGGAAGACGAGGATCCAACGACCGACGCCGCGACGGGCGAGGCCGGGGGAGACGTCGTCCGGCTGCCATTGGTCGAGAGGGTCGGTTGAGCGGTGGGCGACCGGCACAAATGCGTCGTCATCGCTGTCTGAGGCGAGAGAACCGCTCACCGCGGCGGCTCCGGCGGTGACCGCTTCGCTCTCGGATGCGACGGTTGCGGGTGGCGGCTCGAGAGCCTTGAGCTCCGTGTATGTGGCCGTGGGTTTCGGGGTCGACTCGATGACGCCGGCGAGTTCAAGGAACCAGCGTCCATCGTTGCCGGGGAGTGAGAGGTCTTTGTCTTTCCTGGCCATGAGCACCTGCGAGTCGGGTCGCAAGATACCGCCGAATCCCCGACAGTTGGGGCACCGTGGATCCCGGGCGGCGATACCATCCCGATCACGCGACCAAAGGGTCCATCCGTGCACATCCCGCTCAAGCAACTCGACGACGGTCTCCCCGTCCCCGGCCATGCACATCCCGGCGATGGCGGCGTCGACCTCTACGCCCGAGAGGCGACGACACTCGACCCCGGGGAGCGAGAGGTCGTTTCAACGGGCATCGCGGTGGCCATCCCGGAGGGATATGCCGGTCTCGTCACGCCCAGGAGCGGGCTTGCCGCACGCCACGGCATCTCGGTCGTGAACGGGCCCGGCCTCGTCGACGCCGGGTACCGCGGAGAGATCAAGGTTGTGCTCATCAACCTCTCGGACGAGTCCTTCGACATCGAGCGAGGGGATCGCGTCGCTCAGTTTGTGGTGGTCCCGGTGGCGGTTCAGGAGTTCGTCATCGTCGACGAATTGCCGGTTTCATCAAGGGGATCCGGGGGTTTCGGCTCGACCGGGGCATGAGCTGTTCAGATTGCTCCGTGGTACCATTGGCGCCTACGCGGATGTAGCTCAGTTGGTAGAGCGCAACCTTGCCAAGGTTGAGGTCGACGGTTCGAGCCCGTTCATCCGCTCGGAGGGCGGTTTCTGGCCGCCCTCTGTTGACAAAGGTCTCGGCGACGTGGCCGAGTGGTGAGGCAAGGGTCTGCAAAACCCTGTACCCGGGTTCGATTCCCGGCGTCGCCTCGTCGGGATACAATGCCCAACACGGGCGCTTAGCTCAGCGGCAGAGCGCTGCCTCGACACGGCAGAGGTCACTGGTTCAATCCCAGTAGCGCCCACCGGTGGAACCCCTTGCATGCCAAGGGGTTTCGTCGTTCCCGAGGTTGTTCGAGTCGGGCCATGAATCCGAAAACCCCACAAAAACCCCACAGCTCAGAGCGAACGTATGTTCAGCGTGGACGGCTGCGGGAGCGTCTCGGCCTCGACAAGGGCATAGATGGACAGAGTTACGCGCGGATCGCGATGGCCCATGAACGCCTGTACTTCGGCGGGGTTCCATCGGTCGACGACGAAGAGACGAGTTGCGACGGTGCGTCGTAGATCGTGCGGCACGACATCGAAGTCGAGGCGGTCCGTAATCTTCGTCCAGACGCGGTTGCGCCAGTTCGGGTAACGCAGCGGACCGCCCCGAGGTGCGGTGACGACCAGGTCTTCGATTCCGGCGACGTAGCGCTCGGCGAAGTGGCGTCGGAGGCGTCGAACCACATCGGCGGGAATCGGGATCACACGGCCCTCGTCCTCGCGGTGGCGGCCCTTCACGGGCCGCGCGGGTCCAGTCCGTGGCATCGATGTGCGAACGGCGATGGTCGCTTCGTCGAGATCCACGTCTCGGCGTCGGAGAGCAAGCGCTTCACCAGCGCGGAGACCGCAGCGGGCCGCGAGATGGATGACAATGGCGGTGCGCTCGTCGACCTCCTCGGCGGCATCGATGACCTGCTGGAGTTCGTCGTCGGACAGGACGCGGGGCGTGCGTCGCGGCTTCATCGGCGGTGCTTTCACATCGGCTGCCGGATTCGTGGCGATGATCCGGTCGCGGCGTGCGAGATCGAGAACTGAACGGAGAAGTTGCAGGGCTTTCCCGCGGGTGTTCGGTGCGTGGTTGAGCTTCGCGACCCACATCTCGACCTCCGACGGCGTGATCGAGGCAACAGGGCGGTGCCCAAACGTGGGAAGGATCATCGAGCTGAAGTAGGACTTGTCGCGATCCTGCGTCGACGGGGCCTTGTCGCTGCGTGTCGCGAGCCAACGCTCCGCGAGGAGGACGAAGGGTGTCTTTCCGGCACGCGGGTCGACGTAGGCGCCAACATCCATGTCCGCCTCGACCTTGTTGCGGAAACGGTCGGCGTCGACTTTGCGCCGGAAGGTCTTCTCCCGCTGCTTGCTGGCGGGGTCTCGGTATCGCACGGTGTACCTGCGTCCGCCCTTGGTGGTGGTGTGCGTCTGGATGGATGCCATCAGGTCTCCTCGGGTCGGGAGTCGCTCTCTGCGGCGACCTGGCCTGTGATGGTGATTCCACCTCGCTTCTGTTGGTCCTTGCTCAGGGGTGCTTTCCGACGGTGACTCTACCGACGGCCATCAATGTGGGCTCAAGATCGGATGTGGTCCAACCTTCCGTTCGTCCTCGCGAGTTGGATGCGGTCTTCGATCCACACCTCGACGTCGACCCACCGGTAGCGGAGGTGCTTGCCGGCTCGGAAGCCGATGGGGCCTTCTCCGCGGTAGCGCCATGCGTAGAGGGTCTTGATTGGGATGTCGAGGAAGTCGGCGAGTTCTTCTGCGGTGAGGAGGCGGTCGTTGTTGTTCATGGCCGAATCATGGGGGTTGACCCTCTCATCAGAGTGTCATTTCGATGCCATTTTCGATGCTCTCTTCTTTCAGGTGTAGCCGCCGGGGAGGTGGTGCTCACGTTCGCGGACGTTGTCTCTGACCTGCAGTTGGAGGGCTGCTGACACTCTGGTGACACTCTGGTGACACTCTGGTGACAGGGTTGCTGACACTCTGGTGAGAGGGTTGTTGAGACTCTGGTGAGAGGGTTCGACGCTACCGGCGAGGCAGAGCCGTGTCGTTCGTTCTCGTCCCGGCTGGTCCGTTGACGTTTGGAGGGTTGATGACAGGCCTTTCATCTCGACGTCGCCCGGTTCGCGGGTGTGATCGTCGCATCTGACCCTTGGCACAGAGTTGGCGGATCCTTGGCGGCGAGCCGAGACGGCCCTGGAGCGGGGTTCGAGGGGATTTCTTTCGAATACTCGAGAATGCTGCGAGAAGCGTTGCGGTGCAACGGATTCCAGGGTTCGGGCGACTCTGCGGTGATTCGGTTGACAGGGCTACTGACACTCTGGTGAGAGGGTTGTCGTGTCTATTCGGTCGCAATGCAGCACGCAACCAGCATCCGTGACGGCCGAGATCCCGCCGGCAACGAAGAACCCGAATTCTTCGTGGAGAGTCCGGATATCGATGTTCCGCCAACTCTGTGCCAAGGGTCGTTCTCCACAATCCGTCACATGGCCCAGATCCGAACGAGAACCGACACGTCGAACCATCCCCGCCGGCAGAACCGTCCTCTCGAGCACCGCGTCAACCCTGTCACCGCCGCGACGTCGAACCGGCCATTTCAACACACGCATCTGCAAC
>JBDLHX010000113.1:0-7038 GCA_039715165.1 Actinomycetota bacterium
AGAAGGACGGCGAGCACCGCCCGCTGCTTCGGAGCACCAAGCGTGACCGGCACTCCGCTGTCCAAGACCTCGAGCGAGCCGAGGATCCGGAACTCCATGGGAATCCCCCGCGCTCTCGACATTGCCGATACGCCGATCCTACGCGCCAATCCTCATACCCAGGGTTGCAGTCCCCGCCGGCGGCGCTCCCAGCCCGCGGAATGGCGGGCTCAGTCCGCTGCCTCCAGGGGTGGTGGTTCCTTGCCGTCGGGGAACAGTGGTACCACGATCTCGCCGGCGATGATCCTCGCCTTCAGGTCCTCGAGTTCGGGGACGAGGTGGTCGATGTGCCCGCCGGTCGTCGTGTAGCCGACACCGCCGTCCGCGAGACCGTACTCGCGGATGCCGGACACAAAGACGCCGTTCGTGTAGTCCTCAACGGCGTCGTACATCGCGACCCCGACCGTCTTGATCATTGAGGTGAGGATTTGAGCCTTCAGGACATCGGGCGGGAAGGGCAGGGCCTCCGGATCCCAATCGTCGACGGATGCGTACTCGTCGACATCGACACCGATGTGCCATCGGTGGACATCCGTCTCCGACGACGACATTACGGCCGCCATGATCGCTCCATTGCCCGAAAACCCTGCCGCAGAGAAGATGACATCGGCGCCTTGGGCGTGCATGCCCAACGCCGCCTCCATGCCGACCGACGGAACGTTGAATCCCCCGAAGTCCCACTCCGGCGTGAGGTACTCGATCAGTACCTCGATGTCTTCGCCGGTGTCGCGCTCGACGTAGTCGATGCCGGCTTCGAATCCGGCCTGGAACTCCCAGATGATGATGATGTCGACGCCTCCGATGAAGCCGACGGTGCCGGTCTCGGTGGTTCGAGCGGCTGCAACGCCGATGAGGAACGACGCCTCGTTCACCGGGAACACCGGGAACGACACGTTCGGATACTCCTCGATGAACTCCGAGGGAATCCACCTCGCCACATCGGGACTGACGAAGTGAGCGTCGGGGTTCGCCAGCGCAACGGCTCCACCCTCCCCAACTCCTTCGGAGGAAAGGCCGTTGAGGATGAGCTTCGCACCGTCGTCGGCCATCTCCTGGAGCTTGACACCGATGCCGGCACCGGTTGCCGTCTCACGCTGGATCTCGATCCCGAAGTCGCTCTCGGCCCGATTGACGGCGTCGTTCATCGAATCAGCGAATCCCTCATCCCCGGCCGCGCTGAACAGAAAGGCAACCGCCGGAGGGCGGTTGCCGATCGCTGTGAGGATGACGAAGGTGACCACGGCGACGAGCGCAACAACAGCGGCGAGCATGCCCCAGAGCCTGACCCGGGCACGGGAAGTGGCCCTCTCCTCCCGTTTGGCCCTCTCGGCCTCGGCTCTCTCCCCTTCAGACCGCGCGGCAATGCTCTCTGCCAGATAGGCGGAGGCGATCGGTGGCAGTGTGAGCGTCGTCGTTTCGGCCCATGCCTCGTAGTCGCTCAGCCGCGCCCCGGAGAGTAGGTATCCGGGGTCCCCTTCGACGGTCTCCCACTCCGCTGCACCGATCATGAGCCCGTCGAGTTCGGCGAGGTCGAAACGAGCGTCTTCGAGCCATTCGGCGAGGCGGCCCCACGCATCGAGGAGAGCCTCATGTGACACCTCGACGGTCGCCGCGCCGGTCTGCGAATCCCGGTCGAACGTGAGCAGGCGCTCCTCACCGAAGCGCGTGAGAACCGTCGACACAGCCGCCGCCTCCCCGACGGCTTCGAGTTCCAGCACGGGCACGGGACGGCGTGTGTATCGATCCTCGGTCGGCTTGACAAGCCGGAGGAACACATCGCGAGCCGTCTCCTGCTCGTCGGCATCGAGCGATTCGTAGACGGCATCAGCCCGCCTGCTGAGCGCCCCCGTAAGGCCACCGATCCTTTGATACCCACCCAGCGTCATCGACGATCCGTCCCGCTCGTCGAACAGCTCCGTCAACGTGTATTGGAACAGCGGGAGCGCCCCCGGTTGATCGGTCATGTCCGAAACGAGCTGCGCGAGCAGATCCGGTGCGAATGCAACACCCGCCTGTTCCGCAGGGCCGACAGCAGCAGACTCGATGCCGGCCGGAGTCAGGGGGATCACGTTGACCACATTGTCGGTGAAGAGCTTGGCGAACTCGGGATAGAGCAGCGGCCGGTCGTAGAAGTCGGCACGAACCGTCAGGAGGACCCTGATCCGTCCCCTGGGTTCCTCGATCACGCTGACGAGGTTCCGAAGGAACGCTCGTCGCGTGATCTCATCGGTGAGGGTGAACAGCTCTTCGAACTGATCGATGACGAGCACCATGACCGCGGACTCGGTCGGCAGTGCTCGGAGCACCGCCCGCGCGATGGACGCGTCGTCGGATGGGTCGCTACTTCCGTTCAACGAACCGGCAACCCGGTTCATCGTCGCGTCGAATTCGGCGAACGGGTATCGGCCTGGCAGGAGGGTCGCGACGGTCCACTCGGAAGACCCGGCGATGGCTCCCCTCCGAATCGCGGGGATGAGCCCGGCGCGAACCACGCTCGACTTCCCGGACCCGCTTGGCCCGACAACAGCGGTCAGCGGAGACTCCGAGGCGACGAGCAACAGCTCGATGAGCTCGTCGCGACCAAAGAAGTCCGATGCATCGTCTTCGCCGAATGCGCGCAGTCCCTTGTACGGATTGCGCTCCGCAGGAGGTGGCATTTCGACCTTCTCCACAGCCAAGGCAAGCGATGGGTCTCGCAGCAGGATCTGCTCCTCCAACCTGAGCAGATCGGGCGATGGGTCGAGGCCGGTCTCCCCCGCGAGCATCTCCCGGTAGCTCTGGAACTCGCGCAGCGCCTCTGCCTGTTTGCCGCCGGCGAACAGGGCCAGCATGAGGAGCCGTCGTGGCTCTTCACCGAGCGGCTCCTTCGCTATGGCATCGCGCAGCATCGGGATCGCTTCGAGTGGCTTGCCCCCATACACGTGCGCCTCGCAGAGGATCGTCACAGCCCGACGGCGAAGCTCTTCGAGGCGCTCGATCTCTCGCCGTGCGAAGTCCTCGTAGGAGAAGTCGACGAGCGGAGTGTCTCGCCACAGGCCGATCGCCTCAGCCGCAAGGATGGAAGCCGTTGGGCGATCGCCACCATCCTGAGCGGCACTGGCATCCTTGATGAGCCGCTCGAACCGCCGGGCATCGATCGACTCCGAGTCGACCCGCAGTTCGTAGCCCGGACGTCGGGTGATGAGGACCTCTCCGTCCGGGTCGAAGGCCTTGCGCATCTCGGAGACGTAGATCTGGATCGAATGACCCGCTGTTCGCGGAGCGTCCTCGCCCCACACCGACTCGATGAGGCGATCCGTGGAGACGACGGTGTTCGGGTGCAGGAGAAGGACGGCAAGCACCGCTCGCTGCTTCGGAGCGCCGAGCTCAACCGGCGCCCCGTCGTGCAAGACCTCGAACGATCCGAGGATCCGGAACTCCATGGGATTCTCCCCCCGGTTCCGTCTATGTCGACGATTCCGATCCTACGCGGCGACAACGCGACCTGACGCGGGTGGCTGGGAATCCACCTACTCGCCTGGACCCGGCAGTTCCATCCCCTCCGGGAGAATCGGCACAACGATCTCCTCGCTACCGATCTTGAGCCGCAGATCCTCAAGTTCTTCGATCACATCGTCGGGGAGATGGCCGCCGCTCCTCGCGTAGTCGACGCCGTGGTTGGCTACTCCATACGGGATTACTCCCGACGTGAACTCCCCGTTCGCGTAGTCCTCGATCGCGTCGTACATCGGCAGCCCGAGGTTCTTCACCATCGACGTGAGAATGTGGGGTAGCAGTCGGTGCGGATCGTATGGATCCGTCGGATCGCGATCCGTGGCATCGATCCGCGCCCACTCGTCGACATCGACACCGATGTGCCAGCGATGGATGCCCGTGGTCGCGCTCACATCGTATGCGGCCTCGAGGATTCCGCGCCCTGAGGAACCGACGGCGCCGTAGACCACGTCCGCGCCCAGGTCGTAGATCTCACGCGCTGACGCCTCTGCCAGGATCCTTGTGTCGAACACCGAAAGCAGTTCGGACCCTGTCGACAGGTTCACGACAACGATCTCGATGTCCTTGCCCTCGACATCCGCGAAGTATTCGACGCCAGCCTCAAAACCCGCCTGAAACTCAGCAATTGTCGGGTGATCGACCACACCGACGAAACCCACGACGCCGGTCTCGGTCATGGACGCCGCGGCAACGCCGACGAGAAATGAGCCCTCATGCGCGGCGAACAACGGGAATGACCCATTCGGAGTTTCAGCGGCCAGTTCCTCCAGCCAGACCCTTGGAACGGCGATGTCGGGAAGCACGAATTCCGTATCACGATTGGCCGGCACAACGTCGGACAGAGACTCCGCTCCCACTGAACCAAATCCATTGAGAACTACCGCCGTTCCCGACTCCGCGATCTCGGCCATCGTGATAGCGAGTCCGTCTGCGCTCGAAATCACATAACCAATCTCGACGCCGAAATCGGCTTCCGCCCGCTCGAGTGCAGCAACGTTCTGATCGTTCCAACCACCCTCGTCGGGACCGGAGTAGACCAATGCGACAGGAGGGGGGCGATTTGCGAGCACGGTGAGAATCATGAACGTGGTCACGGCGACGAGGGCGACAACGGCAGCAAGCATGCCCCAGAGCCGGACCCGAGCGTGACGTGTCGCCTTCTCCTCGCGCCTGAGCCTCTCCGCCTCGGCCTTGTCGGCCTGGTGGCGGGCTTCAACGCTCTCTGCGAGGTAGGCAGCAGCGATCGGCGGCAGCGTCAGCGTGATCGCCTCAGACCAGGCTTCGTAGTCGGCAAGCCGGGCACCGGTCAACAGGTATCCGGGGTCTCGTTCGACGGTCTCCCACTCCGCGGCTGCGGCTATGAGCCCGTCGAGTTGTGTGATGTCAAAACGGGCCTCTTCGAGCCAACCGGCGAGCCGCATCCAACCGTCGAGGAGGGCCTCGTGCGACAACTCGGCGGTGGCGGCGCCGGTCTGCCAGTCGCGGTCGAATGTCAGGAGCCGCTCCTCGCCGAACCGTGTGAGGACCGCAGACACGGCAGCTGCTTCTCCGACGGCCTCGAGCTCGAGCACCGGGACCGGACGCCGCGTGTACCGGTCCTCGGTCGGCTTGACGAGATGGAGGAACACCTGCCGCGCTGTCTCCTGCTCATCCGGTCCCAGCGAGTCGTAGACCGCATCGGCCCGCCTACTCAGCGTCCCTGCGAGGCCTCCAATGCGCTCATACGCGTCGAGCGACATCAGCGAGTCGTCTCGC
Organism: Actinomycetota bacterium; assembly: GCA_039715165.1. GTDB lineage: Bacteria > Actinomycetota > Acidimicrobiia > Spongiisociales > UBA5794 > JAHEEL01. The sequence continues at coordinate 5,290 of JBDLHX010000113.1, forward strand.
TCGTCGAAGAGCTCGGTCAGTGTGTACTGGAAGAGGGGCAGCGCCCCCGGCTGATCGGCCATATCCGAGACGACCTCAGCGAGGAGATCCGGAGCGAACCCGACGCCGACCCGCCGTGCGGGCTCAACGGCGGCAGCCTCGATACCGACCGGCTTGAGCGGAGTGACGTTCACGACGTTCTCGGTGAAGAAGTCTGCGAACTCCGGATAGACCAACGGCCGGTCGTAGAAATCACCTCGCACCATGAGAAGCACCCGGATCCTCCCGTGAGGATCCTTGACGGCGTTGACGAGATTCCGCAGAAAGGCTCTTCGCGTCGGTTCGTCGGTGAGTGTGAAGAGTTCCTCGAATTGGTCGATGACGAGAAGCATCTCCGCCGACTCTGTGGGGAGCGAGCGCAACACGGACTGCGCGATCGACGTATCGTCGCCTGGATCGCTTGGGCCGCTCGGTGATCCCGGAAGACGCCCCATGGCAGCGTCGAACTCGGCGAACGGGAACCGCCCGGGGATGAACGTTGCAACGGCGAGATCATCCGACTTCTCGGCAGAATCACTGCGCAGAGCCGGGATCAGGCCCGCACGCACGACGCTCGACTTCCCCGACCCGCTCGGGCCAACGACAGCGGTCAGTCGCGCAGCAGATGCGGCGAAGAGATTCTCGATGAGATCGTCACGGCCGAAGAAGTCGGCCGCGTCGGCCTCACCGAACGGCCGCAGGCCCTTGTACGGGTTGCGCTCCGCCGCCTGAGGCTTCTCCGCCTCCTCGACGCCCGGTGTGAGGGATGGGTCGCGCAGGAGGATCTGTTCTTCCAGTCGGAGGAGCCCGGGTGAAGGGTCGAGGCCCGTTTCCTCCGCCAGCGTGTCTCGGTAGTCCCTGAACTCGCGCAGTGCCTCGGCCTGCCGGCCGCCGGCGAAGAGCGCCAGCATGAGCAAACGGCGCGGCGCTTCCCTCAGCGGATCCTTCGCAACCTCGTCGCGCAGCATCGGGACCGCTTCGAGCGGTGTCCCCTCGTGGACGTGTGCTTCGCAGATCGTGGTTACGGCCCGGTGATGGAGTTCGTCAAGCCGTTCGATCTCCCGTTGGGCGAACTCGTCGTAGACGAAGTCCGCAAGCGCCGAGCCTCGCCACATGCCGAGCGCCTCGGCGGCCTGGGCCGACGCCCCAACGTCATCGCCTTCCTTCTGCGCAGCAGCTGATTCCCCGACAAGGCACTCGAAGCGCCGGGCGTCGATCGACTCCGGGTCGACACGGAGCTCATAGCCGGGGCGACGGGTGACGAGCATCTCGCCTTCGGGATCGAATGCCTTGCGCAGCTCTGAGACGTAGATCTGGATGGAGTGATCGGCAGTGCGGGGAGCATCCTCACCCCACACGGATTCAACGAGCCGATCGGTCGATACGACCTGGTTTGGGTAGAGAAGAAGAATGGCGAGGACCGCTCGCTGCTTCGGAGCACCGAGCTCCACTGATGTCCCATCGTCCAGGACCTCGAGCGGGCCGAGGATCCGGAACTCCATGAGGCTCTCCCCATTCCCTCCGCGGTAGTGACCCTACGCGCAGGTGACCGGGGGGTCCAGGCGTGTTGGAGGGACCCATTCGGGTCCCTCCAACCCTGCTCTCTCAGGTTCTTGGCCTCAGTCGAGCTCGCCCTCTGCCCACAGGTGCTCGAAGTAGGTGACCATCTCGGCGGCACGCCGGCTGGCGATCTGCTCCGGGCTGTCGAGTGCGGCGCTCGGCACGCCGTAC
>JBDLHX010000114.1:0-7031 GCA_039715165.1 Actinomycetota bacterium
CTGCGCCATCGGCGAGTCGGGGTAGTTCGTGATGGAGAGCGTCGGTCTCCCCTGAGCGTTCGCCTCTTCGAGGACCGTCACGAGATCGGGTGACTCACCCGATTGTGAGATGCCAACGACGAGAGCGCCGTCGAGCCGGGGCGGCTGCTCGTAGACGGAGAACAGCGACGGTGCTGCAAGCGAGACGTTGAGTCCGTTGCGGGCACCCCACACATAGAGGGCGTACCGGGCAGCGTTGTCCGAGGTGCCTCTCGCTGCAATGAACACCGATGACGGTCGGGTCTCGTGAATTCGCGCCGCGATGTCGTCGACTGTGCCCCGGTTGTGGTCGATGAGCCGCTGCAGGGCGGCGGGCTGTTCGTTGATCTCGTCCCAGAGCGTCATGGAGTGGCGTCCTTCCGGCATAGCTGGTCGCGTCCTTGTTCCACGATTGTCGGATCCTTCATAGCTCAGATCTGAGCTGCAGACGGTACCGGACCGTCTCGGCATCGCGCTCTGCCCCCGGCTCGCCCGCGAGGCCGATGAGTTCCGTTCGTCGTGCGCCGTCGGCCCGCCAGCCGAGGCGCTCGTAGAACTGGCGTGCTCCTGGATTCTCTGCGACGACCCACAGGGTCGCGTCTTGGCATGCGGTTGCCCGCATGGCGCCCGCCGCGAACTGGATGAGCGATGTCCCGACACCCCGTCCCGTCACCTCGGGGTCGGTGTGGATAGAAAACACGTGGCCGGTTCTCTCGAAGAAGTCGTCCTCGTCGGGCGTGATGCCGAAATAGACGAACCCGACAACGCTGTCGCCGAGCTTGGCGACGACGATCCGCCTGTTGTCGGACTCGGTGTCCGTGATTCGCTGTGCCCATATCCGGGCCCGCGCCGTTGTGTCGAGCTCATCGAGGACGTAGAGCGGGAGAACGTTGCGATACGTGGCCCTGAAGGATCGAACGTGAATGGCGGCAATGGCGCGGGCGTCGGATGCGAGGGCGTCTCGCAGGATGATCTCGTCATTGTTGTCGCGCGATGTCAGGGCGTAGACGTTGGATCTGCCCATGGATCCGGCTCCTCGTTGTCGGTCACTGCCTCGGCGAATCGCCGCTCGACGACGTGGCAGGAGACGAGGTGCCCCTCCTCAGTCGGAACCAACTCGGGCCGACGCTCCGAACATACGTCCTCGGCGATGGGACATCGGGGATGGAACGCGCAGCCGGTGGGCGGATCCGCGGGGTTCGGCACCTCGCCTTCGATCGGGGGCTCGATCTCGCCCGCCTCCAGTTCGGGGTCGGCGACGGGAATCGCATGCTGGAGGGCATCCGCATACGGATGCTGCGGTGCGTCGGAGACCTCCTTCCATGACCCCAGCTCAACGATTCGGCCCAGGTACATCACCGCGATGCGGTCCGAGATGTGACGCACCATGCCGAGATCGTGGGAGATGAAGAGGTAGGTGAGGTTGAGGTCCTCGCGCATCTTGACGAGGAGGTTCATGACCTCTGCCTGAACGGAGACGTCGAGCGCAGACACGGACTCGTCGAGCACGAGAATCGACGGTTCGACCGCGAGCGCTCGTGCGATACCGACTCGCTGCATCTGCCCGCCGGAGAGCTGCCGCGGGAGCCGCTGGGCGAAGCCGGGACCGAGGCCGACCATCGCGAGCAGCTCCTTGACCCGCTCTTCCCGCTCCTTCCGGTTGTCGACGAGATTGTGCACATCGAGGACCTCTCGGATGGTTCGGCCGACGGTGTGCCGCGGGTTCAACGATCCGAACGGATCCTGGAAGACCATCTGGATCTCGCGCCGGTGCGGTCGGAACGCTCGGTCGGAGAGTCTCGTCACGTCGGTGCCCTGGATCTCGATCGTGCCCGACGTCGGTTCGTCGAGGCGCACGAGGAGACGGGCGAGCGTCGACTTGCCACATCCGCTCTCGCCGACGAGGCCGAGCGTCTCCCCCCGGGCGACTTCGAAGGTGGCATCGCTGAGCGCCTGGACGTCGCCACCGTCTCCTCGTCCGGGGAACACCCGGGTGAGTCCTTCGACGCGGATCGCCGGCGTCATCGCCACTCCTCCCTGGGAACCCAGCACGCCCACTGTCCGGTGTCGTGTTGAACCGTGGGAGGCATCTCTGTGGCGCACCGGTCGATCGCGTATCTGCACCTCGGCTCGAACGGGCAGCCCGTCGGCATCTGGCCGACCTCAGGCGGGTTGCCGGGGATCTGCTGAAGCGGCGCACGCTCGTCGTCGTGCATACCTGGCACGGATGCGATGAGCGCCTCGGTGTACGGATGGTGGGGCTCCTTGAAGAGGGTCACGATGTCATCGACTTCGACGACACGCCCGCCGTACATGACCGCGACCCGGTCGACGAGTCGTGCGAGGACGCCGAGGTCGTGCGTGATCCACACGACGGCGACGCCGGTGGACTTCTGGAGCTCGCGCACGAGGTAGAGGATCTGCTGCTGGATCGTCACGTCGAGTGCGGTGGTCGGCTCGTCGAAGATGAGCAGCTCCGGCGAGAGGGCGAGGGCGGAGGCAATCATGATTCTCTGCCGCATCCCGCCGGAGAGCTCATGCGGGTAGAGATCCCGGATGCGGGGTGGGTCCGGGATCCCCACTTGTTCAAGGACTTCGAGCGTTCGGTGCTCGGCGTCGTCCCTGCCGACGCCGTGAGCATTCAGACCTTCTTCGATCTGCCTGCCGATCTTCATGACCGGGTTGAGCGAGACCATCGGGTCCTGATACACCATCGCCATGTCCGCCCCGCGGACCCGCTGCATCGTCGCCTCGTCGGCTCCGACGAGTTCCCGACCGTTCATGACGATCGAACCTTCGGTGATCTTCAGTGGCGGTGTCGGGATGAGGCCCATCACCGAGAGCATCGTGACGGATTTCCCAGAGCCGCTCTCCCCAACGATTCCCAGGGTTTCGCCCTTGTCGACCGTCAGCGTGACGTCTCTCACCACTGGAACCGCACCGGAACGTCGGATGACACTCGTCGTAAGGCGTGTGACCTCAAGCAGAGCCATGCCCACCTCCCTCTGCGCGAATCTCGAGCCTCGTCACACGCGTGGATGAGGAGAGGTCCGGGAAGGGTCGGTCGACGCTCCCGGGCGTCAGCGTTCCGAGGATCGCCGGGTGGGCCGCTCCGGTGCACGACGGAACCGTCCCGCTCAGGCCGTTCACGGTGAGGAAACCGATGAGCGCCGTCATGTACGCCTCTTTGGCGTCGGGCGGGACGCCGAGTGCGGCGGTCGTGAGATATTCGATGGATCCGAGCCGGTCGGTCATTCGGGCAACAAGCGTCGGGTTCTTGATGCCACCACCGCTCGCGATCACTCGGGACACGCCCTGCTTCTCCGCCTCGGCTGTCACGATCAACGCGACCTGTTCGGTAAGCGTCGCGACAACGTCGTCGACCGCTATATCGGGGAATCCCACGAGCGTCTCGGCGAGGTACGCGGACCCGAACGTCTCTTTGCCGGTCGTCTTCGGCGGGTCGATTCCGTAGTAGTCGTGGGCGAGGAGTTTGGAGAGCAACCTGTCGTGGACCGTCCCGGCACGTCCTCGCCGTCCGTCCTCGTCGTATCGCTCGGCACCGGAGGTGAACGCCACAACCGCGGCATCGATGAGGGCGTTCGCCGGCCCGAGGTCGTATGCAACAGGCGTTCGGCCACCGCCGACGATCGTCACATTCGCTATCCCACCCAGATTGAGGAACGCGACCGGTTCGTCGTAGCGACCCTCGGCGAGCATCGTGTCGAAGATGCTGACAAGGGGAGCTCCGTTCCCTCCCGCAGCGATGTCGCGCACGCGGATGTCGGAGACGACCGGCACGCCGGTCCGCTCAGCAATCCAGGCGGGGTTGCCGATCTGGAGGGACCCGCGCGTCTGCCCTAGCTCCTCCCAATGCCAGATCGTCTGGCCATGCGACACGATGAGGTCGGCGCTGCCGGCTATTTCGTTGATGGCCCGCTGCGCCGCGTCGGCGTAGAGCTGTCCGAGTTCGGTGTCGAGGCGGCAGAAGCCCAGGGTGTCCAACGGTTCGCCACTGATCGCGTCGACAACGCGAGAGTCGAGGGCCTCGGGGATCGGATACTCGGCCGAGCCGACCGGAGTGAGCGTCACCGTGTCCTCGTCGATCGAGAGGTCGGCGACGCTGACGTCGACTCCGTCGTGCGAGGTGCCGGACATGATGCCTACGACGCGCATCACAGATCCCTCCTCGACGGATCGAGAGCGTCACGTAGTCCGTCGCCGAGCAGGTTGAGTCCGAGTACGGCGAGCACGATGGCTAACGATGGGAACACAAGCGTCCACCATGCGATCACGGCGAAGCCGCGTGCGGTGGAGACCATGAGGCCGAGTGATGCATCTGGGGGCTGGGTCCCGAGCCCGAGGAAGCTGAGAGCCGATTCGGTGAGGATCGCCCATGAGAGTGACAACGTGATCTGGACGATCACGGCGGACGAGATGTTGGGCAGGACATGGCCGAAGATCAGCCTCGGCGTCGAGAACCCGAGGCCCACGCCGGCCTTCACGTAGTCCGAGGACTTGATCTGGAGCGTCGGCCCGCGCGAGACGCGGATGAACACGGGTGTGTACACGACCGCGATCGCGATCGCCGCGTTGAACCACCCCGTACCGAGGGCCGTCACGATCACAAGAGCGAGGAGGATCGCGGGGAAGGCGAAGAGGCTGTCCGCTATGCGCATCGTGACCGTTTCGACCCACCCTCCCATGAACCCGGCGAGCACACCGAACGTCGTTCCGATGACGGCCGCGATTCCCACGGCCACGATCGCCACCTGGAAGGAGATCTTGAGGCCTGCGAGTACGCGTGAGAAGACGTCCCGACCGAATTGGTCGGTTCCGAACCAGTAGGTCGACGACGGGCCGGTGAGCCGGTCGGGCGGGTGCTGCTCGATCGGGTCGAAGGGCACCCACCCGAGGGCTGATGCGATGGCACCGATGAGGAGGAGTCCGACGAGAACCAGGCCGGTGGCGCCGAGCCGGTTTCTCACAAGGCGCGACAGGAAGCCGGGGCTGGTCTCCGGCTCTGCGCGGATGATCTCTTGAGCGGCGTGGTCGGTCATTGGAGCCTGATCCTCGGGTCGATGCGGGCGTAGAGGAGGTCAACGAGAAGGTTGACGATGACGAACATCGCGGCGATCACGAGGACGGTGCTCTGCACGACCGCGAACTCTCGCTGATTGATGGCGGTGAAGACGAGCCGCCCCAGTCCGGGGAGGGCGAAGATCTGTTCGATGACCACGGTCCCGCCGAGGAGGTAGCCGAACTGGATACCGGTGATCGTGACGATCGGGATCGTGGCGTTGCGGAAGACGTGGACCCACTTGACGCGCCGAGGCGGAAGACCCTTGCCGCGTGCGGTTCTGACGAAGGGCTCGGCCGATACCTCGAGGAAGGCCGAGCGCGTCGTCCGCATGATGGACCCGGCGAGTACCACACCGAGTGAGATTGCAGGGAAGATCATCTGCTGGAAGTTGAGCCAAGGGTCTTCCCACGGCGGGACGTATCCGGCTGCGTTGGGGAAGTAGCTGAACCATTCGGCGACGAGGGTGATGAGGAACGTGCCGACCACGAAGTTCGGGATCGCGAGGCCAATGAGGCCGAAGCTCTGTGCGGCGACGTCGGGGGCTTTGCCTTGCTTGGTCGCGGCGTAGACCCCGATTGGGACGCCGAGGAGGATCCCCAGCGCGAGGGACAGGACGGCGAGCTCCATCGTCACCGGCAGTGCGTCCCCGATGAGTGAGGCGACGGATGCGCCGCTGCGCATTGAGATGCCGAGGTTGCCGCCGAGTACGTTGAATAGCCATCCGAAGAACTGTTCGTGCGGGGGTTGGTTGAGCCCGAAGTAGCTCTCGAGCGCTTTCAGCTGCGCCTCGGTGAGGTTGCCGGCCTCGATACCGAGGATGCCGGTGATCTCGTCGCCCGGGATGAGCCTGAGGACGACGAAGACCAGCACCGCGACGCCGAAGAGCGTCAGAATCGCTCCGCCGAGGCGCGTGAGGAGGAAGCGACGGGTCATTGTGTCACTTCCTCCTCATTGCGCGTACCTCGGGGATAGGGGCTACTGCTCGAGGGTGGTCTGCTTCAGGTACTGGAGCGAACCGTTGGGCATCGGAACAAAGCCGGAGACGGCTTCACTCGTGACCCGGTACTCGTAGCCGGTGAACACCCAGATCCACGGCGACTGCGCCTGCAACTCCTCCGAGAGGGCGTCGTAGGTCGCGACCCGCGCCGCGGGATCGGTCTCGGTCTGACCGGCCTTCATCAACTCGTCGAGCTTCGGAGAGTTGTATCCGGCAATCGTGTTCAGGTTGCCGTCCGACACCCAGTACCGCCCATACATCTGGTGCGGATCGGCCTTGCCGCTGTTGAGTGCGACGGCCGCGTCGAAGTCGGCAGCGAGCCAGCGATCGACGTACGTGCCGGTCTCGAGAACCTCAAGCTCCAGGGTGATGCCGGCCTCTGCCAGCTGAGCCGCCATGCTCTCGCCCTCGGCCGTGGCCGTTGCGAACTCACCGGCGATCACGATCGTGTTGAGCGTGAAGCCGTCGGCGTAGCCGGCTTCGGCGAGCAGGCTCTTCGCCTTCTCGACGTCGCGCTGGCCACCGCACGGCAGACCGTCGGTGTCCGATCGGTACGCCGGGATCGTGATCGGTCCGGTCACTTCGCCCTCACCGAGGACGGCGGAGTCGACGACCTCCTGCCGGTCGATTGAACAGCTGATCGCCTGACGGACCTTCTGATCCGTGAGCGGATCGCGGTTGCCGTTGAGCATCAGGGCGTGATACGCCAAGGCCGACGTCTTGTGCACGAACAGCGGATCGGTCGCTTGGAGCACGATCACCGGGTCGGTGAGCACGCCGAGGTGGATCTCCCCGGCCTTCATGCCGGAGAGCACGGAGTTCTCGTCCGGAATAACCCGGAACTCGATCGAGCCGAGGAACGGCCCTTCGCCCCAGTAGTCGCCGTTGGCGGCGAGCGACACCGAGGTGCCCTGCTTCCACTCGCTCCACGCG
>JBDLHX010000115.1:0-7023 GCA_039715165.1 Actinomycetota bacterium
CGCCCAGGCAATGGTGCAGGACGGCCTCCGTCTCGTCGCCGCCGGGACGAACCCGATGGAGATGAAGCGCGGCATCGAAGAGGCCGTCGCTCGCGTGGTCGACAACATCGCTGAGTCCGCGACGCCGGTCTCGAGTGAAGACAAGGGCTCCATCGCCTACGTCGCTGCGAACTCCGCCGCAGACAAGGTCATCGGTGACCGCATCGCGGACGCCATGCAGAAGGTCGGCAACGAGGGTGTCATCACCGTCGAGGACAGCCAGACCTTCGGCGTCGAGCTCGAGTTCACGGAAGGCATGCAGTTCGACAAGGGCTACATCTCGCCGTACTTCATCACCGATGCCGACCGCCAGGAAGCCGTCCTCGAGGACCCGTACCTGCTGATCGTCAACTCGAAGATCGGCTCGGTGCAGGACATGCTCGCGATCCTCGAGAAGGTCATGCAGTCCGGCAAGCCGCTGCTCATCATCGCCGAGGATGTCGAGGGCGAGGCGCTTGCCACGCTCGTCGTCAACAAGATCCGCGGCACGTTTGCATCGGTGGCCGTCAAGGCCCCCGGGTTCGGTGAGCGCCGCAAGGCTCAGCTCCAGGACGTCGCCATCCTCACGGGTGCGACCGTCATCTCCGAAGAGGTCGGTCTCAAGCTCGATGGGGTCACGATGGACCTCCTCGGCAAGGCCCGCAAGGTCGTCATCTCCAAGGACAACACCACGATCGTCGAAGGCGCCGGCACGCACGCCGACGTCGAGGCCCGGGTGAAGCAGATCCGCCAGGAGATCGAGAACTCCGACTCCGACTGGGATCGGGAGAAGCTCGCTGAGCGTCTCGCGAAGCTCTCCGGTGGCGTTGCCGTCATCAAGGTCGGCGCTGCGACCGAGGTGGAGCTCAAGGAGAAGAAGCACCGTATCGAGGACGCCATCCAGGCGACCCGTGCCGCCGTCGAAGAGGGCATCGTCCCCGGTGGCGGCGTGGCGCTCCTGCGCTCGTCGGATGCGATCGACAAGCTGCGCGGCGGCTCCGACGACGTGAAGGCCGGGCGTCAGCTCGTCAAGCGTGCGCTCGAGGCCCCGATCCGCCAGATCTCGGTGAACGCCGGATTTGAGGGCGGCGTCGTCGTGAACAAGGTGCTCCACGAGTCCGAGGGCAACGAGGGCTTCAACGCCATGACGGGCGAATACACCGACCTCATCGAGGACGGCGTCATCGACCCGGCGAAAGTGACCCGTTCGACGCTGCAGAACGCTGCTTCGATCGCGGCGCTCCTCGTTACGACCGAGGCGCTCGTCGCCGAGCAGAAGGAAGATGCTCCTGCGATGCCTGCCGGTGGTCATGACCACGGCATGGGCGGGATGGACTTCTAGGCAGCTTCGCTGCCGGTACCAAGTACCAAGTAGCAAGTACCAAGTAGGAGGGGCGGTCCGCAAGGGCCGCCCCTTCGTTCGTGGGTAGCGGAGAGCAGGGGATCGGCAGGAGCGCGGCTGTCGGCTACTGCAATACGCTTTCGGATTGGAGCGTGGCTCTGACCTCCGGCCACTCTTCGTCCAACAGACTCCATGCGGTGTGGTCGAGCCAGGTGTCGCGCACCTTCACCTCGTGGCGGAGCGTGCCGTCGAAGCTGAACCCGAGGTGCTTCGCGATTCGGTCGGACCGTTCGTTCCCGACCGCGATGCGCAGTGCGATCTTGTGATAGCCGAGCTCCTCGAAGCCGATCTGGATCGTGCGAGCCGTGATTTCGGTGCCGATCCCCTCGCCGTTCAGATCCGATCGCACCCAGTAGCCGATCTCGCCGATCTTGTTCACCGCCGACGTCGGCCAGATGGACACGTTGCCGACGTGGAGATCAGGTTCGTCCGGGAGACGGATGGCGAAGTCGAACGCACGACCTTCAGCCCACGCGGAGGCCGACTCGCGCACGAAGCGCTGGGCCACCGACCGATCGTATCCGACGGCCCACGGAAGCCAGAGCTCGAGCTCGGGGAGCGACGCCCGAACGGCGTCGTGCATCGGCCCGACATCCCGGCGCCGGAACGGGCGGAGAAGGAACCGCGGCGTGTGCCGCGGCCGGCTGTGGAGGTGCTGCGCCATCGAGCGCAGCCTACCGACGTATGCTCACCAGATGGACCTCTGGGACAAGCTCGCGTCGCTTCATCCGGTGGCGTCGCCGCCCGACGCCCGCTACGCCGTGCTCGTCCCCCTCTATGAGGACGCCGACGGAACCCCGCGGATCATCTTCACCCGCCGTCCCGAGCACATGAGAACGCACCCGGGCGATGTGGTCTTCCCCGGCGGCGGCCGGGAACAGGGCGAGGATCCGGTGGCGACGGCGAAGCGCGAGGCATGGGAAGAGGTGCGGCTGCCGCCCGAGAACGTCGTCGAGATCCTCGGCGGTCTCACCCCGGTCACGACCCGCAGTCGCACGCGGTTGATCGTGCCCGTGGTTGCGAGAGTGATCCGGCCAGACGAGCTGATCCCGGATCCGTCCGAGGTGCACAGCATCATCGAGCCGCCGATCGACCATCTCCTCGACGAGTCCCGCTGGGTCACCCAGGAGTGGTACGGCCACGATCTGTGGTTCTACGAGTTCGAGGAAGGGACGCTGTGGGGAGCAACGGCGTTCATGGTGCGTGAGCTGTTGAGGTTCTTGAGATGACGGGCGACTCCTTCCACATGACACCGGACGAGTTCCGGCGGCACGGGCACGAGGTGATCGACTGGGTCGCCGACTACCTCGAGTCGGTGGGAGACCGGACCATCGTTCCGAGCGTTCAGCCGGGGGAGATCAGGGCGAAGCTGCCGGTAGCGGCGCCGGAGCAGCCCGAGCCCTTCGAGGCGATTCTCTCCGATCTCGACGAGATCGTGATGCCCGGTATCACCCACTGGCAGTCACCCGGTTGGTTTGCGTACTTCCCGGCGAACTCGTCACCGCCATCGATCCTCGGCGAACTCGTCTCTGCCGGTCTCGGTGTGCAGGGGATGCTGTGGTCGACGAGTCCGGCAGCAACCGAGGTCGAGCAGGTCGTTGCCGACTGGCTCGTCGATCTTCTCGGCCTCCCGGCAACGTGGAAGACAAGTGGTCCCGGCGGCGGCGTGATCCAGATGAGCGCCTCGGACTCCACGCACACAGCGCTCGTGGTCGCGAGGCATCGCGCTGAGGCGGCGGCCGAGGACATGGTCGTGTACGCCTCCGAGCAGGCCCACTCGTCGATCGAGAAGGGTGCCCGGGTTGCCGGGTACGGCCACGTGCGACTTGTCGATGTCGACGACGAGTACGCGATGCGGCCGGACGCGTTCGAGGCGGCGATCGATGCCGACGTCTCTGCGGGTCTCGTCCCCGTCGTGGTCGTCTCCGCCGTTGGGACGACCGGCACGACCGCCGTTGACCCGGTCCGCGCAATCGCCGAGATCGCGCGGCGTCACGGCCTGTGGCACCACGTGGATGCGGCCTATGCCGGTACCGCGATGATCTGCCCCGAGTTCCGCCACCACCAGGACGGCCTCGAACTCGTCGACTCGTACACGTTCAATCCGCACAAGTGGATGTTCACGAACTTCGACTGCTCGCTGTTCTACGTCGCGGACCGCGAACCGCTCATCGACACGCTGAGCATCACGCCGCCGTATCTGCGCAACACCGCATCTGAGACGGGGGAGGTCGTCGACTACCGCGACTGGCACGTTCCGCTCGGCCGTCGTTTCCGCGCACTCAAGCTCTGGTTCGTACTGCGGTCCTACGGGGCGGAGGGCATCCGGCACCATGTGCGGGAGCACGTCGCCCTCGCCGCGAACCTATCCGAGCAGATCGACGCTCACCCGCGACTCGAACTCGTTGCCCCGACGCTGTTCGGCCTCGTCTCGTTCCGCCACGTCGACGGAGACGACGCCACCGAGGCACTCGCTGAGACGATCAACGAATCCGGCTGGGCATTCGTGACCCCGTCGACGATCAACGCGCGCCGTTTCGTCCGGGTCTCGATCGGCCAGACCAACACGACGGCCGAGCATGTGAATCGGCTATGGGAGCTGGTCCGAGCAGCAGCGGGGTAGCGGAGCAGCCCCGGGTGAATGCTTGATCGGCCCGACCGTCGCACGCCCCCCGTTGCCCCGTTCGTAGGTACCGTTATCGCGTGAAGTTCTTGAGCGAGATGTACTTCCGGCTCACGGGATGGGCCTTCGACGGGACTCTCCCGGACGAGCCGAAGCTCGTCATCATTGCCTATCCCCACACCTCCAATTGGGACTTCTTCGCCTTCCTTGCAGCCATCCGGCACTTCGATCTCAACGTGAGGTTCCTGGCTCACGAGGGCCTGTTCGTCGGCCCCTTCGCATGGCTGTTGCGCAAGTGGGGAGCGATCCCGGTTCAGGGCGGCCCCAAGTTGGTCGTAGAGCGGGCCGTTGCCGCATTCGATCGGGCCGACTCGTTGTTTCTCGTGCTGGCGCCCGAGGGGACACGCGCACGCGGATCGGCATGGAAGTCGGGCTTCTGGCGCATCGCCGATGCGGCAGACGTTCCCGTGGTGATGGGATTCATCGATCGGGAGACGAAGCGCATGGGCTTTGGCCCGGCCCTCAAGGTCGACGGGGATGCCGAGGGCTGGATGGAACAGGCGAGGGTCTTCTACGAGGACATGCGCGGTCTCAAGCCGGAGAACCGGGGGCCGCTCGAACTCGCCACCTGACCAGATGTGCGTGCCGACGGCGTTGGCCCTGCCGTGACAGCACAGACCCCGTCTTCGAGCGACTGGCGTTTGAGACGTGATCTAAGCCTCAATCACGTCGAGACCGCCACGCCGAGTACCTGGCAGTGCCTGCGGCAGTCTCCCGTTCCCTCTCCACCAAGGAGCACGTCCCCTTTGCCGCGCTCGCCGGACACGGCGCAATCCTGCGGCTGGGCATTCGAGAACACTGAGGAGCCCTGATGTCAGCACCAACACCGCAACGAACGATTGAAATCCGGCCCTACAAGAGCGAGGACTACGCGGCCTGCAGAGACCTCTGGGTCGAACTCGCGGAGCACCACCGCAAGATCTACGACGCACCCTGGATCGGAGGAGACGACCCAGGAGCGGGCCTCGACGAGTTCCTGGCCAACGAGGGACGCCTTGGGGCATGGGTTGCCTCCGAATCCGCAGCGATCGTGGGGCTCGCCGGTCTTCTCAAGGATGGCGACGAGGTAGAGCTTGAACCGATCATCGTCTCGGGCGCGGAGCGAGGCCGAGGAATCGAACGAAACCTCGTCGACCGGGTCTTCGCTGAGGCCCGGGAAAGGGGGATGAGGAGAGTCAGCGTCCGGGCTGTGGCTCGCAACGTTGAGGCCATGGCGTTCTACCGCAGCGTCGGCTTCCGAACCCTTGGGCTCATCGAGCTCATGGCGCTTCTCGATGAGACGACGACGACATTCCAGCACGGACTCATGATCCACGGAGAGGCCTACGACTATTGAGGCCGGCCGTCGCTGGGTGCGACCTACCGGGGACGCATTCCATAGACTCACGCGTATGGAACCGCTGATCACCCCAGCCGAAACGAATCGCCTCGACATGGCCTCCGACGACGCACCCGAACTCCTCATGGAACGGGCCGGACTCGGTGTTGCGCTCACGGCCGTCGAGATGGGCATCGGTTACGGAGACCGGGTGTTGATCCTCACCGGGCGGGGCAACAACGGCGGCGACGGCTACGTCGCGGCGAAGTACCTCGCTCGACGCGGCGTTCACGTGGAGATCCGCTCGTTCGGGTACCCGCGAGGGGATGGTGGGCCGGCCCGTAAGGCCGCTATTGCCGCACACCGAGCCGGGGCGTGCGTATGTGCGCTCGGTGACGCCGAAGACGCCGACCTCATCATCGATGCGTTGTACGGCGTCGGATTCCGCGGCGCGCTGCCTGAGCCGCTCGTGCCGTGGACACGCCTCGACATACCCGTCCTTGCCATCGACGTGCCCTCGGGTCTCGATGCCGCGACGGGGACCGTCGAGAACGCGGCGTTCTCCGCCGACATCACCGTCACGTTCCAGGCGGCGAAGACGGGCCACTTCCTCGGCGAAGGGCCGGAGCGATCCGGGGAGATCCACGTCGTCGACATCGGTCTCGACGATCCGCGCCCTGAGCTTCGCCTATGCGAGGAGCTCGATGCTCCGGTACCTGTGAGGACGCGTCACGCGCACAAGTGGTCGGTCGGTTCGGTCGCCGTCGTCGGCGGATCACCGGGGATCACAGGAGCCGTCATGCTCGCAGCACGGTCGGCGCTCAACGCCGGGGCGGGTGCTGCGGCGATCGTGTGTCCGGGCGCACTCCAGCCGACGTATGCCGCCCTCGATCCGGGGGTGATGAGTATCGGCGTCGGCACCGGCGAGCGATTCAACGCGGGTGACGCGGAGGCTGTCCTCGAATCCGCGGCGCGGTACGACGTGCTCGCGATCGGCCCCGGCCTGGGACCCGTCGACGCCGCGTTCGTGGAATCACTGCTCGAAGGATGGAACGGCCCGGTCGTCGTCGATGCCGACGGACTCAACGCCCTCGAGGGAACCGGTGCACTCCAACGCGGCAACGACACGGTCATCACACCCCATGCCGGCGAGTTCGCCCGCCTCACGGGCACGGAGGGAACGCATGAGACCGCGGCGTGGCTCGCAGCCGTCACCGAATCGACGGTGCTCCTCAAAGGCAACCCCACGTTCGTGACCGACGGTAACGAGACGTGGGTCGTTGCGTCGGGCGGTCCGGAGCTCGCCACGATCGGAACCGGCGACGTGCTGACCGGCATGGTCGCCGCGTACGTAGCTGGGGGACTTCCTGCCTCGCTTGCAGCGCGGTCGGCCGCCTACCACCACGGTGCAACGGGCGCCGAGCTGGCTCTGTCCCAAACCCTCACGGCGACGGCACTGGCTGAGACGATCGGCCGGATGTAGCCGGCGCTCCCCAGCGCGCCGTCCTCACAGTTGCCCCCTCTGCGAACTCGCGCAGCGAGTTCGCGTCTCCCCCATTTGACCTCAACCCACGGTGTCTGGCGATGAGTAGAGGGGCGGCG
>JBDLHX010000116.1:0-7020 GCA_039715165.1 Actinomycetota bacterium
GAGAAGGCCCGCGAGGTTCGCGACGTCTCCCTCAAGGTCCCGCACGGCGAGACCGGCAAGGCGATCGCCGTCAAGGAATTCCGCCGTGAGGAGGGGCACGACCTGCCTCCCGGCATGAACGAACTCGTTCGGGTCTACGTTGCGAAGCAGCGCAAGATCTCCGAGGGTGACAAGCTCGCAGGACGCCACGGCAACAAGGGCGTCATCGCGAAGATCCTCCCCGAAGAGGACATGCCGTTCCTCCCGGACGGCACCCCGGTCGACATCATCCTGTCGCCGCTCGGCGTGCCTTCCCGAATGAACCTCGGGCAGGTCCTCGAGACGCACCTCGGCTGGGCCGCCGCCAAGGGATGGGAGGGCTTCGACGGGCTCGAGAGTCCGGCATCCAGCGGATCCGGACCGTGGACGAAGGTCGCGACGCCGGTGTTCGACGGTGCTCGCGAGGAAGAGATCCTCAAGGTCCTCGACAACGCGAACCCGAACCAGGACGGAGACGTTCTGGTCAACGGCGTCGGCAAGGCGACCCTCTTCGACGGACGCTCCGGCGAGCCGTTCGACTCGCCGATCACCGTCGGGTACATGTACATCTTGAAGCTCGTCCACCTCGTGGACGACAAGATCCACGCTCGGTCGACGGGCCCGTACTCGATGATCACCCAGCAGCCGCTCGGTGGTAAGGCCCAGTTCGGCGGTCAGCGCTTCGGTGAGATGGAGGTATGGGCGCTCGAAGCGTACGGCGCCGCATACGCCCTCCAGGAGGTCCTGACGATCAAGTCCGACGACGTGCGCGGTCGCGTCAAGGTCTACGAAGCGATCGTCAAGGGCGAGAACATCCCGGAGCCCGGCATCCCCGAGTCGTTCAAGGTGCTTGTCAAGGAGATGCAGAGCCTCTGCCTCAACGTCGAGATGCTCTCGGCGGGTGAGGAAGTCGAGTTCAAGGAGCTCGAGGAGGACGTGTTCCGCACGGCGGCATCGCTCGGTATCGATATCTCACGGCCTGAGAAGGCCGAAACCAACGTTTGAGGCTACGGGAGTAGATGGTGACGCAACTATTCGATGAACTAAAGATCAGCCTCGCAGCGTCGGATCAGATCCGAGCGTGGTCGTTCGGCGAAGTGAAGAAGCCCGAGACGATCAATTACCGGACACTCAAGCCGGAGAAGGAAGGGCTCTTCGACGAGCGCATCTTCGGACCGACCCGGGATTGGGAGTGCTACTGCGGGAAGTACAAGCGGGTGCGATTCCGCGGCATCGTCTGTGAACGGTGTGGTGTTGAAGTGACCCGCGCCAAGGTGCGTCGCGAGCGCATGGGCCACATCGAGCTCGCCGCTCCTGTGACACACATCTGGTACTTCAAGGGTGTTCCGAGCCGTCTCGGCTATCTCCTCGACATGTCGCCGAAGGAGCTCGAGAAGGTCATCTACTTCGCTGCGTACCTCATCACGCACGTCGATGACGAGAAGCGGCATACCGACCTCTCGGAGCTCGAAGACGCCACGCGCCACGAGCTCGAGCTCATTCAGGAAGAGGTTTCTGAGTGGAAGGAAGCCCGTCTGGAACGGCTCGAGCAGGAGCTCAACCAGATGGAGGAAGCCGGCGCCAAGACGCAGGAGATCAACGCCAGACGGCGTGAGGTCGAGCGCGAGATCAAGGACCGTGACGAGCGGGCCGGCGTCGAAGAAGAACTCCTCCAGGAGGCTTTCGACACGTTCAAGACGATGAAGCCCAAGCAGCTCATCGAGTCCGAGCAGCTCTGGCGAGAGATCATCGACCGCTACGGCGACTACTACGTCGGTGGCATGGGCGCCGAGTTTGTGAAGGACCTCATCGGCCGTCTCGATCTCGACGCGGAGATGGAGCGCCTTCGTGACGACCTCGACGCGAAGTCGCAGCAACGCCGTCAGCGTGCGATGAAGCGCATGAAGGTCATCAAGCCGTTCTCCGAGGGAACGAACGATCCGAAGAGCATGATCCTCGAGGTCGTGCCGGTGATCCCGCCGGACCTTCGTCCGATGGTGCAGCTCGACGGTGGCCGTTTCGCGACGTCCGACCTCAACGACCTGTACCGCAGGGTCATCAACCGCAACAACCGTCTCAAGCGACTCATCGATCTCGGCGCCCCCGAGATCATCGTCAACAACGAGAAGCGCATGCTCCAGGAGGCCGTCGACGCGCTGTTCGACAACGGCCGTCGTGGCCGTGCAGTGACGGGTCCCGGCAATCGGGCGCTCAAGTCGCTCTCAGACATGTTGAAGGGCAAGCAGGGCCGGTTCCGTCAGAACCTGCTCGGCAAGCGCGTCGACTACTCGGGTCGTTCGGTCATCATCGTCGGCCCGCAGCTGCGGCTCCACCAGTGCGGTCTTCCGAAGATCATGGCCCTCGAGCTGTTCAAGCCGTTCGTGATGAAGCGTCTCGTCGACACCGGCGAAGCGCAAAACATCAAGGCGGCGAAGCGGATGGTCGAGCGGCGCCGGAACCAGGTGTGGAACGTGCTCGGCGAAGTCATTGAGGAGCACCCGGTGTTGCTCAACCGTGCGCCGACGCTCCACCGCCTCGGCATCCAGGCGTTCGAGCCGGTGCTCATCGAGGGCAAGGCCATCCAGCTGCACCCGCTCGTTTGCGAGGCATTCAACGCCGACTTCGACGGCGACCAGATGGCGGTTCACCTTCCGCTCTCGGCTGAGGCCCAGGCTGAGGCCCGGATCCTCATGCTGTCGTCGAACAACGTGCTGTCGCCCGCGTCCGGCCGTCCGATTGTGACGCCGTCACAGGACATGGTCATCGGTGTCTTCTACCTCTCCGAACTCGTCGAGGACGCAAAGGGCGCCGGCAGGGCGTTCGCGAACATCGACGAGGCCCGGATGGCGTATGAGCTCGGCGACATCTCGCTGCACGCTCCGATCAAGCTGCGTGTCGGCTGGCTCGCCGGGGACCCGGACGTCCATACCACCCTCAAACGTTCGCTCGGGTCGCTCATCGCCGCGGAGCCCGTCGATCCGGACGGTCTCACCGAGACAACGCTCGGGCGTGCGTTGTTCAACGAATCATTCCCGGCCGGCTTCCCGTATGTGAACGCGCCGGTGATGAAGTCCGACGTGCGGACGCTCATTGACGAGATCATCCGTCACTACGACAAGCCGGATGTCGCGAACACGCTCGACTCGATCAAGCTGCTCGGGTTCACCTTCGCCACGAAGGCCGGTCTGACGATCGGGCTCGAGGACGTGAAGACCCCCGACGAGAAGGCTGAGATCCTCGAGGCCTTCGAGGAGCGGGCAGCGGAGAAGGAGCGTCTCTACCAGAGGGGCGTCATCACCGAGTCCGAGTTGCATCAGGAGCTCATCGAGATCTGGACTGAGGCGACCGACAAGGTCAAGGACGCCATGTCGGAGACGCTCATGGCCGAGAAGTTCAACCCCATGGACATGATGGTCCGGTCGGGTGCTCGAGGAAACATCATGCAGCTGCGGCAGATCGCCGGCATGCGTGGCCTCGTGGCCAACCCGAAGGGCGACATCATCCCCCAGCCGATCAAGTCGAACTTCCGCGAGGGTCTCTCGGTGCTCGAGTACTTCATCTCGACGCACGGCGCGAGAAAGGGTCTTGCGGACACGGCTCTGAGAACGGCGGACTCGGGCTACCTGACGCGTCGACTCGTCGATGTCTCCCAGGAGATCATCATCCACGACGATCCGGCGGACGATCCGGGCATCCTCATCAAGACTCGAGAGGACGACGGATCTACGGTGCGTCACCTCCAGAACCACGTGTTCGGGCGTGTGCTCGCCGAAGACGTCAAGGAAGGACGCAAGATCGTGGGGCTGCCCGATGGGCGCAAGCTCAAGGCAGGCTTCGTGATCGACCGCGACGCGGTCATCGGTCTCGGTGAACTCGAGGAGGTCACCGAGATTCGCGTGCGTTCGCCGCTCACCGACGAGTCCCGCTACGGGATCAGTCGCGACTCGTACGGCATCGACCTCGCCACCGGCGTGATGGTCGAGCCGGGCACGGCGGTCGGCATCATGGCCGCCCAGTCGATCGGCGAGCCGGGTACGCAGCTGACGATGCGGACGTTCCACACCGGCGGCGTTGCCGGTGAAGACATCACGCACGGTCTACCCCGCGTGGTTGAGCTCTTCGAAGCTCGCACACCGAAGGGGAAGGCGATCCTCTCCGCTGCCGGCGGTGCCATCAAGTTCGAGACCGATGAGGAGACGAACACCCGATACATCGTGGTCGTCGAAGGCGACGAGGAGATGCGAGTTGCGCTGCCTCGTCGTGCCCGCCTCAGAGTCTCCGAGGGCGACATCATCGAGCCCGGGACGCAGCTCACCGAGGGTCCGCTGGACCCGAAGGAGGTCCTCGAGATCCAGGGCATCCGGGCGTGTCAGCGCTACCTCGTGGACCAGGTCCAGGAGGTGTACCGGTCGCAGGGCGTGGACATCCACGACAAGCACATCGAGCTCGTCGTGCGTCAGATGCTCCGCCGGGTGCGCATCGCCAACCCAGGCGACTCGCCGTATCTGCCGAACGAACTCGTCGACCAGAAGGCGTTCCGTGCTACGAACATGGAGCTCGTCGAGGACGGCAAGATCCCGGCGGAAGGTCGTCCTGAGCTGATGGGTATCACGAAGGCGTCGCTCGCGACGGACTCGTGGCTCTCGGCGGCTTCGTTCCAGGAGACGACTCGGGTTCTCACCGAGGCTGCGCTCCAGTCGAAGTCGGACTTCATGCGGGGTCTCAAAGAGAACGTCATCATCGGCAAGCTCATCCCGTCCGGGACGGGGTCCGATCACTACCAGTCGATCGAGCCGATGCTGCCGGACGCGAACGTCGTCACGGCGCTCGGGCTCTTCGGCGAGGAGGTGCCGGAGTCGGTCGACGACGCTCTTCCGGCGGATCCGGCCGAGTGGCTGGCATCGCTCGGAGGCTCTGCGGAGTTCGATGCCGACGAGGACGAAGAGGCCGACGAGTAGCCGGCATCCCAATCTGATGTAGCGGAGGCGGCCTTTCGGGGCCGCCTCCGTCGTTTGTGTCTAGAACCACACTGGATGTGGTCGTAGGCACGAACGATCTGGCGGAGGGCGGCCTATCGTGGGTGCGTGCTCCGGTTTCCGCTCTTCGGTGTCCCCGTCTCCGTCCACTGGACGTTCCTCCTCGTTGCGCTCTTCGGGATGGGCGTCTACTCGGGCATCGAGATAGGCGCCTGGACGGCGGCCGTCTTCGTGGCCGTGCTGCTCCACGAGTCCGGGCACGCATTTACGGCCAGAGCGTTCGGCGCATCGCCGGTGGCGATCACGCTCTTCGCCCTCGGTGGCGTGACCACCTGGAGCGCGTCGAAGGATCTCGGTCCGGGACGACGCTTCGTCGTCTCCGCTGCGGGATCAGCGGTCGGCATTGCTGCCGGCGTGGTCGTGATCGTGCTCGCGAGAAGAGGACTGTTCGACGGGCTACCCGACCTCGCGTTCGTCTTCCTTCAGAGCTTCGTATGGGCGGGCCTCGTATGGGGGATCCTCAACTGGATCCCGATCCTGCCGCTCGACGGGGGCCACATGCTCCAGCACGGCCTCGAGATCTTCACGCCGAAGCGAGCCGCAGGCATCGCTCGCGTGGTCTCGATCATCGCCGGAGTCATCGTGATCGGAATTGCCCTCTATTTCGGAGAGATGTTTCTCGCGATCTTCGTGGCGATGATCACCTTCATGGGAATGCGGTCGGGGCAACAGGCCAAGCCGAAACCGCGGCCGCTACAGCCGCAACCGGAGCCGCCAACCGAGCAGCCTCCGAACCAGGAGCCCCCGGCATTCCCGATCTGAGCAGCCGAGCGGTGGGGAGTCGGTGCGATCTTGGCGTAGAGTCGGAGCATGAGCCTCGCACGAATGCCGCTCATTGTTGCTGCTCTTGGAGTCGCACTCCTTCTCCCATCCTGCAGTTCAGCAAGCGCCATGTCCGACGAGGCGCTCGAGGAGTGCACTGCCGTCGCAAGCAGCGCCGGCACGATCGGCGGGAGCTCGACTCTGCTGCCCGGGGTTGTCCGATGGCTCCCCGAGGGATTCCCCGATACGGAGGGCATGTCGCCGGACGAGACCGATGTCGCGTACAACGAGTCTTTCGAGGAGGCATTCGGGATTGGAACAGACGACTTCCTGGAGCTGCGTGTCGACGCCGATGAAGCGACGACCGCCCGGATCGGAGAACCGCCCGGAGCGGGGGAGATGGCTGGTGACGAGTGGTTCATCGAGCGGGACGCCGAGCTGATGCGGCTCTGGAACGACCGCTACCCGGAGAGCGCGGGACTGTTCTGTGACCTCGTCGCCTCCGGTGGGTGACGGGTTCCTACCATCGGCACATGGTGAGACTTGAGACCGGAGCCGTGCCCACGACGGAAGAGCTCGTCGAGTTCTACGACGCCGTCGGGTGGTCCGCCTACACGAAGGATCCCGAGGGGCTTGCCGAGGCTGTCGCGAACTCGACGTACGTTGCGATGCTGCGTGACGGCGAACGGTTGATTGGCCTCGTGCGCGGGCTGTCGGACGACGTGTCGGTGCTCTACCTCCAGGACATCATCGTCCACCCCGACTACCAGGGGCAGGGCCATGGAAGGCGGCTCATCGAGCACATCGTTGAGCGCTTCGCCCATGTGCGACAGAAGGTGCTCATGACCGACGACGAAGAGCGCCAGCATCGCCTCTACGAGAGCCTCGGCTATCGCGACGTGGCGGAGATCGACAAGCTTCACGCGTTCGCGCGGTTTGACGAGTAGTCGACAGCGGCGCGGCAGGCCTCATCGTCGCGATGCAGGTTCCCAGAGCCCCCTCTGCGTCGTCGCCTGGCGGCTCCTCCGCGTCTCCCCCACGTCGTGGGGGAGACGATCTGTTGTCTGAGTCCTCTTGCGCAGTAGAACTTGGGGTCGATATACTCCCGAGTCCGGTTTCCCGCCGGAGTCCGCGCTTACCCTGAGGCGTTCGCAAGAACGCTGTTGTGAGCGGAGCGACTCACAGAAGGGATCGGCGAAGGCAC
>JBDLHX010000117.1:0-6883 GCA_039715165.1 Actinomycetota bacterium
GCCTCCGGCGTCAGCGCTTTCAACCCTCACGCGGTCCATCTACGTCCTCCCGAGACTCGCCATCACCCTACAGGGACCAAACAGGGGCAGCGCACATCGAAGCACCTATGTGGTGGACCGTGAGAGTCAGTGTGGGAGGCGTGGATGGGCGACCGCTCGTGGATCGCCGCCATTATCACGGCGTCGTGTAGGACTCCATCCAGTGCGAGACGCTGACGCAAAACGCCCTCATCTCTAACACGCGTCTTCTCCGCCACTCGCCGATTTCCGGAGTTATCTTCCGCGGCGATCACTTCGACACGGTGCAACCCGAAGTGCTCGAAGGCGAACCCGATCACGGCACGCGCCGCTCTCGCTGTAACCCCATGTCCGATCTCGGCGTTCCGAACCCAGAAGCCGAGCGATGCACGGCCGTGAAACCGATCCACCGGTCCCGATTCTCCCAACGCGGACTGTCGAGGGCACCTGGCCGTTCGGTACCGTGGCTAGCCTGCTGGGCGTTGGCAGCTCGACGCTGCCTCGACACTCAGGTGGTGTCTGTTCATCGAAGGCGCCGTCATTGGGGTACGTGACGTGAGCATCCGAACGACTCGATGTGTCCGAGGCGGGGAGCAACGCCATCTTCGCTAGACAGACGGATTCGCAGTGACCGAGATCATCAACCGAGTACTCCCGATCATCCTTCTGATCGCCCTCGGATTCTGGATACGACGAAGCGGTTTCGTGACACAGCGCACGGTGGACGATCTTCGCAAGATCGTCGTCAATCTGGCGCTGCCCGCCGTGCTCTTCACAGCATTCCTGGATCTCGCTCTCGAGTCCCGCTCCGGAGTCGTTGCAGTGGCGACATTCCTGCTGAGCATCGTGCTGTACCTCCTGGGTCGAGCACTGCGGCCGCGATTCGGCGCTCGCCACGACTACTTCCCGTTCCTGATGACCGGATTCGAGGCCGGGATGCTCGGCATCAGCCTGTACGGAGCCGCCTACGGACTCGAACGGATCGGCTCCTTCGCCATCGTCGACCTCGGCCATGAGATCTTCATCTGGTTCGTATTCCTGGCCTTGCTGTTGGCCAAACGAGACGGCACGCGGCACCCACGTACGCTCCTCCGCTCATTCATCCGCTCACCAGTCGTCATCGCCATCATCGCCGGTATCGCCCTGAACTTCGTCGGTGCACGCGACGTGATGTACGAGGCTCCCATCATCGGCGGAGTGATGAACACACTGGCCTTCATGGGCACGTTGACCGTGCCGCTGATTCTGCTGATCGTGGGTTACGGGATTCGGTTGGATCGCCGGGGCTTCAAGGAGGCATTGATACCGGTCGTCGTTCGTGCGACCATTCTCCTCCCGCTCGCTTTCGTGTTGCCACCACTGCTAATGAGCCATCTTCTGGGCGCCGATGAGTACGCCCAAGCAGCGCTGTTCACGCTGCTCGTTCTGCCGCCACCGTTCATCATCCCGCTGTACATGAAGCAGGGCATGGACGATGAACGGCGATACGTGAACAACGTTCTGAGCCTGTACACGCTGGTTTCAATCGCCGTCTTCATTGGGTACGTGTCACTCAATCCGCTGTAGACAGGCGATCCGACCGAGGACACCGTGACCTGTCCTGGGGCCACGCGCTCGCGGGAAGGCCCACTCGCCGCTCTCGACCTGGAAGCTACCGGGGTCAGCATTCAGAAGGCGCGCATCGTCAAGGCGGGCCTCGTCCGGTTCGAACCGGACGGGTCATCCGAAACGCTCGTCGACCGACTGATCGACCCGGGCGCCTCCCCTCCGCCACTGCGACCGCCCTGACCGGCATCGGACCGGCCGAACTTGCTGCCCTGGACGGCGATCCCGCCGAGGTCCTTGCCAAGACCCACGCCGCCATCGACGCATTTCACGAGAACCGTATCCATGCAAGCGGACGCTCCGGGCCGGAACTCCTGCCACCGCGCCCATAGCGGCACTTCCGCTCGCCGCGTCTGCGCTGGTCTTCTCAGGGGCAGTCCGTGTCGATGGGGAAGAGGACCGGCTCGCTCTGATCGCTTGTTTCCACCGTCAGTGCGACGCAGGCGGGTTCGCTGATCCAGACGCCACCCCCGTAGATGAGGAAGTCCTCGTCTCCTCCGCACGCAGGGATGACGAGTCGCTCAACCGGCCGATCGGGATGACCAACGGCGTCACCGATGTTGCCCCATCCCAGCCGGATCTCTGCTTGCTGGTCTGGGTCCACGGTGATCGTGGATGCATGTCCGGGTTTCACGAGCAGCCCCATCTTGGCGAACCGCAGCCCGGTCTCCGGATCGGTTCTGCCGGTCTCGTGTTGGATACCGGGTTCGGGAAGGGCGATCGCGTCGAGAATCCACTGGTATCCCTCGTCTGTTCGTGCGCTTTCGAGAACCCCGATCGTCGAGCCACAGGCCATCTCAGCCGTCGATGGCTCAGCTCCGGCGTTGCTGCAACTCCCCAGTGCCAACACCACGAATCCTGCCGCCATCGCTCTCCGCATGTATGTGACCATACGCGACGGATCACTCTCGCGAACCGAGCCTTTGCCATGCATGTCGAAGCACCTGTGCACTCCAATGAATTGGGCCTAGACGGCCAACGGACAGCGCGGACGTCAGGTATGCGCTCTCCGAGTGGCCAGCTATCGCCCTCCGCTTGCGAGCGCGGAATACTGTCAGAGCGTGATTGCTTGTCTCCCTAGAAGGGAAGCTATCAAGAGGAGGTCTTCCCTATGAGCATCGAGGCAGGCCGACCGGACTCCCTGTATCGCCAGTACGCCGGCAACCCGGCCGAGAGCTACGAGCAGCACTTCACGCCCGCCATCGGAGTCCACTTCGCCAGGCCAGTGGTCGAGGCGGCGGACCTCGGCAAGGGTGACCTTGTGCTCGACGTAGCGTGCGGCACTGGCATCGCCGCCCGGCTCGCAGCCCTCGAGGTCGGCCCAACCGGCAGCGTCGCTGGCGTTGACGTGGACCCAGCGATGCTCGAGGTCGCCGCCACCAGCGACGGTGGCGAGAGCATCGACTGGCGGCAGGCAAGCGCCGAGCAGCTCCCGTGGGACGATGGATCGTTCGACGCTGTGCTGTGCTCGCAGGGCCTCCAGTTCTTCCAGGACAAGGCTGTTGCCCTAACCGAGATGCGGCGGGTGCTCACCGACGACGGCCGAGTCGCCCTAACGACACCCGGACCGACACCTCCGCTGTTCGAAGCGATCGGCGACGTGCTCGCCGAACGGGTTGGTCCCGAGGCGTCTGGGTTCGTCGACGCGGTGTTCGCCCTGCATCAGCCAGCCGAGCTGCGGGAGCTGCTTGACGCAGCCGGCTTTGCCGCCATCGAGACCGAGTACCGGAAGGTACCGCTGCGGCTGTCACCCCCAGCCCACTTCTTCTGGCAGTACGTCACCGCCTCCCCGCTGGCGGCCATGGCCAGCCAGCTAGACGACCATGCCCGGGCCGCACTGGAGCATGCCGTGGTCGCACGCACCCAACCGTTCACCGATGCCGAGGCTCTGGTCACCGAGCCGGGGATGCTGCTCGCCACGGCGCGCCCTGGCAATGCCTGATCTGCTGGCGCCGAGGCCGATCAGAACCGGTGATCGGTACGGCTGACCCGCCACCGTCCCACTCCCTCATCGATGCCGCTATGTGCGCGCTTCTCGGTGTTCACTGTTCATCATGTTCTCGACCGCGCCGAAGACGACGCTCTTGTCGTCTGCCAGCGCGGCGCAGACCTGGGCATGGTCATGGTGTTCGAGCGGAAGAACGGTCACCGACCCACCGACGGCTTCGAGCTTCTCTGCGAGGGCGTAGCCGGTCTCACCGAATCTTGCATTGTCGCTGTTCGCCTTGTTGGGCTCGTTGGGCCAGCCAAAGGCAATCACGGTGGTCTGCGGGGCCCGCGTCAGCGGTCCCACCGAAGTGATCGCGTTGGGCTTCTGGCTGCCTTGATCCGACGCGTCATACTGGCCTTCGTCATAGACGCCGCTCAGCAGCATCGCGCCGGTGATGACATCGATGGGTAGGCCCACAGGCTCCTGCCAGTCGTCCCTGACGCACAGATAGGCGCTGATCTCGGCACCCGCGGAGTGCCCACCGATGTAGATCCTCTCCGGGTCTCCACCGCGACCGGCGATGTTGTCGTAAGTCCATGACAACCCCGCGATGGCGCTACTGGCATTCTTGGGGAAGTAGCTCTCCGGCATCAGCGCGTACCCGGCCGTGATGAAGATGATCCCGCGCTCGATGAACGGCTTCGCCAGAAAGCCGTAGTGATATGGGTGGCCTTCTCTCATGGCGCCACCGTGCATGAAATACATGATCGGTGCTGACTCCCGGAGGTTCGCCGGGTAGTAGATATCCATGACCTCGTAGCTGGAATCGCCGAAAGAGACATTTCTCTCGTGATCGGCAACCTCCTGCAGCTCCGCAGTGGCTTGGTCGAACTGGTCGTAATAGCCACGCCAGTCGATCACGAAGTCCTCAGCGTGCGTGTGCGTGCGGTATCGAGACCGGTCGGGAACATGGCTAGCACTCATGCCCGGCATTATGGACACGGCTCCGCGGGAGCGCGTACCCGGTTGATATGCGACCCTGGCGGGGCCCGCTGAGGGCGCCCGCGTAGGAGCGTCGCGCATGTCAGGGCACGTGGCGTTTAGCAAGGCCCATTGCGCGATCCACTGTCGCCGGATCGAGTTCCGACTCGACGATGGTCGTGCGAGTTGTCAGCGTTTGGACGAGGGAGTCGACGACGGAAGGGACGTCGATCCCCGGCCGCACGTCACTCACTGCACCCACAGTGGTCGGATCCCAGTCGATACCCAGGGCTGCATAGACGGGAACGAGAACCTCTCTGATGGGGCCTGCTCCGTCCACGACGAGTACGCCACCAACGTGCGCGCCGCCGCGAGTGAGACGCTGCCCCAACCCGGCGAGCTTGATCACGCCGCCCGCATTGACGCTGAACTCACCGGGGCAGTACTCGCCCGGGATCTCGCCAACGCTGGCCTCGACGCCGAGCCTGGCGAGGGCGTTGAGGAGCACTTCTGTGGTTTCCACGAAGCGCCGGCGGATCCCCCGCACCGGATCCGGATCCGGAGTCGTCCACGAAAACGAGATCGTTCCTTCGTGGAAGACAGCGGCCCGTCCTCCCGGTAACCGGATGACGGAAGCGAATCCGAGTGCGTGTGCAGCCCGAACCGCATCATCGAAGCCGGGTTCGAGACGGTCTCTGCGTCCGAACGCCAGGACTCTGCCCGGTGAAGAGATGCGGAACGTCTCGGGGAGATCGCCGGCGGCTACGCGCTCGAGGATCGCTTGTGACGTGGCGGTGTCGAGTCCGACGTCGTCATCGAATCCCTGGAGAACCACGGCTGTCGAGCGGTTCGGCATCGGGCGACTGTAGGAACATGCACGCCTGTATTCGGGAAACGATGGCACACTTGCCTCAATGTCCATGATCCGTCGCACACTGGTCGTTGCGATCCTCGCCCTGCTTGCCGCCTCGTGCGGTGAGTCGGGGCCGTTCGAACGCGTCGGTGAAGCATCCGGCGGGTGGGTGACTGCCGTGACGATGCCGACGACAACGGCACCCGAGGTCGTTGTCGAGATCGGCGACGAAGGACTCGTAGGCGCCGGCGATGTCCTGTGGGCGAACGACGACATTGGTGCATCCGATCCCGGCGACGATCCTCTCGGGACGATCGCCGAGGTGTGGAGCCGGCAGGGAGGGAGCCGCTTCGTTCAGGCGAACCGCGCCGAGATTGCGGCAGCCCTTCCGACGATTCGCTTCCCACAGACGGTGCCGGAGGATGTCCGATGGGTGACGAGCCAACTTGTCTACGACCCGGCGTCCGGCCTTCTCGACGCTGACACATCGGCAGCGTTCGGGCTGTGGGCGGTCGAGCCATACACCGTCGAGACGGGACGAATGGCGGTCTTGCGCGTCGGTGCCGCCCCGGTCGGGGCGGGGGCGGCGAAGAGCGACATCGTGCCGATCCTGGTACCGGATGGACTCAGCATCGGGTGGACGGAGGCGGGTCTTCGCTATGAACTCTTCTGCCGTGCCCCGATCTCAGAGCTCGTATGCACGGCGCTCGCGGACTCGTTCGTGCCGCTGAGCGACGTCCTCCCGTCGTGAGACGCTTTGCTGCAGCGCTGGTCGCGCTCGCGCTGATCGGTACCGCGTGCTCTTCCTCGATGGCGATCGACGAGTACGCCGCCCTGATCGAAGATCGCGCAGCGGCGTACGCCGATGAGCACGAAGATCTCGGTCGACGCCACCTCGCCGACCTCGAGGCGGCGATTGCTGATCTGCAGGACTCGATGGAGGGGGAGAGGCTGGCCACGGCGGCGCTCGACGAGACGGCACGCCGATCCGCGAAGCTCTTCGCAGGCATCGGAGACGCCCTTGGTCGATACATTGATGAGCTTGACGAGATCGAACCGCCAAGGAGCGTGTCCGCCGAGCACGTGGCGTACGTTGAGGCGCTCAAAGGTTCGAGCGAGGGCATTGGGCCACTCATCTCCACGCTGACGGAGGCTGTGTCGTTTGACGAGATCAACCGTGCGTTCGCTTCGTCGGGGTACGCGGATTCGAGTCTCCGTGTCGCGGCGGCGTGTCTGCGGCTCGAAGAGGTACTCGAGGGGCAGGATCTCGATGCCGACCTACCGTGTGAGGAGGCAGGGTGAGCCGGTCTGACGTCCGGACGCAGAGGCGTCGCCGCGTGGGTTCGGCTGCGACATCACGAGCCAACCTCCGTCTGCATGTGGGGATCCTCTCCGCCCTCGTGGCGATGACGCTCGGCGCTTGCACATCCGCTGCCGAGGAGACGTCCACCACGGCTCTGGCCGAGGAGACGTCCACCACGGCTCTGGCCGAGGAG
>JBDLHX010000118.1:0-6860 GCA_039715165.1 Actinomycetota bacterium
CAGTGGGGGGACGCGGAGGAGCGCAGCGACGACGCAGGGGGGCTCTGGGAGCCCGAGTCGCGACGATGAGATCTGCCGCGGGGTTAGACGGCTTCGATGCTCGTCACGCCAGGGACGCGGTCTTTCACGATGCGCTCGATACCGGCGGTGAGCGTCATGGTCGAAAGGGGGCAGCCTCCGCACGCTCCGACGAGCTGGAGCGATACCTTGCCACCCTCCGCTCCGAGGAGAACGAGGTCTCCGCCGTCGGCTTGCAGTGCCGGGCGGATGTACTCGAGTGTCGATTCGAGCAGCGACAAGTCGATCTCTTCGGCACCGTCGAATCCGGTGTCGTCTCGATCCGTCGGGGATGCGATCTCGATGACGTTCTCTTGCTCGGCTGCCATGTCCGGCAAGGTACCCGTCTCCCGCGATCTACCGGGACGGTTATCGGGGCCAGTGGCGGACGTGGATCTGACCCGGCACGAGCTGCCCGACGGGTGGGACGACACCGATCGACCGAGAGCGTGACCGGATCATCCAGGGTCCGGCTCCGCCGTCGCCGACACGCACGTCGTTGACGTACATCGTGAACGGCCCATCGGCGGTCACCAAAGCGTCCGGCAGTTCCCAGTCGAGGCCGACGACAACCCGCTCCGGCAGCAGCGGGCCGGCATCGACGAGCTCCGCTCCCGTGTAGTAGTGCGTGAGGATCTCTTGGTGATCTGCGCCGGCTCGTGCCATCGCGTATGCCCCCCACTGGCTCATGCCGACGCCGTGGCCCCATCCTTCACCGTTGATTCTCACCATGGTCGGAGCGGGTCGATCTTCGGGTGGGAGCCACCTGACAATCCGTTCGTCGATGGGTTCGGTCTCCTGGATCCCGATCTCGTAGGTGTAGGACGGAAGTGATTGCGGGAGCCGCTTCCCATCGGCGCGGCGGGCCGGGAGCAGGCCGGGCGCCATGTCGGGACCGTGACGGTTCATCACCCCTTTGAGGCTCGTAGCAGCGATCTCCACGGAGCCCTCCTCGGTCGTGACATGGATCATCGTGCGGCCGTTCCCCTCCCCCGGATCGTCGGTCGCGATGGCGAGGAGATCACCGCCGACGTCGTAGCCGTCCGCCTTCAGGATCTCGACGAAGGTCCTGGGGTAGACGGCGATCGTCCACGACGCGAGCGGGGACACGCCGGCCTCCGGCGAGTCGACCGGCTGGAGGTACGGGATCGCCGACCCTCCCCAGATGTCCTGGTTCGCCCGCGTCCGGCTCCCCATGCTCGACGAGTAGACCGCTTCGATCGGCACGCCCTCATAGACGAGGATCTCCCCGGCGGTTCGTTCGACGGCATCGACCCACCGGGAGCCTCCCGAGGCGTCGATCGATCCGATGCCCCGGTACACCTGGCAGGCGCTCGTCGCGCAGATGTCGAAGCCGTAGCGTGCCCGGTCGCCCGAGCGGCCACCCCGTGTGTATCGAGCCAGGTAGGTCCTCGCAGCAACGACTTGGGCGGCGAGCGCCTCGGCGGACCACGAGTACGGCACTTCCCGGATCCCGAGGAGGTAGTCGACGACGTCGACCTCCTCGGTGAGGGCGAGGCCCGAGCGAGACCAGCGGAGGGCGATCTCGCCACCGTAGGTTCGCCCGTCGATCTCGAAGGTCGTGCCCGGCCCCGGTTCGAGGCGAATGACCTCGATGTCTGCGTCGGCCGATGCCACAGCAGAGCTTGGTGGAATGAGCACCGCCGTGGCGGCAAACGCAACGAGCACGAGACGGGTCAGGCGTGTCATCGTCGATGCCGTGAGCGTGTCACACGCGCTCGATGGTCGCTCCGAGAGCGCTGAGATGATCGACAAAGCCGTCGTATCCACGGTCGACGTGGTGTGCCCCGACGATCGTCGTCGTCCCGTCGGCGCGGAGCCCAGCGATGGTGAGCGCCGCTGCAGCGCGAATGTCGCAGCCATCGACCTCACAGCCGCTCAACTCCTCGACGCCGCGGATGACGATGTGCTGCCCGTCGGTGTGGATGTCTGCCCCCATCCGGTTGAGCTCGCCGATGTACCGGAAGCGGGCTGCGTACACGTTCTCGGTGGCGATCGACGTGCCGGCCGCGACCGAGAGCAGCGCCACCATCTGGGGATGCATGTCGGTGTGGTAGCCGGGGAACGGGAGCGTCGCGAAGTCGATCGGCTCGGGACGATCCGGGCCCTCGATGGTGATCCAGTCGTCGCCCATCGACACGGTTGCACCGGCATCGGCGAGCTTGCTCAGCTCCATCCTCAGGTGCTCGGGTACGCAGTCGCGGATCGTCACACTGCCGCCGGTCATGGCGGCGGCGATCGCATAGGTGCCGGCTTCGAGACGGTCCGGGACGACCCGATGATCCGCCGGGTGGAGCTCGTCGACGCCGTGGATGTGGATCGTCGACGTGCCCGCTCCGTCGATCTGCGCCCCCATCGCTACGAGATAGGCAGCGAGGTCCGCGAGCTCCGGCTCGCGAGCCGCGTTGCCGATCGTCGTCGTCCCCTCGGCGAGAACGGACGCGAGGAGGATGTTCTCGGTAGCGCCCACCGAAGGGAACTCGAGGTAGATCTCAGCGCCGTGGAGACCATCGGGCGCCGTGGCCCGAAGCACGCCGTGCCGGAGCTCGAAGGTGGCGCCGAGGTCCTCGAGACCGCCGAGATGGAGGTCGATCGGCCGCGAGCCGAAGTCGTCCCCGCCCGGCAGAGCCACGCGGGCTTCACCGGTGCGGGCGAGCAGCGTTCCGAGGATGAGGATGGACGCCCTCATCTGTCGGACCAGGTCGAGCGGTGCCTCCGGATTGGGATCCTCGGGGACGACGATCTCGAGCGTCGCGCCGTCTCGTTCACACGTCGCGCCGACGTGGCGGAGAACGTTGCCCATGATCTCCACGTCGAGGATGCGCGGCACGTTCGAGAGGTGGTGCACGCCGGGGGCGAGAAGGGTCGCCACCAAGTGCTTGAGCGCCGCGTTCTTCGCACCGAGGACCGCCACCTCCCCCTCGAGGCGGACGCCCCCTGTGACGCGGAGAGATTCGATGCGATCCATGGTTCTGAGGTTAGGGACGCGCCGCCTTTGGGCACTGCATCCGTGACGCCACGCCAACCTGTCACGCTACGATCGCGGCGCGTCGACCAAAGGGAAACATGCGGATAGCGATGGGTACCGATCACGGAGGATTCGCCCTCAAGGAGGAGCTGAAGGCGCGGATCGTCGATGCGGGCCATGAAGTCGTCGACTTCGGCACCGATTCGCTCGACTCCGTTGACTTCCCCGACTTCGTCGCACCCGCCGCCCGTGCCGTCGCCTCCGGTGACGCCGACCGGGGAATCGTCCTCTGCGGATCCGGCGCCGGCGCGTCGATCACGGCGGGGAAGATCTCCGGGGTCTTCGCTGCGACCATCCACGACGTGTACACCGCGCACCAGGCCGTCGAGCACGATGGTCTCAACGTGCTTGCGCTCGGGGGACGGGTCGTCGGTCCCGAACTGGCGTGGGAGATCGTCGAAGCGTTCCTCGGGGCCGAGTTCTCCGGCGAGGAGCGCCACGTCCGCCGCGTCGAGAAGCTCGAAGATCTCGACAAGACGCGTTCGTAGACCCCGTTCGCAGAGCATCCCTCCGGTATCATGACGGCCGTCCCCGACCTCCTGCGACCGTGAGTCCGATGAACACAACACCGTACGTCAACCGTGAGCTGTCGCTCCTCGACTTCCAGGAGCGCGTGTTCGCGCTCGCCGAGGTGCTCGAACGGCCACTGCTCGAACGGGTGAAGTTCGTCGCGATCGTGTCGTCGAACCTCGACGAGTTCCACCAGGTGCGGGTCGCCGGCCTCCTCGAACAGGCCGCGGGTGGCGTCACGAAGTCCGGTCCCGACGGCCTGACTCCCCATCAGCAGCTCGCTGCGATCCGGGAGCGGGTGATCGAACTCAACGGCAAGATCGACGCCCTTTTCACCGAAACGCTTCTCCCCGCCCTCACCGAGGAGGGCATCGAGATCGCCACCTACGAGGGCCTCACAGCCGAGGAGCGCCACCGGCTCGACATTGTGTTCGAGGAAGAGATCTTCCCGGTGCTGACACCGCTTGCCGTCGACCCGTCGCACCCGTTCCCGTTCATCTCCGACCTCTCCCTGAACCTCGCCGTGCTCCTACGCGAACACTCCAACACCGGGTTGAGGTTCGCGCGAGTGAAGATTCCGCCGAATGTCCCACGTCTCGTCGCTCTCGAGGACGGGCGGCGGTTCGTGCCGATCGAGCAGATCGTCAACCATCATCTCGCGAGGCTCTTCGGTGGCCTCGACGTCGTCGGATCATCGACCTTCCGTGTCACACGGAGCGCCGACCTCGCCGTCGAGGAGGAAGAAGCCGATGACCTCCTCTCAGCAATGGAGAGCGTCTTGCGGTACCGGCAGCGTGCCGCCCAAGCGGTCCGCCTCGAGGTCGAGTCCGGCATCGCCGAGAACGTCCTCGACCTCCTCCTCCACGGCCTCCAGCTCACACGAGATGAGGTCTACACGCGCAGTGCGCCACTCGGCCTTGCCGGCCTCTGGGCCGTCTACGGACTCGACCGGCCCGACCTGAAGGACCCGTCGTGGATGCCGACGACCCAGCCGAGACTCGCAGAGTCCGGCGGGCGGTCGATCGACTTCTTCGAGGAGCTGCGCAAGGGCGACATCCTCGTCCACTACCCCTACGAGTCGTTCGCCACGTCGACCGGCACATTCCTCGCTCAGGCAGCCGCCGACCCGGACGTGCTCGCAATCAAGCAGACGCTCTACCGCACGTCGATCCCGGACGACCCCGCGATCGGCGGTGAGGAGGCCGTCGTTCGCACCCTGATCGAAGCCGCAGAGGCGGACAAGCAGGTCGTCGTCCTCGTCGAGTTGAAGGCCCGCTTCGACGAGGCGGCGAACATCAACTGGGCGAAGATGCTCGAGTCGGCCGGCGTCCACGTCGTCTACGGGGTTCAGGGGCTCAAGACGCACACGAAGACGCTGCTCGTCGTCCGGCGCGAGAAGGACGGCATCCGCCGCTACTCGCACGTCGGGACCGGGAACTTCAACCCGAACACGGCACGGATCTACGAGGACATCGGTCTCTACACGGCCGATGAGGAGATCGGTGCGGATCTCTCCGAGATGTTCAACCATCTCACCGGCTACGCCCGTCCCGCTTCGTATCGCAAGCTCGTCGTTGCGCCGGACTTCCTCCGGTCGAAGATCGTGGACCGCATCCGGGAGCAGGCGGCGCTCGGGTCGGACGGCCACATCCTCATGAAGTCGAACCACATCGTCGATCCTGAGATCATCAACGAGCTGTACGACGCGTCCGGCAAGGGCTGCCGGATCGACCTCATCGTGCGAGGCAACTGCTCGGTGCGTGCCGGCGTGCCCGGGTTCTCCGAGACGATTCGTCTCCGCTCGATCGTCGGCCGGTTCCTCGAGCATTCACGCATCTACCGCTTCGGAAGCCCGGGGCCGACCGCCGTCTACTACATCGGGTCTGCGGACATGATGCAGCGCAACCTCAACAACCGCGTCGAGGCCCTCGTGCCGGTGACGGATCCCCGGCTGAAGGGGCGTCTCGAGGAGATCATCGAGGTCGAACTCTCCGATGACCGCCTCGCATGGGAGGCGAACCCAGACGGCACGTGGACGAAGGTTGCCCGGGATGCCGGTATCGATACCCATGAGACCCTCCTCGCCCTCGCCGGCGAACGAGCCCGTGGCGAGTCGCCGTATCCGTCGTGAGCCCCGAACGCTTCCGCGCATCGATCAAGGCGGCGGGCGGGGTCGTCTGGCGAACGCGGGAGAACGGCACACGGGAATACCTCCTCGTCCACCGTCCCCGCTACGACGACTGGTCGCTCCCGAAAGGGAAGCTCGACCGTCGCGAGGGGTACCTCGAGGCGGCGCTTCGCGAGGTCCGTGAGGAGACGGGCATTCGCGCGAACCGGGCGCTCGAGATCGGATCGGTCGGATATGAGACGGACGCGGGGAATCGCAAGGTTGTCCGCTGGTGGCTCATGGAGGCGGTCGGTGGCAAGTTCCGTCCGAACAAGGAAGTCGACGACGTCGCCTGGCTGACGCGCGGAAAGGCCGACAAGCGCCTCCAATACACGAACGACAAGAAGGTGCTGCGCCGCGCCGAGGCGCTCCTCGACGATCCCACCTACTCCAGGATCTACCTCGTCCGGCACGCTGCCGCCGGTACGAAGTCGCAGTGGAAGGGCAAGGACCACAAGCGGACGCTCGACCGTCGCGGCCGGAAGCAGGCCATCGACCTGGCTGTGCGCTTCAGGGCGCATCCGATCTCGCGGATCCTCACCTCGGAGTACCAGCGCTGCCTGCAGACGGCGAGGCCCCTCGTCAATGCCATCCGGGTCTCCGCCCAAACCGATCGGCGGTTGCGGGTCGATGGGAACCCGGACGACGTGTTGAAGCTCATCCGAGAGTTGCGGGGTGAGGCGGCCGTTCTGATCACCCACGGCGAGGTGATCGGCGCCGTGATGGGGAAGCTTGCAGCCGACGGACTCGACCTCGACGGCCCGATGGAGTGGAAGAAGGGCTCGGTGTGGGTGTTGGAGGCGAGCAAGGGCCGCGTCCGCTCAGGCCGCTACGTCCCCCCCAAGCGCTAGATCCTGATCCCTTCCTCCCCTTCAGGGGGAGGTGCCGAGCGCAGCGAGGCGGAGGGGGTCAGAGCGCAAGTGGAACCGTCTGACCCCTCCCGTCAGCGCCTGACGGCGCTGCCACCCTCCCCTGAGGGGAGGGAAGATTCCTCGATCCAAGTGGCGGTCTTCGCGACGATCTCTGCGAGGACCTCTTCATTCGATCGGCCCGTGCGCTTCAGAACCCGGAACGAGT
>JBDLHX010000119.1:0-6628 GCA_039715165.1 Actinomycetota bacterium
CACCGGTTCGTCGTCCTCGAGGAAGCGCTTCTCGATGAAGAGGACCTGGGCGTTGGGGTCGAGGCCGAGCGCCTCGGTCGTGGCTCCATCTGCGGGACGGGCGTGGCTCGATAGCACTTCAACCGCCGGCGTGTATCCGTGATCTTCGAGAACCTGTTCGTAGGACCAGATCTCCTCGAGCCGTGACTTGATTCGGAGGCCGGGCTCGTTGACGAACGTGCCTGCTCCCTGGCGACGGTAGATCGCCCCCTCGTTCTCGAGGCGGCTGAGAGCGTCGCGAACCGTCGTCCGGCTGACACCGAGGTCCTCCGCCAGATCCGTCTCCGGTGGGATCCGTCCATCATCGAACTCGTCGTTGACGATGCGCTCTTTGATGTGGGTCTTCACCTGGTCGGTGAGCGACGGGTTGCGCGTGATCATCGATTCGTCCCCGAGTGGCGTCCGGTCATCATATCGTACTATGGTATGACGAATCCACAAACCGAGCCTCAGGAGGGCACACATGCGGAGCTTTGCCGGACGCGACATCCTCTCGCTCAAGGACTTCGAGCGGAACGAGTTCTTCCATCTCTTCGAGATCGCCGACCGCCTCGAGCCCATCGCTCGTGAGCGTCGGAACACCGACCTCCTCGCCCACAAGACGCTCGTGACGGCCTTCTACCAGCCGTCGACGCGCACCCGTCTCGCTCATGAGGCCGCGATGCACCGCCTCGGCGGTCACGTGACCGGGTTCTCCGACGCCAAGATGACGCGTGCCGGCGACTTCTACCAGGAGTCGATCAAGGACACCGTCCACATGCTGGAGTACTACGGCGACGTCATCGTGATGCGCCACTTCGACCAGGGCGCACCGCATGAGGCTGCGAAGTGGTCCTCAATCCCCGTCATCAACGGTGGCGACGGCTGGGGCGAGCACCCGACCCAGATCCTCACCGACCTCTACACGATTACCAAGGAAATGGGATCGGTCGACGGCAAGTCGATCCTCGCGGTTGGCGATCATCGCATGCGCACCATGCACTCGCTCGGGTATGCGCTGTCGCAGTTCGATGCCGAGATGATCATCCTGGCCCCCGAAGAGATGTCACCGCTCCCCGAGTTCCTCGCCGAACTCGACGAGAAGGGCACCAACTACCGCATCATCGACCACATCGATGAGGCCATCGAGGTCGCCGACGTCATCTACATGGAGCCGGTCGTCCAGCCCGACTACACCCAAGCCCGACAGGAGAAGGCCGAGGTGTACGGACGCACCGCGGCCAACTACCAGGTGACCTCAGAGGTCATGAAGAAGGCCAAGGGCGACTCCATCATCCTCCACTCGCTCCCTCGGCGTGACGAGCTCCTTCCCGAGGTCGACGATTCCAGGCATGCTCGCTACTGGCAAGAGGCCTACAACGGCGTCGTCATGCGTATGGCCCTCCTCTCGTCGGTCCTCGGAGTGTGGGAGTGATGCCAAGGCTCGTCATTGCCATCGGCGGCAATTCGCTGATTCCCGACGGTGACCACCAGTCGGTTCAGGACCAGTACGGCGCCGCTGCCGAGACCGACGACCACATCGCATCCCTGGTCGAGCAGGGATGGGACGTGGCGATCAGCCACGGCAATGGACCCCAGGTCGGGTTCATCCTGCGCCGATCCGAGCTCGCGAGCAGTGAGCTTCACGAGATCCCGCTCGACTACTGCGGGGCCGACACGCAGGGTGCGATCGGGTACATGCTTCAGCAGAACCTGGTCAACGACTTTCGCCAGCGCGGCATCGACAAGAGCGTCGTAACGGTCGTCACCCAAGTTGAGGTTGATGCCGCGGACCCCGCATTCCAGAACGCAGCCAAGCCAATCGGTTCGTTCATGGACGAGGAAGAGGCGATGCGTCGTCGCGATGACGAGGGCTGGGATGTCCTCGAAGACGCCGGGCGCGGCTGGCGCCGCGTTGTCGCTTCGCCACAGCCGATGCGGATCGTCGAACTCGACGTGATTCGTGGCCTGCTCGACGCGGGCATCGTCACGATCGCGGTCGGTGGTGGAGGCATTCCTGTCGTCTCCAACGAGGGCGGCGACCTCGAAGGGATCGCGGCGGTCATCGACAAGGACCTTGCGTCTGCCCTTCTGGCGGTCCAGGTGAACGCCGATCTCCTGCTGATCTCCACGGCAGTGGAACAGGTCGCCCTCAACTTCGGTACGCCGGAGCAGCGGTGGGTGGATCAGTTCACGCTCGCCGAGGTGAAGCAGTACCTCGAAGAGGGCGGGCACTTCGCCGAAGGCTCGATGGCGCCGAAGATGCGTGCGGTCGTCCAGTTCCTGGAGGCCGGAGGCAAAGAGGCACTCATCACGAACCCGCAGAACCTCGAGCGAGCCATGGCCGGTGAGACCGGTACCAGGATCGTTCGATGACCAATGTTGTCGGGCTCACCTGTGTGATCTGCGACAAGACGTACCCGGCGGACTTCGCCGGGTACGTCTGTCCTGATCACGGCAACGAGGGAATCCTCGACGTTCGCTACGACTACGAACGGATCGGCGAGACCTTCACCAAGGAGAGTCTCGCTGCGAATCCGGACCGCACGATGTGGCGGTACCGGCCGCTGCTGCCGATTGAACCCGATGCAGCGGTTCCGCCGCTCACCGTCGGTGGAACGCCGATGTATGACGCGGCGCCGCTCGCCGCCGGACTCGGGCTCGCGAAGGTATGGGTCAAAGACGAAGGGCGTGAGCCCACAGCATCGCTCAAGGATCGGGCGTCGGCGATGGCCGTCGTCAAGGCCCAGGAGCGTGGTGCAGAGGTCGTTACGACCGCCTCGACCGGGAACGCCGCAGCGGCGCTCTCCGGTATCTCCGCAAGCGTCGGACAGCGCAACGTCATCTTCGTGCCGGCATCGGCGCCGGAGGCCAAGATCGCCCAGTTGCTCGCCTACGGCTCCACCGTCGCGCTCGTCAACGGGACATACGGCGACGCGTTCGACCTCTGCATGGAGGCTTCCGCCGAGTACGGCTGGTACAACCGCAACACCGGATACAACCCGTTCATGACCGAGGGGAAGAAGACCGCCGGTCTCGAGATTCTCGAGGACCTCGGGTGGGAAGCCCCGGACGCGATCTTTGTGAGCGTCGGTGACGGCTCCATCATCGGTGGTGTTCACAAGGCGATGAAGGATGCATCCGCTCTCGGATGGATCGACCGGATGCCCCGCATCTTCGGGATCCAGTCAGCAGGGAGCGACTACTTGGTTCAGGCGTTCGAGAACGGCGAGGACGTGCTCACGAAGCCGCCGATCTCAGCGGACACGGTCGCCGACTCGATCAGCGCCGATCTGCCCCGCGACCGGATCAAGGCGATGGCGGCCGTCACCGAGACCGGAGGTACCTATCTCCGGGTCTCGGACGAGGAGATCCTCGCGGCCATCCCGACCCTGGCCCGCGGCTCGGGCGTCTTCGCCGAACCGGCGGGGGCGACCCCGTACGCCGGCCTTGTTGCCGCCGTCGAACGCGATCTGGTTGGAGCGGATGACACGGTCGTCCTCTTGGCGACCGGCAGCGGCCTCAAAGACGTTGCTTCCGCTCTGAAAGCCGTTGCCGCGGCCGGAACGACCCCGATGCGGATCGACCCCAACCTGGATTCGCTCCGGGCAGCACTCAACAACTGAAAGGACCATCGGTCATGATCGACCTCACCGTCAACGAATCCGTCCTCAAGTCGGCCGTCGCGCAGGCGAAGAAGCGGGACTTCAAGATCCCAACCTTCAAGCAGATGCGGGATCCGAGCCTCATCCCCGACGATGTCAAGGAGCGCCTCGCCGACGTCGGCCTCTGGGATCTCGATCCGATCAACCTCTATCGCATCACCTGGCACAACGAGGACAAGGCCTCGGGCGGCGGATTCGGCGGGGTCAACTACTTCGAGGTTCCATCCGAGATCAGCGGCGTCGACGCCCGCATTGTGATGATGGAAGGAAAGTGGTTCCCGACCGGCGCCCACAAGGTCGGCGCAGCCTTCGGCTGTCTCGTCCCACGCCTTGTCACGGGGCAGTTCGATCCGGCCACGCAGAAAGCCGTCTGGCCGTCGACCGGCAACTACTGCCGCGGCGGTGCCTACGACTCCAATCTCCTCGCGTGCGAATCGATCGCGATTCTCCCCGAGGGCATGAGCGCCGAGCGCTTCCACTGGCTCGAGAGCGTGGCCGGTGAGATCATCCGAACGCCCGGGACCGAGTCGAACGTCAAGGAGATCTTCGACAAGTGCAACGAGTTGCGGGTGAGCGGCGAGGATCTCGTGATCTTCAACCAGTTCGACGAGTTCGGGAACTACCTCTGGCACTACAACATCACGGGACCCGCGATGGTCGAGGTGCTCAACGAGTTGATGGGTGAGGACGACCGGTTCGCCGGTGTGACGCTGACCACGGGCTCCGCGGGAACGATCGCTTCGGGCGACTATCTGAAGCAGATCTACCCCAACTCGAAGATCGCTGCCGGCGAGGCGACCGAGTGTCCGACGATGGTCTACAACGGGTTCGGCGAGCACCGGATCGAGGGGATCGGCGACAAGCACATCCCGTGGATCCACAACGTGCGCAACACCGACATGGCGATGGCAATCGACGACGAATCGACGATCAGTCTGATCCGTCTCTTCAACGAACCGGCCGGTCTCGAGTACCTCGCCGGCCAGGGTGTGCCCGCCGACTTCATCGAGAAGCTGCCGCTCCTCGGCATCTCCGGTGTGGCGAACATGCTCATGGCGATCAAGTTCGCCAAGTGGTACGAGCTCACCGGAAACGACTTCGTGATGACCCTCGGGACCGACTCGATGGAGATGTACGAGTCGCGGCTGGCGGAGCTCAACGAAGAGCGCGGCGAGTTCACGCTCCTCGACGCTGCCGCTGCCTATCACCAGCACCTGATGGGGCAGTCACTCGCCCACGTGCAGGAGCTCGATTACTACGAGCGGAAGCGCATCCACAACCTGAAGTACTACACCTGGGTTGAGCAGCAGGGCAAGACGTACGAAGAGATCCAGGACCAGTGGTACGACCCGGAGTACTGGACGAACATCCAGAAGATGGCCGACCCGATCGACGAACTGATCGAAGCGTTCAACGAGCGGATCGACGCCCAGTAGCCCAGTAACTCAGCAACTCAGTAGCCCAGTAACCCAGTCCGTCTGCGTTACTGGGTTACTGCGTTGCTTGTCTGTGCAGCGAGGCGGGCAAGTCTCTACGATCCCGTCCGGGAGAGGAAAGGAGACAGGCATGGCCTTCGTGACGGCTGCAGGAGGGAATCGCGTCGCCTACGACGTGACGGGTGACGGGGAGGTCGACCTCCTCCTCGTTCACGGAATCACCGAGAATCGCAGGTTCTGGGATCCGCTGCTCGACGACTTTGCTGCCCGGTACCGGGTCATCCGCGTCGACCTGCCGGGCCACGGCGAGTCGGACCCTGCCGACGACTATTCACTCGCCCGGCTCGCCGCGGATGTCGGCGCCGTCCTCGATGAAGTCGGAAGAGGCGAGCCATACGCCGTTGGGCACTCGCTCGGTGGCTATGTGGTCTCCATCCTCGCGGCCCAACGCCCGACGCGGGCCGTCGTCAATGTGGACCAGGTCCTCGCCCTCGCGGCGTTCAAGGAGCAGCTAGCGGCGGTTGAGGAGATGCTGCGCGGAGAAGCGTTTGCCGCAGTCATGGGCGGGCTGTTCGACCAGCTCATGGGACCCCTCGGGGAAGAAGAGCGGGCGCGGATCACGCCGATGCGCACTCCGAAGCAGGATGTCGTGCTCAGCATTTGGGATCCGATCTTCACGCTTACTGTTGAGGAGATCGACGCGCTCGTTCGCGAGCTCCTTGGAGGTATCGCCGCTCCGTATCTGTCACTCCACGGTACGGAAGCCGGTCCGGATTA
The DNA here is from genome assembly GCA_039715165.1 of Actinomycetota bacterium. GTDB lineage: Bacteria > Actinomycetota > Acidimicrobiia > Spongiisociales > UBA5794 > JAHEEL01. The sequence goes on from JBDLHX010000119.1 coordinate 5,897, forward strand.
CGTTGCGTGGCTGCGATCGGTGATTCCCCAAGCCGAGTACGAGGTTTGGGCCGACCACGGCCACTACCCGCACCTCATGGACCCGGAGCGCTTCGTCGAGCGGATCGCAGCCTTCGCCTAGCCCAGCCCAGTGAGGAACTCGGCGATGGCAGGCGTCACGATTTCTGGGTGCGTGAGATTGCTCGCATGAGCCGCTCCGGGGACCGGGACCATGCCGCGGCAGTCGGAGAGATCGTCGCAGAGCTGGCGGGCCGACTCCATCGGAATGGCTAGGTCTTCTTCGCCGTGCACGATGAGGACTGGGCAGGTGATCTCGTCGACCCGTCCGCTGATGTCGTCGCGTCCGAGCAGGCAGTCACCGGGATGCTCGACGGTCGACCGATCCCGCGATTCCCAGATCCCGATCCACTTCTCCATGAGCGTGGGCTCGCCGATGATCAGACCGGCGACCATGGCGCCGACCTCGCCGAGCGGTTCGTCGCTCAACCAGTGCTGGAATATGCCCGCGTAGCCGGCCAGAGTCTCCTCGTCGTCCACGAAGACGCCGGAGTCGATGAGCACGAGGCCGCGAACCCGGTGCGGGTAGGCCATCGCAGCACGCAGCGACAGGTAGCCGCCCTGTGACATGCCGATGAGGACGGCCTCGTCGATGCCGAGGTGGTCCATCAGCCCGATCGCGTCGGCGGCAGAGTCCCAGTACGTGAACGGGCCGTCGACCGGCGTGTCGCCGAA
>JBDLHX010000120.1:0-6617 GCA_039715165.1 Actinomycetota bacterium
TCGTATGCCCAGATGGCGAGTTCGACGCGGTTGCGGACCTCGAGCTTGGTCATGAGGCTCGCGACGTGGGCCTTGACGGTGCCGAGGCTGATGTGGAGTTCCTCGCCGATCTCGACATTCGTGCGTCCCCGTGCCACCGTGAGAAGCACCTCCTCCTCACGCTCTGTCAACGGCCAGGCTGGTTGGGACGGTTCAGCACGGTCGGCTGAATGCGCAAACGTCGACAAGAGTCGGACCGTCACGTTCGGAGCGATGAGGGCATCGCCTTCCGCAGCTGCACGGATCGCCTGCACCAGGAGTTCGGGTCCTGCGTCCTTGAGCAGGAAGCCGCGGGCCCCTGCCTTGAGCGCCCCGTGAACGTATTCGTCGAGATCAAACGTCGTGATGATGACGATCGCCATCGGATCGTGCACGCCGGGGCCTGCCAGCTCGCGTGTCGCCTCAAGACCATCCATCTCGGGCATCCGGATGTCGAACAGGCACACATCGGGGTGCAACTCCCTGGCCAGCGCCACCGCTGCGCGTCCGTCCGCTGCGTCTCCGACAACTTCGATATCGGGCTGGGCATCGAGGATCATTTTGAGACCTGCACGGACGAGATCCTGGTCATCGGCAATGAGGACGCGAATGGTCATGCCGGCATCCCGGCCTTCGGCAACACGGCGTTGACGGACCATCCCCTGTCCGTGTCCGGTCCTGCCTCGAGCGTTCCACCGAGGAGCGTCGCTCGTTCGTGCATCCCGACGATGCCGTAGCCGGCCAGTCTTCGTCCTGTCGAATTCGCGTCGCCATCGTCGCGCACCGAGAGACGAACGTTGGTGTCGTCACCGGTCACCGAAACCCTGATACTCGTCGCGTTGTGAGCGTGTCGCACGGCGTTCGTGATCGATTCTTGCGCGAGGCGATACATCGCCGCGTCAACCGACGAACCAAGGTCCTCCAGATCCCCGGACAGTTCGACACTGATTGGGGGATTGTTGCCGGTATTGCGTGCGAGACGTTCGATGTCGGCCACGCCACGCTGCGGGGCCAGCTCGGCGTCCTGGTCATCGCGAAGGGCACTCACCATGAGACGCATCTCGGCAAGCGTGCGGGAGGCCTCCTCCTCGATCACGACAAGCGCATCCGCCGCTGCCCCCGGATGTGACTCAGCGACCGTGTGGCCAGCTTGGGCCTGGATCACGATGGCCGAGACATGATGGGCAACCGTGTCGTGCAGCTCTCGGGCAAGCTGCTCCCGCTCACGGAGCTTGACCTGTTCCATCTCGCTGGCACGAACCTTGCTTTCGTAACGGACGAGGGCGCCGATCGCTGCAGGCAGCAGCAGGAACAGGACACTCCCGATGAATGCCTCGAAGAGCACGGCGCTCGAGGAATCTGCCACTGCGGTTGCCACGCCGTTGACTTCGGCGCTGACAACGATGATTGCCAACCCGACCGCAGCGTCCCGACCCGACGCCCACCGAAACAGGGCATATGGGAGCAGGAGCATGGACCCACCCGCGTACAGGCCGACGTCACCGGCTCCGGTCATGACACCTGCGAGGTTCGTAGCGGTCATCGCACCGAAGGCGACGGCGACCGCCGCAAGTGGGTACGTGCGTCGCCAGAACACACCGAGTAGCAGCACGGCCGTAAGTGCGATCGACACGGCCAGCCACACGATGTCGTCGCGCAGAAGCACTTCGAGACCTGATGCGAACACGAGCACCGCCAGGAGTGCCCAGTCGCGCCACACGCGAACAGGCGGATTCGGAACTCGGGGTTCGGCCAGCAGTGACCGCAGGGTGTCCCTCATTGCCGTTCATGGTAGGGAGCGACATCACGCGGCGCATCGGCCGAATGCATGGTTCTCCCATCACCCATTCGGCCAGGAAAGGTGTGTCCATTCGCCTGATGTCTCCAGCGACGGAATCCCTCACGATGGCACCTACTCCCCATCACAGAAGGAAGACCCATGCGTTCGTCAACCAAGACCAGAAGTCGCCGAAGCGGCACGACCCTATCCCAGTCCCTCTACAGATTGGGGCGGTCCGCCGCCCGCCGTCCATGGACTGCCATCGGTGCATGGTTCCTCATCTCGGTACTCGTCATCGGAGCAGCCGGCGCCTTCGGCCAAGAACTCGAGGATGCCTTCGAGGTTCCCGGTCTCGACTCTCAGCAAGCCATGGACCTTCTCGCTGCCGCCGAGTCGGATTCGGCTGGTCTCACCGCTCAGGTGGTGGTGACACCGTTGGACAACGCCGCAACCTTCTTCGAATCACCCTCGGCAAGATCAGCTCTCCTGGAGGTCCAGAGTGCGGTCGCAGACCTGCCGAATGTTCTCGGAACCAGCGACCCCGCAGGCGCGCTCGCTCACGGACCCGAGGCGGCGATCGGCAGCGGGGCGGTGTCACCGGATGGTCGAATCGCACTCATCCGGGTTCAGTACCCCGTAATCGACGCGCTCGACGCTGGTGACCTGGAGAACCTCAAGGAGTTGGGTGCCGCCCTGAGGGAGACGTTGCCGCTTCAGGTCGAGATGAGCGGTGAGCTGTTCTTCTCATTCGAAGAGGGCGAGACCGGCGCCGGCGAGATGATCGGTCTGGTTGCCGCCGTGGTCATTCTGCTGTTTGCGTTCGGTTCGTTCATTGCAATGGGTCTGCCGATCGGGATGGCGCTGTTCGGTCTCGCGATCGGTGTCAGCTCGATGTCACTTCTCGCACATCTCATCGACGTTCCAAGCTGGGCACCCGAGTTGGCAGCAATGATCGGCCTCGGTGTCGGCATCGACTACGCACTCTTCCTGGTCACCAGACACAGGGAGTTCGTGGCACGAGGGATGACCGTCGTCGAAGCGGCCGGGCGCGCTGTCGCCACTGCAGGTCAGGCTGTGATCTTTGCCGGGGGCACGGTTGTCATCGCGATCCTCGGGCTCGCCGTTGCGGGCGTCCCTGCAATGACCGCTGCCGGCATCGCAATCTCCGTTGTCGTACTCATCATGGTTGCCGCGTCAATCACGCTGCTACCCGCGTTCCTCAGCCTGTCAGGCCACCGGATCGACCGTCTGGGATTTCGACGCAACACCGTGCCTGCTGACAACGCAGCCGGCTCACGTTGGAAGCGCTGGGGCGAGCATGTGACGGGGAATGCATGGGCCTACACGATTGGAGCCACGGCCCTTCTGCTGCTGCTCGCTGCGCCGGTGCTGTCGCTGCGTCTCGGCTTCCCCGATGAAGGAACACTGCCCGAGTCACGCACCGAACGCCGTGCCTACGACCTTGTCGCCGAAGGGTTCGGAGCTGGCATCAACGGGCCACTCGTCATCGCCGTCGACATGTCCGACGACCCCGCAGTCGTCGACCGTCTCGTCGACGCAATGAGCGCAGACAGCGGAATCGCCGGCGTCGCCCCTCCAAGCATGAACGCCGAGGCCGGCGTTGCCACGTTGGTCGCGTTCCCCACGACCGCACCACAAGATGATGCGACGCTCGACACCATCAAGCGGCTCAGGGCAGACGTCTTCCCACAGGTGCTCGGAGACAGCGCCGCAGTGGCACACGTCGGAGGTGCTGCAGCGAGCTTCGCCGACATCGGGGATCAGGTGAACGATCGCCTTCCGATGTTCATCGCCGCAGTGATCGTGCTGTCATTCCTGCTGCTCACCGTTCTCTTCCGGTCGATACTCGTGCCTCTCAAGGCTGCACTCCTGAACCTGCTCAGCATCGGCGCCGCATACGGTGTACTCGTCATGGTGTTCCAGTGGGGCTGGGGCAAGGAACTGATCGGTCTGGAAGCAACGGTTCCGATCGTCTCGTTCATCCCGATGTTCATGTTTGCGATCCTCTTCGGACTCTCGATGGACTACGAAGTGTTCCTGCTGTCACGTGTCCGGGAGGAGTACCTCGCCACCGGCGACAACGATGCGTCGGTCATCCAGGGCATTGCATCCACAGCGCGGGTCATCACGTCCGCGGCGCTGATCATGATCTCGGTGTTCCTCGGCTTCGTACTGGGCGAAGACCCGGCGATCAAGATGTTCGGACTCGGACTCGCAACGGCGATCTTCGTCGATGCCACGATCGTCCGCACCATTCTCGTGCCGGCATCGATGAAGCTGATGGGCGATGCCAACTGGTGGATTCCCGCCTGGTTGGATCGGCTGATCCCGACTGTCGATATCGAAGGCGAGTCTGCTCTCCCTGCACCGGAGATGGAACCCGCACTCCCTGCACCGGAGATGGAACCCGCACCGGAACCCGAGAAGGAACTCGTCGGGGTGGGTGTGTGACGTAGCCATCGCTTCACCAGGCCCGGTCGTCGACGTCCCGCTCTCAGCGAGACTGAAGCGACCGGGCTGGTTCCTCTCCGCGACCTTCGGGTTATGAGCTACGAGTGGGCTTTGAACACCGTTGAGCCACGTTGATTGGCGTTGTTCAACGTCCTCACAGATCGGAACGCATGTCAACGAGTGTCGGGCCGTGTCACCTCGTGTCAGGCGGTTGGGCACCAGTCTGGCACCGGTGACCCCCCGAACGAGACCCCCAAGACACCCTGTCACAGAACGCGACCGCGGATGTGGGCCGGTCCATTAAGTCGATGAACGAACGATGACTTGGCCGCGGAGTCTCACCTCGCGCTTCGGTAGATCGGGCTGATCGACTCGTTCGGTGAGGAGGTTGAGCGTCTCTTCGGCGAGTTCTTCGATCGGTTGGCACACTGTGGTGAGTGGCGGTGCGGTAACCCCGGAAAAGGGGAGGTCATCGAATCCTGTGATTGCTAGCTGTCCGGGCGCGTTGATGTTCTCTTCCTGTGCCCATTGGAGCAGTCCGTAGGCGATCAGGTCGTTGGCGCAGCCGATCGCCGTTGTGCCGAGGTCAAGGTCAAGTTGCGACCCTGCGTCGTAACCCCATTCCATCGTGAAGTTCCCGAGCAGTACGTCGGTTCTTTCTTGCTCGGCAACCGACTTGAGGTATCCGTCAAGCCTTCTGACTGCCGGAGACAGGGCGATCGCTCCACCGATGAACGCGATACGGTGATGGCTGAACCCGTCCGGCTTCGTCGGAGGTTTGGTCTTCCCCCGGTTCAGGCTCAGCCGATCGCCGAAGTATGCGGTAGGTTCCTGGCGGCTCGCTCGATTCTCACGAGCATCGCGGCTGATGGAGTGACCTTGCCGCTCAGGTAGGTGCTCAGCCGCGATGCGCTGGTTCCCACGAGCCGTGCGAACTCAGCGTTGGTAAGCGCGGACCGGGAGACCGCTTCGCGGACCCGGGCTACCACCTCGGCTCGATCTGCCTGATCAGCATCGACACGGGCGCGTTCGATGGCGAGGGCAAACAGCGTGCTCACACCATCGGGCTCGCGGTAGGAGAGGTACTGCTCGACGCGGCGGGCCACCCGCCCCCAAGGCGACCGGCGCAACTCGGCGAGGATCGGCCGCCAGTCACCAACAAGCCCCCGGTCAATCACCGTGACAAGCGCCTCGTAGGGCCAGGTGCGGACATCATCCTCCGGGGACGCATCGACGTTGCGAAACTCAACCGGCATCACACCGCTCCGCCCAGCCGAAGCGCCAGCGAGCGACAGACGTCGACGACATCGCCCCATCGGTGATAGCGCACCTCGAGTCCCTTGTACCGGGGCAGCTCGTCGGTCACTTCGGTGTCCCGTGGCTTCGGATCGGCGAGCGAAATCACGAGCGAGGTAAGGACCGATCCCGTTTCGCCCGACCGATCCGCGTAGTAGGCATCGATCTCGGAGAGGATCTCAACCGCGGTGTCGAGTCCGAGATGCTCGGCCAGCGCGACGACGTCGAGGTAGTCGCGGACCACGTTTCGCTGCACGACGAGGAACCCCTTGACACGCAGCGCCTCGGGTGCGGTGGGAGCGACAACCACTGCGCCTTCACCAACATCGATCTCACAGGTCTCGAGCGGCCGGGTCCGACGCATCTGGCGAAGGCCGGCCTCGACACCCCCGAGACGGCCCATGATCGTGAACGGCGGCTTCGAAGCCCGAACCGATGTCGCCCACCCCTCGGTTGCCTCCACGGCCTCCAGCACCGTCTCGTACCGATCGACCAGATCAGCAAGGACGTGATCATGGTCGAAGGAGTCGCGATGACCGGCGTGGAGGGCCGCCGCCGAGCCTCCAACCAGTACGGCGTCGGGCACGACTTCCTGCAGCCGGGCAGCGGATGCCAGAACTCGCTTCAGCGTCGGACTCACCTTCTCCATGATGCTTATCATATCTGATAAGCACCCTCGCGTCCAGGCCATGTGCGAATCTCCTCTTGACCGGACTCGACCCTCACACCGCGTACGAGGCCTTGTCAATCGCGACCCACGCGCCCCCGGCGAGTCGGTCGTGTTGCCCATGCCGGAGGAAACCCGACCGACAGGCCGGGTTTCCTCTTCGTAGCGGGGGCGGGATTTGAACCTTCTACTCTCGCCGAAGCCGCACAAGGAACGCACCTGGGGATCACAGCGGAAGTGAGCCGCGAGGCAGGAACACACCGAAGGCGCACGGCCCGAGGTCGAGACCGAATAGGGCTCGACCGAAGTGAGGATCCCATCCGACCACGGAACGGCGAACAGCCGGGCGACCTTCGGGTCATGAGCACGAAGGCACCCCTCCCA
>JBDLHX010000121.1:0-6414 GCA_039715165.1 Actinomycetota bacterium
GCCTGGGGGCGCGTCCGTGCCAAGCCGGAGCGGTACACGACGTTGTCGAGCCTGGTCTCGAGGATGACGAGCAGGTTCGTGCCGGTGATGCCGGACTGGCGAGCGGCTTCCTTGTAGTAACGACGGAACTGCTTCTCGAGCACGCCGTACATGAAACGCAGCTTCTGCTTCTCACGGAGCTGGATCTGGTACTGGGACTCGCGAATGCGCCCACGGCCGTGCTCACCCGGTGGGTAGGGACGGCGGTCGAAGTACTTCGCCTTGTTCTCATCGAGAAGCTGGCGAGCGCGGCGGCTTACCTTGGTTCTGGGTCCGGTGTAGCGAGCCATCGTTAACGCATCCTCCGCTTCTTGGGGCGACACCCGTTGTGCGGTACCGGTGTGACGTCCTTGATCCCCGTGACCTCGATGCCCATGTTCTGGAGCGTGCGGATCGCGGTCTCGCGACCGGAACCGGAGCCACGAACGATTACGTCGAGTTTGCGAATCCCCATCTCTCCGACCTTGCGAGCTGCCTGCTCGGCGGCGACCTGGGCGGCGTACGGGGTGGACTTTCGAGAGCCCTTGAACCCGACAGAACCGCCGGAGGTCCATCCGACGACCTCGCCCTTCTGGTCCGTGATGGTGATGATCGTGTTGTTGAAGCTGGCCCTGATGTGCGCCTGCCCGTGGGTGATTGTCCGACGGGCCTTGCGACGCGGCCGCGGTGACTGCGGTGACTGCGGTGACTGCTGCGCCATTACTTGCCGACCTTCTTCTTGCCTGCGACCGGAGCACGACGGCCCTTTCGGGTGCGGGCATTCGTGTGCGTGCGCTGGCCGCGCACGGGGAGCCCGCGGCGATGGCGGAGTCCCTGATAGCTGCCGATCTCGATCTTGCGCTTGATGTTCTGAGCAACTTCGCGGCGGAGGTCACCCTCGACCATGTAGTTGTTGTCGATGAACTGCCGGATCTTCACGACTTCGGAGTCGGTCAGATCACGGACCTTCGTGTCGTACGAGATTTCGAGCGCGTTGAGGACCTGCTGGGATCCGGTGCGCCCGATGCCGTAGATGTACGTCAGGCCGATCTCGACCCGTTTGTCTCTCGGGAGGTCTACTCCTGCGATTCGTGCCATGTGTGCGCTACCCCTGACGCTGCTTGTGTCGCGGGTTCTCGCAGATCACCCAGACGCGACCGTTGCGCCGGATGATCCGACACTTCTCGCACATCTTCTTGGCGGATGCTGATACTTTCATCAGTGGTGATCCTGCCTCGGTTCGGTTCTTGCGGCGTCGTTATCGAGCCTCACCGAGGCGAACACGGAGGTGTCCGCAGCGAAGTGTGACTTCTACACCGACGGTGGCCGAGCGTCGCCCGGGGCCGCCGATATCAACGACGTCTTTGCATGGGAAAACGCAGCCCGATACCGGGCCGCTGTGGGGATTGTAGGGACGCTCTCCCCCTAACCGCAACCGTCTCCATACCCAGGGTTGCAGTCCCTGTATGCGGCGCAGCCAGCCCGCGGAATGACCGGGACGGGGCGAACCATTCGTTCTGTGGGCTCGTGGCCGCGTATACGGGGACTGGAACCCTGGGTACGCGATTGGGGGTGGTCGTGGCGGTAGCGTGACGGCGATGCGATACAGCTTCTTCCTTCTCTTCGTTGCCTTCCTCGGTGCCGCCTGCGCGGGGAACAGCGCCACCCCGGCAGAGACGGCGGGGACTCGTGTCGCCGTCAAGTACGTCATCGACGGCGATTCGATGGAGGTCACCGTCAACGGGGCATCAGAAGAGGTTCGGCTCCTCGGGATCAACGCTCCAGAGGGCGACGAGTGCTTCGGTGACAAGGCGCGAGAGGCTCTCATCGGCTTCACCGACGGGGACGAGGCGGTCCTCATCGCAGACGCGAACACGGACACGGACCGTTACGGCCGCCTCCTCAGGTACGCGTTCGTCGACGGCGAGAACGTGAACAAACGCCTCCTCGCCCACGGCTACGCGGTAGCTCTCCAGGGGGAGCACGAACGCAACGCGGAGTTCGTTGAGACCGCTCGAGTCGCGGCCGACACCCGACTCGGCATGTGGGCGCCGGACGCCTGTGGCCCTCCCCCACCCGACGGCATCGAGATCACCGCCGTCGACTACAACCCCCCGGGCCCCGACGACGAACGGCTCAACGACGAGTCGGTCACGATCGAAAACACCAGATCGAAGCAGGTCAACCTCTCCGGCTGGACGCTGCGTGACGAGTCATCACAGAACCGCTACGAACTGCGCGGCGTCAACCTCAAGCCCGGAGAGCGCATCACGATCCACACCGGATGCGACAAGGACGACAGAGACTCCGTCTACTGGTGCTCCGATACGCCGATCTGGTCAAACGGCGGCGACACGGCGATCCTCCAAGACAGACACGGGAATGTCGTGGACTGGTGGATGTACTTGCCCTGAGGCGCGTCTGGGTGCCGGATCAGGCCGGCGGCGGTAGTTCCTCTACGAAGGTACGGATCGCGTCGAGGATCTCGTCGGAGTTCACCTGCGGAACGTGATCCACTCCGTCGAATTCAACGTATCTCGAGCCGGGGATGTGGTCGGCGAGCCATCGCCCGCCCTCAACGGGGGCATCCCGATCCCCGGTTCGGTGCATCACGAGCGTGGGGACCACGATTGAGCCGACCGTGTCGCGGATGTCGATCTCGGTGTTCATTCTTCCGAGGGCGACTGCGGCAGAGGGGCTTGCTCCCGAGCGAAGGTATCGGGACCAGTACCTGCGGTATGACGCGTCATCCTGCATGCTCGGTGCAAGCGTGCGTAGATCGACGTCACCGCCCCATTCCCGCTCGATGAAGGCGAGCCACCGTTCCCGTTCCTCGGAGGACGGAGCCCACGGGTAGTCCGGCGAAGGCTTCCGCGCTGCGTAGGCCCCGTAGAGAACGAGGGCTCTGGTGCGATCCGGATGGATTGCTGCGAAGAGCGCGGCCATCGGCCCTCCCTCGGAGACGCCGAACAGGATGGCCTGCTCACTCCCGACCGCGTCGAGCACGGTTCGGACATCTTCTGTCCGCGTCTCGAGGTTCGGGAGCTCACTGACCGGCACGCGATCGGACAAGCCTGTGCCGCGCTTGTCGAAGCAGATCAGCCGGGAGAACGATGCCAGTCCGAGTAGGAAACGGGATGGGAGTCCGTGTTCCCACATGGTCTCGATGTTGGAGACCCATCCCGGCACGTAGACGAGATCGACCGAATCCGATCCGACCGTGCAGTGCGCGATACTGACCCCATCAGGTGTGGTCGCGTACCGGACCTCAGGGACAAGAGGAGATCCACTGCCCTGGGCTGTAGCCAGGCCCTCATCCTGGAAGAGGATCAGCTCCTCGAGGTGCTTGAGTTCCAGGGAAGGCTCGATGCCGAGTTCCTCCCCGAGCACGTTCCGCGTCCGCTGGTAGACCCGCAGCGCTTCCGCCTGGCGCCCGCTGCGATACAACGAGATCATCAACTGGGCGCGCAGACGCTCCCTCAGGGGATGTACATCGGCGAGGAATTCGAGTTCGGGGATGAGAGCCGCGTGTCGCCCCAGCGCCAACTCTGTATCGATGCGACCTTCCGTGTTAGCAATCCGAAGCTCGTGAAGGCGTGTCACCTCTGAAGCAAGCGCCGGCGCTCCTTCGAGATCGCCGTATGCGTCGCCTCGCCAAAGACTCTCGGCCGCGCACATCACACTGACCGCCGCCTCGGGCTCATGCGCAGCAAGGGCCCGACCCTCTGTGACGAGGCTCTCGAAACGCAGCACGTCGAACGAATCGCGATCCAGTTCGACCAGGTAGCCGGGAGGCCGAGCCACCAGGGTTCCAGGCCGATGGGGTTCGAGAACCCTTCGGAGAGTCGAGACATAGGCCTGAACGGTCGGCCGAGCCGTCGCCGGAGGCTCCTCGTTCCACACCTCTTCAACAATACGATCCGTCGACACGACCTGTCCTACACGAGCGAGCAAGACCGCCAGCACGAGCCGCTGTCGAGGTCCCCCGATCTTCAGAGGCTTCCCATCGTGCACGGCCTCAATTGGGCCGAGGATCCGAATCTCCACCGGCAGCCGGCCTTTCTCTCTCCACACATGATGACACGGTGCCATTGGAGCGGCATTGGAGATCGCTCCTGCCGATCTCCAATCCACCCCCACGAGTGCTACAAGCCGCACCGCGGACGCTGTCGTCATGGCACGCCACACCGTCAGCGCTCTCCTCGCGATGCTTCTGCTCAGCGGAGCCGCAAACCCTCTGCGAACCACGACTGAATCGACAACCACCATCGTCGCGACCAGTACCGAACAGCAGAAGATGGCCGAGTGGGCCCTGGCCCGCTACGACGCGGCAGGTCTGGAGCTTCCGCCACTCGCTATTGAGTTCGTCGGACCGAACCTCGAGGCATGCGAAGGATCCCCAGCACGCGTCCACCTCAACAAGGAACCGATCCTGATCCGCATGTGCTGGAACGACGACTTCATGCTCCTTCACGAACTCGCCCATGTCTGGGAGGCACGCAACGTCCCGGAGTCGAAGCATGAGGCGTTCGCTTCAATGCGAGAGGATGTGACTTCCTGGGCGAGCCCCGACGTTCCTTGGGGCCAGCGGGGTCGCGAACACGCCGCCAACGTGATCGCCTGGGGCTTGCTCGAAGAACCCTTCCCGATTTCGAGGACCTATCCGAACGATCCCAAGAGCCTCATCATCGCCTTCAGCTTCCTCACCGGCACCGAGCCGCTTCACGACGGTGGCGACCCGATCCAAAGCCCAGACCGACGGTTCTTCCGGCCGGACCGCGTGAACTCCCCACTCGAATCGGGCCGTTGACTTCATCGACGTTCCCTCTCCCACGAAGTCTCAATCCACGTCGCTCGCAGGTGGAACCGTCCCCCCTGCGCCCGAGCATCAGCTCGGGCGCGTCCCCCCGTCCCTCCGGTCCGGGGGGACATGGGTTGTGGGGAGGGGTTCGCTCTCGTCCGAGAGTCCGTGGATTGAGGCTGCGTGGGGGAGACTTCCAACAGCCCGCTTCGTCACGTTTCCGCGGCGCTGAGATACCGTGGATTGAGGCTGCGGGGGCAGGAAGACCTCCGGAATGGTGCCTACTCGCCTTGGGTGATCGTCACACAGGCCGCGTTGAACTTGCCCTCTGAGGCCTCGCGGCTGAAGCAGTCGGAGACGATGATCGCCGACGTGTACTCGGGCCCGTACCAGCTGCTTGAGCGCTGCGTGTCCTCGCCTACATCCATGGTCGTGGATTGCAGGTCCCACTCCCCACCGCTACCACCCGTCCAACTCTCGTAGAACTCGACGAGCTCGTCGTATCGGTCTCGCTCGTACGTGATCGAAACGAAGACGGCGCCTGCTTGCGAGCCCGACGCCATCACGTCTCCGCCGTCGGGGACCGGAATCTCGAGACCCTCCGGCAGATCCGCTCCGGTGCCGAGTGAGATCGACTCTCCGTCCTCCGTCTCGATGTTGACGGTCACGTCGTCGCCGTCTTCGGAGATGTCGACATCGACACTCCCGTCGCCGCTGGATTCGAGCAGCTTCTCGGTGAGCTGCTCGGCCACCTCATCTGAGCTGCCACCGCCGCATGCCGCAGCGAGCATTGCCAGAACGACCATCAACACGGCGAACGCCGTCGTGGGCTTCATCATCGGTCCCCTTGTCTGTTGCCGAGGCTACGACGTCTTATCGGCCGTTCTCACCAGGTACATGAGTAAGGAGGGAGCCGGCTGCACCGGCTCCCTCCTTACGTTCGTTTGTATCGAACGGATCAGTCGATTGACGGGTGCGTCACTCGACGTCCGGCGCCATCGCGAACTCGTCCTCTTCCGCGGGTTCCGGAAGAACCAGATTGATGACCACTCCGACCACGGCGGCAAGCGCCAGGCCCGAGATCGGCACATCACCGATGGCGAGGGCGTTCGAAAGACCGCTGACGCCCAGACCGAACACGAGGATCAAGCCGACAACGATCATGTTGCGGCTCTTCATGAAGTCGACCTGTGCGGTCACCAGTGTCCTCAAGCCGACCGCTGCGATCATGCCGAACAGAACGATCGACAATCCGCCGAGCACTGGAACCGGTGTGGTCCCCAGGATCGCGGCCAGTTTCGGAATCAGAGCAAGGAAGATCGCGAAGCCCGCACCGATCCGAAGGATGAGCGGGTCGTACACCTTGGTGACGGCCAACACGCCCGTGTTCTCCGAGTACGTCGTGTTCGGCGGGCCGCCGATCAATCCGGCGAACATCGTCGCGATACCGTCGCCCAGGAGTGTTCGGTGCAATCCGGGCTCTTTGAAGAAGTCCTTTCCGACCACGTTGCCGTTGGCCATGATGTCACCAACGTGTTCGATCATCGTGACGAACGCAATGGGTGCGATCAGAGCGATCGGTGCCCATGAGATGT
>JBDLHX010000122.1:0-6373 GCA_039715165.1 Actinomycetota bacterium
CACCGCGACGATCCCGCTCCTTCATCGAGCAATCCACATCGTCTTCCTCGTGGCGGGCGAGGCCAAGGCGGACATGATCCGACGCATCCTCGTCGATGAGGAGCCGTTCCCGGCTCGCGTTGTAGCGGAGGGCGCGAGAGAGGTCACGTGGCTGCTGGACCGAGACGCGGCTGCGGACCTGTAAGGCGACAAGTGACAGGCTTGACCCCCTCCGTCAGCTCCTTCGTCGCTGACACCTCCCCCTGAGGGGGAGGAAGAAGCCACCAGGGGAGGAAGGCTCAGAGGCCGCCGGTGCGGATCGCCTCGATGATGAAACGGCCGATCGGCGTCTCGGCTTCGAGCCGGTTGATGCGAGCAGCGACGCCGGCCTCGATCTCCGGCTGGGTGCACGACAGCTCCGCAGCGCGCTCGTCGATCTTCGTCGCTTCCTCCTGGAAGCGCTCGATCGACGGCAGGTCGCCGCCGGTCGCGATCAGCTCCTCCACGGTCATGTCGCCGAGTTCCTTCTCAACGTCGTTGATGAGGTCCTGCATGTGGTCGACCGTGACATCGGCGATGTCGTCGCACGTCTTCGGCTCGCTGCTGCATGCAGAAGCGACGATCGAGAACACGAGGAGGACAACGAGGAAGAGGCGTTTCGTCACGGCGCGGAGGCTAGATGGCGCCACCGAGTAAGGGACGGATCACACGGTGTCGATCGAGTCGACGATCCCGACGATCACGGCTCGTATCGGCCCCGTCGTGAGACCGAAGACCTGCCGGGCCGAGTTCCCCTCGTCGATGAACAGGACCGTCTCGCCGACGCCGGCATCGACGGTGTCCACGGCGATCGTGTATCCGTCGGGCTCCCCGTCGTAGTCGAGCACGTCGCAGATCATGAGCTTCTGCCCGTCGAAGAACGGATGGTTGATGGTCGAGACGACGGTGCCGGTGACGCGCCCGATCTTCATGGCGTCACCATGTCGACGATGCCGACGATCGCATGGTCGACGGGGACGAACCGCGGATCGAGCGCCTCGGCGGCTTCCCGAGAGGCGACGAAGTAGACGAGCTCTCCGGGGCCCGCCATGTACACGGCATCCGCGGCGATCACCGGACGCCCGATGGGCTCGCGATGTTTGTCGAGCGGCTGAACGATGAGGAACTTCACTCCTTCGAGCCCCTCGGACTTCATCGTCGCGACGACCGTCCCGGTCACACGGCCGAGCTGCATCAGCGGTCCTCAGGCCGGCGGGCGAGGCGCTGGTTGAATCGGAGATCGTCTGCGAGGTTCTGACGCATCTCCTCGTGGATCTGGGCAATGACGACGCTCCGTGCGAGGTGCCCGGTCGGCTCGGCACGGGCGACCGCAGCTTCGACGGCGGCCTCGACCTCGGCCACGGTGCCGCTGAACACGGCGTATCCCTTCCCACCAAGTCCGTCTGCGAGGCGGACTGCGGGCAAGGTGACGTTCGCCGCCTTCACACCGGCGTCTGCGGCCTCGACGACCGTGGAGACGGTGTCGGTCTCGACGATCCCCGCGGCGTCGCCCCCGAAGTCCGCAGCTTCGATCGACGAGACGATCGCGGCCACGACGTCGACGTGCACGGCGGGAAGGAAGATCGAGTCGACGATGGCGCCGCTCCCCATCTCCCGCCCGGTCTCGAGCGCAACTTCGACACTCGCCGTGTCACCGGAAACAAGGATGAGATAGCGACCGGGATGAACCGTCCCGGCGTAAATCGAGCCGATCGGCGACGACTTCACCATCGCGTCGCCGGTGTAGATGCCGGTGGCGATCGAATCGAGTTCGACGATGGCGATGGCTGGATCAGACAATGCGCATCGCTCCCACAACCGTGACCCGTCGCACTCTCGAGAACGTCCGGGGGCGAGTGAGCCCTTCCCCGGTCGGGCTGGCGATCGAGAAGGAGCTGAACCCTTCTCCCCCGCCGCCGAGCCCCGCGATGTTCGGACCGTTGGCCACGAAGATCGAGCAGTTCATCACCCTTCCCATCCGAGTGATCGTGTCCACGTTCGTCGAGTGGATCGAAGCGGTGTGGCGGAACCCGTGTTCCGACCGGACGGCGAGGTCGATCGCAGCGTCAACGTCCTTCACGCGAACGACGGGCATGACCGGCATCATCTGCTCGGTCCACACGAGGCTGTGCCCGGCCGGGACGTCGGCGACGAGCAAGCGCACGTCGTTGTCGAGTGAGATGCCGATCTCGGCGAGGATCGATCCGGCGTCCTTGCCGATCCACGCAGGGTTCACGACTCCGGGCTTCCCCTGCTGGCCCATCTCTTTGAAGATGACCCGCTCGAGCCGTTTCAGCTCGTGCTCCTTGAGCCGGTAGGCGCCGTTTGCCGCCATCGCCTGGATGAGTCGGTCGGCGACGCTGTCGACGACGATCGTCGTCTTCTCGTCGACACACACGATGTTGTTGTCGAACGAGGCGCCGCGCACGATGTCGCGCCCGGCCTGTTCGACGTCCGCCGTCTGGTCGACGACCGCCGGCGGGTTCCCGGGACCGGCGGTGATCGCCTTCTTCGGCATCGCGAGCGCTTCTCGGACGACGCCGGGACCACCCGTCACGAGCAGCACCGGAACGTGCGGATGGGCCATGAGCTTCTTCGCCGATTCGAGCGTCGGCTCGGCGATTGCGGTGATGAGATCCGGGGGACCTCCCGCTGCAACGATGACTCGGTTGAGCACCTGGATGTTCTCAACCGACACGTCCTTCGCGTGCGGATGCACGTTGAATGTGACCGCGTTGCCGGCGGAGATCATCGCTATCGAGTTGTTGATCACCGTCGACGTGGGGTTCGTCACCGGGGAGATCGACCCGATCACGCCGTACGGGGCGTACTCCGTGACCATCATCCCCGAGTCGCCGGTCACGGCCTGCGGATCGAGGTCTTCCGGCCCCGGCGTGCGGGTCGTGACGAGCTTGTTCTTGACGGTCTTGTCCTCGGCACGCCCGAGCCCGGTCTCTTCCCGAGCCAGGTAGGCGAGACGCTCACCGTCGGCGAGCATCGCTGACCGCATCGCGTCGACGATCACCTTGCGCTTCTCGAGACCCATGTCCCGATACGCCAGGAACGCCCTGCGGGCGGCACCGACGGCTTCGTCGATCGTCACGTAGATGCCGTCGCCGAGCTTCGCCGCGAGAGCGGCACGCTCGGCAGCCGCCTTGAGAGAGGGCCCGGTGCGGTTTCGGCCTTCTGCCTCTGTGACCCGGCCCTTGACGCGGCCGATGATCTCGGTGATCTCCTGGTCGGTCAGCACCCGAGGCTCACTTCACGTACACCGTGTCGCCGTCGACCTCCCAGGTGTCGACGATGCCCATGATCACGGCGTCGCACGGCTTGTCCTTCGTGAGCCCGGTCTGACGAGCAGAACTGCCCGACGCGTACATGACGACTTCTCCGACGCCGGCACCGACCGCGTCGACCGCAACGACATAGGAGCCGGTGTCGGTGTTGTCGACGTCGATCTGGCGGACGACGAGGAACTTCATCCCCTCCATGAGGGGTTCCTTGCGACTCGAAACGAGAGTCCCGGTGACTCGTCCTAGCTGCATTCAGCCCACCTCCTGCGTGTGCGGGGCAGTCTGGATCAGCCGAGCTCTTCTCGCGCCTGGTCTTCCCGACCGAGCGGGAGGACGAGATCGATGTTGAGGTGAGGACGGGCGATGACGTGCGTAGCGATGACCTCGCCGACCTTCTCGGCGCCGCGGATGCCGGCGTCGACGGCGGCCTTGACCGCAGCGACGTCGCCACGGACGACGGCCGTCACATAGCCGCCACCGGTCTCCTCGAACGACACGAGTTCGACCTTCGCCGCCTTCACCATCGCATCGGCCGATTCGACCACCGCGGCGAAGCTGCGGCACTCGATCATTCCAAGCGCATCAGCCATTACCAAGCTCCTTTGTGTCCTGCCGTGACTCTAGGCGGTTCCGAACGCCGGGCAGTCCCACCCGGGAGGAAGCCCTCTCACACCTCGCGGCCGTCGAGACCCTCGAGCGATGCCACGGCGGCACGCCAGCCGACGTCGATGTCCCGCTCCTCGCCACCGAGGTAGACGCGGCCCATCGAACCGTGCGAGCGGACCTCGAGAACGTTGATCTCTGCGGCCTTCTCCGCCTCGTTGGCCGCGAGGGACGCGTATGCGGCCGGCTCACATTCGAGGACGTAGAGCGTCTGGCCCGGAATGAGCAGCTGGCCGTGGCGTGTCCGGTTGATGAGCTGGGCATGGTGATCGTCGATCCGCCGGATGATCTGCGACGACAGGATCTTCGGCTTGATGCGATCCGACTCAACGTGATCGATCGCTTCGAGGATCGCCTCACCGGCGGCCCTCGTCTCTGCCTGGTCCGGTGAGTGGACCTCGAGCAGCCCGTAGTAGCGCTCGATGATCTGCATCGCCGGCTTGACCTTCGTGGCCTTGAGGGCGATGTCGGTGAGCCGGTTGATCTCGATGCCGGGAGCGACCTCAACGAAGAGCGATGCTTCGCCGGCGAGTGGGAGGAATCCCTGAGCGACAGTTCCGAGGAACGCCGCGTACTGCGGCTGGAGCGAATCGAGAAATGCGTACGACCGAACCTCAATACCCGTTGCCACCACTATCTCCTTCCGATCCCGCCACGATCTGGACTCCCGCTGAGGCGCCGATTCTGGTCGCGCCTGCAGCGATCATGTCTTCCGCCTCCTCGGCGGTGTGGACACCACCGGACGCCTTGACGCCCATGTCGGGGCCCACGGTCTCACGCATGAGCGCCACGTCATACACGGTCGCCCCTCCCCCGCCGAAACCGGTCGAGGTCTTCACGTAGTCGGCCTTCGCCTGCTTCGCGAGCGCCGAGCCGACGACTTTTTCTTCGTCAGTGAGTTTCGACGTTTCGAGGATGACCTTCACGATCGCTCCGCCTTCGTGGGCGGAGTCGACGACCTTCTCGATGTCGGTGCGGACGAGCTCGTGGTTGCCCGACTTGAGCGCTCCGATGTTGATCACCATGTCGACCTCGCGGGCACCATCGCGCAACGCCCTCCGGGCTTCCATGGCCTTGATCTCGGGTGTTGTGGCTCCCAACGGGAAGCCGATGACCGAGCAGGTCTTCACGTCGGAGCCGCGCAAACGGTCGGCCGCCCGCTTCACCCACGTCGGGTTGATGCACACCGACGCGAACCCGTATTCCATCGCTTCGTCGCAGAGCACGTCGATCTCGCCCGCCGTCGCCTCGGGCTTCAGCAGCGTGTGGTCGATGTATCTCGCTACCTCGAGTGGGACGTCTGCCGCGGTGCCGTGGAACGCGACACGGTCGGCGCCGTTGGCCACGACCTGGCGGACCGCCTCCGGGTTCTTGCAGATGTCGGATCGCTCCGACAGCGCGGTGAGTACTTCTTTGGTGATGAGTTCGACCAAGATCTCCCGGTCGAGGATTTCGCTGGTCACGGGGACCCTCCGGCGTATCGGTTCTCGATGTTCGTGATCTTGGCGACCCGGTTGGCGTGGCGGCCCTCACCCCACGGCGTGGCGAGCCACTCCTCGACGATCTGCCAGGCGAGGCCCTGGCCGATGAGGCCGGCACCGAGCGTGATGACATTGGCGTGGTTGTGCTCACGACTGTTGCGGGCCGTCGACAGGTCGTAGCAGAGGGCGGCCCGGACACCGGGAACCTTGTTGGCGACCATCGCCGAACCGATCCCGGCTCCGTCGACGATGATGCCCCAGGCGCAGGTGCCGTCGGCGACGAGCCGGGCGACCTCGTGGGCGTAGTCGGGATAGTCGACAGCATCGGTTGAATCGGTGCCGCAGTCGTGGACGTCGTGGCCGGCCTCCCTGAGGAGGAACGCGAGGCGCTCTTTGAGGGGGAAGCCGCCGTGGTCGGCACCGATCGCGATCGTTGCGGCGCCGGGCTCGGGTCGTGGCGGTGGCTCCCGCTCCGGGAGCGGCGGAACTCGCCCGGCGTCGTCGAGGACGCCGGTGACGATGTTGCGAACGAGGTCCCTGACCTCTTCTTCGAGATGCGGTGTCGTATCGACCATGATTGCGCTCCCGTCGGTGAAGCGCCGCCATCCTAGAGCGCTACGCTCGCGATGCATGGAGGCTTCAAATCGGTGGGAGACGGAAGCGATTCGCGAGTCGCGCGAGCGGCGTCGCGGGCGCCCGACTGTGTCTCAGAATCGCATGGCGCCTCGCAGCAAGGGCGAGTGGCTCACACTCCGTGAGGCGTCGGAGGCAACGGGAATCCCAATCGGCACCCTGCGCAAGTGGTGCCGCCGCGAATCGATCGACTCCTACCTCGAGTCGGACGGCGAGGTGACGTTGCGGATCGTGGAACTCGGATCGATCCGCCGTCGCGCCTCGGCATTGGGTCGGGAGATTGCA
>JBDLHX010000123.1:0-6311 GCA_039715165.1 Actinomycetota bacterium
GGCTTCGTAGCTTCGGTCACTGCCTGCCCTTTCCACTGACCCAACAGCGGGCCAGCATCTCAGACCAACAGGCAGTCACACCGTCCTTCTGACACTCCCGACACATGCTGGAGTTTGAACCATCCCGGGTCTGATGCACGCTTTCCATGTTTGGGAAGGTGGCATCTATGCCTTGCTGGACAGCGAGGCCATCTGCAAACCGTGGCGCATTGAACCCGTCCGTGGCTTCTGGAGACTCCGGCGAACCCGGAGGGATTCTCACCGTCACTCTTTCAGTTGCTGGCTTGGAGAACGTCGGAGTCCGAGCAGACTGATCATCCACGCAAGCGTCAGAAACAGCAGGGCTGCGCGAACGATCTGCGCAACCCCGTATGCATCCGGGATGGTGCCCGCACCCCAGAAGCGTGAGACGGCGAAGGCGATTCCCGACGCCACCCCGGCGACTACGAGAGCGCCGATCCAGACGATGACGAGACCGCCCACCCGCCCAGTTCGGAACGACCGGTACAGCGCGATCTCGGCTCTTCGCGATCGCACTGTGAAATACTGCATGACTGCCATGAGAACAGCAGTCACGATCCACGCGTACCGACTTGGTCGATCAACAAGGAGACTCCTGCCTGACCTCTGAAGGTGGTTTCGCGGAAGCGGGAATCGGACTCGCAGCTGGTGAATCTCGCCGGATAAGAGCCCCGATGAGGCAGCAATCAGCGAGGGATCGACCCAGGACTCGAACTCGATCCAGCACTCATCAGAAGAGATGGCCTTCAGACCATTCGCGAACAGAGCGGTGCTGAGCGAAGGCCGCCGGCTACCCAAATCGCTGATCATCGACACGGAAGCGCTCCGCCCCCAGCTGGCAGCTGGACGAATCGGCAGCGGTGCGCCAACGACCAAGCCAAGCTCATCACCGAGCGTCTCTGACACCGCTACTGACCACTGAACCCTCTGCGCCTCGGCCCCGGCCACTGCTTCGAGGGCGCCAGTCGTGCCCATGACCGTTGTGATGGAACGACTAGGTGCAGTCGCAAGCTGGAAGGGACTCAACAGCCAAATCGGGCCAGCTGCCCGAATACCGGCAACGCCGTCGAGCGCCGCACACTCTTTGGCCGAGATCGCGTCGGCGACCGTTCCCGGCTCCACGATCGCAACCATCGAACCGGCCGCGATCAAAGCACGCTCGGCTTCCTGTGCATCAAGCACGGACTTCGTCTCGATGCCGGCAGCCAAGGTGAGTAACGCTGCAGACATCGCAACGAACACGGCGCCCCACCACCGCAGGGCCACGAGGTTCGCGATAGCCTCGTGAACCAGAGCACCGGCACGCCATCCAGTCGGTGATGACGGGATAGTCAAGCGCGATCCAGTCGAATGACGTGGCGGCACCGCTCCGCCACCAGTTCGTCGTGAGTGGCCACAACTACACCGTGCCCACGAGCAACCGGTTGACTCACCAGCAGCTCGGAGATTTCCACGGTCGTCTTACGATCTAGGTTCCCTGTCGGCTCGTCGGCCAAGACAAACGCGCTGCCCGCCGCCAGCGCGCGTGCGACCGCGACCCGCTGCAACTCGCCACCGGACAACGTCGATGCCGTTGCCGCCGCGCGATCCGCTAGCCCAACATCGTTGAGCAACTCCTCAGCCAGGCCGAACGCAGCCCCATGAGCCAGCCCGCGGGCAAGGAATCCGACCACGACGTTGTCGATCGCTGTTCGATCCCGAAGGCTGTTCGAGGCCTGGTGAACCCAGGCAACATGACGCTCTGGCTGGGCGAATTCGCTCACCCCATCTCGCTGAACGCCGATCTTGCCGGAAGACGGCTTCAGAGATCCGCCAAGAACGCTCAGTAGCGTCGTCTTCCCCGATCCCGACGGCCCGGTTATTGCCACCGACTCTCCCGTTCTGAAGAGGTGTGAAAACTCGTGCAAGACCTCGCGATCGCCGTAGCGGACCGTGATCGCATCAGCTACGAGCTGCATCCTGGACCATCGAGCACCTGGGAGGGGTTGACTAGCACGTGTTCACCCTCCACATCGCCCTGAATCAGCGTCTCACCGAAGGATGAGTCGACCACCTGGACAGCAATCTGGCGAAACCCGTCATGCCCTTCAATCGCAGAAAAGACGCATGTGGATTCCCCAGTCAGTACGACGGCAGACGTGGGGATCTTCTGGAGAACCCGGGGATTGGCAAGTCGTGCGATACCCTCGACAGTCTCCGTGAGCGGTGCGACAAGCGCCTCGACTTCACGAAGGTCCGCGGCCTCGATACCGCCGTCCTGAGCGAGGGCGAAGGACGTGGAGTCGTTGAGCCAGAAGCGGTACCTCTCGTCGAGGCTCGTACCCAGAGCCTCGTTTGCCATGAGAGGAACTACATGGGCACTCACCAGATTGGGCGCTCCAACAAGAACGGCCTGACCAACTCCAGGCCACATTCCGCCCACTTCGTACGACACGCTCGCCACAGCCAGGGTATCAGGTCCGATCCACAGCAACAGACTGGGGCCGAACTCCGGACCGATCACACGTCCACGGGAGTTGCGACGCACACGCTCGATGCCATGACTCATGTTGAACGCGGCTATCGCGTCCGACATTGAGCGCCCCACTACTGCTGGATCAGCCGCTTCGCGCTCCAAGAAGCCCTGGGACTCGAGGAACTCCGCGAGAAGGCGCACATCGGGACCTTCGTCCCCGATGGCGAGCGGTCTGAAGAGTGGCGCCTCAGCAACGAACGCCATGCGTGGTTCGCCCCTGACCGTCGCCACAAGCATTCCGTTCGACAGAGAGGCGCCAGCGTTGATGCTGCTGCCGTCGACGACCCCTTCTCCCCCGCCGCTGAACACGTTGCGCCCCGTAATCCAACTGAGGTGCATCGCTGCCGGTTGCGTTTCGGTCACAGTCCCGTCAACCGGAGTCGCGAGAATCGGTGTTGGTTCGGCGTCCTCAAGCAGAGCAGGTGGCAGCCCGCGATTCACGACTACCGCTAGAGCTGCCGCGGGCAGTACCAGCCCCACCAATGCGATGATCAGAATCGACAGACGTTGCACGGTGAGTCGAGACACAGCCATGTGAATGCAACTACCCATTCCCCTGTGGCTGTGCGATCGAGTCCAGTGCCCCGACGAGACATTCGTAGCGCTGCCCGGGGAACCGACGGTCCACCTCAGCAGCCGTCTCCGGATTCAACTCCTCGATCTCGATGCCTGTCTTGCGTAGACATTGGACCACAAGCTCATCAACTTGACGGTTCTGGGCCGCGACCTCGCTTGCTTGGAGGTCTGCCCACGCATTCCCCATTGCAAAGTAGTACCGGTCGATGCAATCCTCGGCCACCTCGTCTCGGTCTTCCTGAGAAACCCAGCTGAAACTGAACGCATACGTGTCATCGTTGTAAGTAGGAGCTTCAGCCTCAAAACCCTCCTCGCGCATGCAATCCACCGCATGGGACGCAGCCACCTCCACGTCAGCAAAGGTGAACAAGGCCGCCTCTGCCTTGTCTTCTTCAGCCCCGCACGCCGCCGTCGAAAGCACCAGCGACACAAGGGCCACCAGCAGACTCCTCCTTGGCATCAACGAAAGCTCCACAGATTCCTCCCAGGCTCGTCTCGTATTTGTCGAGCACACCGATTTTCATTGTTCTGCAACACATCGGCCAGAGGCGCGAACCCGGACAAGCTGCAGGACTCGCGCCTCTCGCTCGGTCAGACCGCTGTTCCAAGTCGGCTACGGCCCGCTGTAGGCCCAGGAGTCGTACTTGTCGCCATTGATGTCATAGCCAAAGGTGTGCGTCGAAATAGCGTCGCACACCGCATACTGGCGATCGATCGTGTTTGCCGTCGTGGGCCCTTCCCATTGCGCGATGTTGTCACCCATGCAACGCCGAACCCGTTTCTGGGTGATCTTGTTGCAGCCGTAGTTGTCGTCCCAGCTGATGTGTCGAGCCTTCGTCCAATGCTCAAATGCGTGTGCACCAATCGTGCAGCCTTCACCAGTGTCAACAACATGGGCGCTATACGCCAAGGCGGGAACGGCAACCCCCATCACTAGCACCACCGCCAGCAGCAATGTCATACGACGTCTCATTCCGACAACACTCCGATCTCTCGTACGGGTCTGAGCCCATCTACCCCGAATCCCGGATTGGGCTCAACTGTCACCCCATATGTGTCACGAGCCCCACGTGAGTCGCGAAGAATCTTCCCGATGTCTACGAGATGGCCCCATACACCGCAACGTCCAGTCACCAGACATAGCTGACAACCTGCAGCTCGGGAGGAGCACCCCCAATAGCTGTCCGGCGAAAAAGGGGCAGGCCAAACCAGGCATGTCGCGAGGCTGTGAAACCGTCCTGAGGGCGGGAGGGATGTCAACATCGCCGGACGCCAAAGGGGAGCAGCACAACGCATGCTGATCGCCGAGCCAACCCCGATCCTGGAGGAGCGACTCAGGCACCTACGCCGGCAGAGCCAAACCGAGAGCGATCCAGAAGTACACTGCCGCCCCAATTGACACTGGAGTTGACCCAGTTTCCTGGACACCGGATCCTGGGGTGAGTCTCGGGGGAAGGGAGGCCTGGTGTGGGTCGTCCGTCGAAGTATCCGCCCGAGTTTCGTCGTGAGGCGGTGGAGTTGTATCGGTCGTCGGATCGGCCGAGGGTCGAGGTCGCCCGGTCGTTGGGGGTCTCGGATGGGTCGCTCGCTTCGTGGGTCAAGCAGGCTCGCGAGGACGAGGAGTCTGGTCTCGATGCTGATGAGCGGGCCGAGTTGGAGCGGCTGCGCAGAGAGAACCGGGAGTTGAGGATGGATCGGGAGATCTTGCGCAAGGCGGCAGCGTATTTCGCCCGGGAGACGAACAGGTGAGCCGACGGTTCGTCTCCGACCACGCCGACCGGTATCCGGTCACCAGGCTCTGTGCCCTTGACGGGGTGTCTCGTTCCACGTTCTACGAGTGGCACAACCGGGCGCCGTCGCAGCGTGCTGTTGATGATGCTGTGCCGACAGATGAGATCGTCGACATCCATCAGGCATCCCGGGGCACCTACGGGGCGCCCAGGGTCCATGGCCAGCTGCGGCACCGGGGTGTCAGGGTTTCTCGCAAGCGGGTTGCCAGGTTGATGGCTACCCATGGCCTGGTCGGTGTCCACGGCCGTCGCAGATGGCGCCGCGGGAAGCCGAACACGGCGCCGGCACCGGACCTGTTGGAGCGGGACTTCACCGCCGATGTTCCGGATCGGCGTTGGGTGGCGGACATCACCGAGTTCGCGTGTTGGGACGGGAAGCTGTTCCTCGCCGGCATCAAAGACCTTCATGATCAGTCGATCGTCGGCTGGTCGATGGGGAAGCGCCAGACCACCGACCTCGTCGTCAACGCATTGGTGATGGCGCTCGGTCGCCGCCACCCCACCGACGAGCTGATCCATCACGCCGACAGGGGTGCGTAACACACCAGCCTGGACTTCTCGACCCGCCTGGCGGACTGGGGCATCGCACCGTCGTACTCGAGGACCGGGAACTGCCGCGGGGTTGGCGGAGGCTGCCGGCTGGAATCATGCTGCCGTCGTTTCGTGCCGTCTAGCTGCTCGGGTCGATGTTGGGTACGAGGTGGAGTGTCTTGTTCTCGATGTCGTAGTCGACGCTGGCGCATGGCCTGTCGGGGTGGTCGGGTTGGCGGTGTACGGTCCAGTCTGTGAGTCCGTGTTCGTCGAGGGTGTCGCGAAAGACGTGCTCTGCTTCGTCGAGGGGCTGGCAGCTTTCTGATGTCAAGTAGATCGCGAGGTCTTGTTCGACGTTGGCGATGGCTTCGAGTTCGTTGCTCGGCGGGTTCGGGTCCGGTGATGCAAGTTCGAGTTGTTCACAGGTCTGAGGGTCGTCGGTTGGGAAGACCGCGAGGACGCCTCGATCGTTGACGCACGCTATCAGAGGTGGGACATGGCCGGGTGTTCGGCCTTCGATGCTGAGGGTTCCGTCTCTCCAAACCCCCTCGCAGTCTTCTGCAGCTGGCAGCCCGCTGCTTGGGATGGCGGCTCGGTCGCTCGACAGATCTACGGCTTGGTAGCAGACAACGGTGAGGTTCGTGATGTCTCGCGTGAGAAGGATCGCGGCGGCAGCCACGGCAGTCAGGAGGGCCGCGATGGCGGCAGCCATCACGAGGAGTCGCGTTGGCGATCTTTGGCGGATCTTTCCCCCGGTGGCTCTCTCGAGGATCTCGTAGGCGGTATCGGAGTAGGGATCGATCTCGCGGGGATCGGCGGGATTATGAGCGCGCAGGAGTTCGATCCAGTTGTCCCAGTCGTTCTGGCTAGCCACCGCT
>JBDLHX010000124.1:0-6302 GCA_039715165.1 Actinomycetota bacterium
GGTTGCGCAGATGGCGTTGGCTTGTTCGATGTACTCGGCCTTCGTCAATGCCTCTTCATCGCCGCCACAAGCACCCGCCATCAACCCCACGAGCACTCCAAGAACGATGGCTGTGATCCTTCGACCTGTCATCACGATCACCTCCCGCGATCCGGGCCACGAGGTGCCGTGACCCGCTGACAAGCCACTCCTCCACCTCCCATTGTCTCGCACAGGCGTCCCAACCGCCATCAGGAGTTCCCCGGACAGTGTCATCGATCGGTGATTCCAGCCCGCACATAGCGAGGCACTATTGATGCCTCTGACGGCAAGATGTCGGCCATGAGTGTTGAGCCAACTCACGAGCTGATCGGACAGTCAGGTCCCGACCCGATCCACATCGTCGAGTACGACGGCGGGTGGCCGGACCGGTACGCCGACTGGTTCGTACGACTCCAGGGGCTCGTACCGTCAGCCGTTCGCATCGACCACATCGGCTCCACGGCTGTTCCTGGCCTTCCCGCCAAGCCCACGATCGACATTCAGATCAGCGTTCCGGATGTCAACGCTGAGGAGACGTATGTGCCTGCGGTCGAATCAACCGGGGTCCTGCTCCGAGCGAGAGAACCGGGCCATCGATACTTCCGCCCGCCAGCAGGTCAGCCCCGCGTCGTCCACATCCACGTCTGCAGCAGTGGAAGCGAGTGGGAGACAGACCACCTGTTGTTCAGGGACTACCTGAGAGAACACCCCGAGGCGCGCGATGCCTATGCGGCCCTGAAACTCGAACTCGCGGATCGATACCGGCACGATCGCATCGCGTACACCGAAGCCAAGACGGCATTCGTCAAGAGCGCTCTGATCGCAGCCAGGCACACATAGCGACGCTTTCTCGCTTCTGTCACAGGCAGTACGGTTCAGCGTGATCCCGACTCGGCACCCGCCCCCTGGAAGGCTTCCCCGGGGACTACGGCATCAGAGGTCGAGGCCGAGGGCGGCGACCGGGGTGGTGACCGTCATCTGCGGCGGCCCCGCTGCCAGCGGTCCGAACGCCGCCATGGCTGCCTGCATCGCCTCGCTCCGGCCGTGGTTCTGCATCGACTCTTCGCCGGCCATCAGGGCGAAGAACCAGAAGGTGTTCTCTTCGCCGCGGTGATACGAGTAGATCTCGACACCGGGTTCGCCGCTGGCCGCCTCGACCATCGCGGTGAGCACCCCCTCCATCTCGGCGGCCTTGCCGTCCCGGCACCTGAGAGTGCCCATCACCGAAACCTTGCCCATGACCGTTCTCCTCCCCGACCGGGACCGCTCCAATCCGGAGGCGCGCCCCAGCACGTCGCCCACCGAGCATACGCGCGAGCCGAAGCGAGCGGACGGGAACTCGACATCGCCGACCAGAGCATCGCCTGCGAGCTACTCCTCTACGCTCCGGACGACCGCAGGTCTTCCGGTCCGAAGGAGAACGGCAGCAGCTCCTCGAGCTTGTACTCCACCAGGTCGCCGTGCTCATCGGTGAGGATCACACGGCGAACGCCGAACTCACGCATGATCTGGCGGCAATTCCCGCACGGAGTGCATCCCTCTCCGGCGAGGCACGCAACGGCGACCGTGTCGATCTCGCGCACGCCGGCCGCGGCAGCGGTCGTTATCGCGTTCGCCTCGGCGCAGATCGACGAGGGGTACGCCGCGTTCTCAACGTTGCAGCCGGCGTACTCGGTTCCGTCGGCCGCAACGACAACAGCGCCAACACGGAAGCGGCTGTACGGAGAGTAGGAACGCTCCGCGATCTGACGGGCTGCTGCGATCAATCTCTGCGCGTCGCTCATGGTTCGAGTAATGCCTCCACGAATGCCCTCGGATCGAAGGGGACGAGATCATAGAGCCCTTCGCCGACACCGATGTACTTGACGGGGACGTCGAGCTCTTTCTCGACGGCGATGACGACGCCTCCGCGGGCCGTCCCGTCGAGCTTCGTGAGGATGATGCCGGTCACGCCAACCGCTTCGGTGAAGCTGTGCGCCTGACCGATCGCGTTCTGGCCGGTCGTTCCGTCGAGCACGAGCAGCACCTCGCCGATGCTCCCGGCTTCGCGACGAAGTACACGAGCGACCTTGCCGAGCTCGTTCATGAGGTTCGTCTTCGAGTGAAGTCGTCCGGCCGTGTCGATGATCAGGACGTCCGAATCCGTGTCTACCGCCTCGCGATACGCGTCGTATGCGACGGATGCCGGGTCGGCGCCGGCCGAGCCGGAGACGACGTCGACGCCAACGCGTCCGGCCCATGCTCGGAGTTGCTCATCGGCGGCGGCGCGGAACGTGTCTGCCGCTCCGAGGACCGTCGTCTTGCCGTCCTCACCGAGCAGACCGGCGATCTTCGCGATCGACGTGGTCTTGCCGGTGCCGTTCACTCCGACGACGAGCACCACTGCCGGCGTGCCGTCCAGATGGAGTGTGCGGTCTCTTCCGGAGAGCTGGCCGATGATCGCCTCTTCGAGCATCCGCCTGGCTTCGCTTCCGTCTGCCGGACGTCCCCTCCGCACCTCGTCGACGACGACTGCGGACGTTGCGACGCCCACGTCCGCCGCAATGAGGGCCTCTTCGAGCTCGTCCCAGAACGACTCGTCGAGCGTGTCGGAGCCGAGGAGTCTTCCGAGACCGGCACCGATCGCCGATCTCGTGCGGGAGAGCTTCGCTCTGAGCCCGCGTTCAGGAGCTGCAATGGGCGGCGCCGTGGCCTTCGTGCTCTTCGCCCTCATCAGGACAACAACCGCGGCGATCACAGCCACCGCGGCAATGGCGAGCAGGATCAGGAGGTAGGTGTCCACGGACCCTCCGGGAAGTTAAGCGTTGACCTTGGCCATGCGCCGGGCGAGAACCATCGAGGACTCGCCGGGCTCCATTGTGACCCCGTACAGCATATCGGCGGCCTCCATCGTCTGTTGCTGGTGCGTGATGATCACCAGCTGGGCGGAGGATCGCAGCGTGTCGACCAGTCGGAGGAACCGGTGGAGGTTGGCGTCGTCGAGCGCCGCCTCGACCTCATCGAGCACGTAGAACGGGCTCGGCCTCGCCCGGAACACGGCGAAGAGGAACGCGAGGGCCGCAAGGCTCCGCTCACCACCGGACAGGAGCGCCAGTTTCCCTACCTTCTTCCCGTGCGGCTGGGCCTCCACTTCGACGCCGGACTCCAGTGGATGGTCCGGGTCCACGAGGCGGAGACGCCCCCGGCCACCGGGGAAGACGAGAGCGAAGTTCTCTTGGTAGAACGCTGAGATCTCCTCGAACGCACCTCTGAAGAGCGTCGCCATCTCTTCGTCGAGAGCGGAGATGACCTTCCTCAGCTCGCTTCGCGACTCGTCGAGATCGGAGAGCTGCTCTTCGAGCAACGCAACTTCGCCGGCGAGTTCGTCGTACTCGGCGGCAGCGAGAGGGTTGATCAGCCCCATGCGCTTGAGGTCGGCTTCGAGGCTCGCGACACGCTCGTATGGATCGATGCCTTCCTCGAGGTGGGGCTGCGGGGCCGCCAGTGCCACCTCGACTGAGGCGTCGGCATCCCTTCTCAGCCCTTCGGCCGTCGCCTCTTCCCTGACTCGGATCTCGGCGACCTCGACGGCGAGCACGGAGAGGCGTTCCTTCGCCGCTGAGATCCGCTCGTCGAGATCCTCCCGCTGCTGCTCGGCTTCGGTCAGCGCGTCAGAGACGTCCCCAACCTCGCCACGCAAGGCCCGCTGGCGCTCCCGCAGCTCGGCGATCCGCCTCTGGGCGATCCCCGTGACGCGTACTGCCACTCTCTCGATCCCCTCGAGGTGCTCGATGCGCGGGTCGTCGTCCGGGAGCAGCTCGAGCTGGCCGAGTTCGAGGCGGATGCGCTCGGCGCGACGCAGGAGCAACGTCTTGCGCTCGGTGATCCCTCCGAGTTCGGCCGCCGTCTCTTCTCTGCGGCGCCGTGCCTCATCTCGTCGACTCGCGACTTCCTCGCGACGACGATTGAGTGCGTCCCACGCCGCCTGGCGTGTGGCCTCTTCTCCCTCGAGATCTGCCACTCGACTGCGGAGCTCGCCGATGCGCTCGCCGCGAGCCGTCTCGGCCTCTCGGAGCGCCGCTGAGCGGGCATCGAGACGCTCTCGTTCCGCCTCACCCTCGGAGTGTGCCCGCCCGATGAGGTCGAGCGCCTCGGTGTGGCCGGCGATCCTGGCCTCGAGTGCCTCGAGATCATCGAGCGCGTTGCGGTCGACCCGCTTCGCTGCGTCGAAGTCCCTCCTCGTCGCCGTGCCCCTGCTCTCGGTTCGCGCCCGTTCCCGCTCGCCGATCTCGAGTTCGACGCGTGCCGCTTCGAGCGCCGCAAAGCCGGTGCCGTCGGGTTGCGCTATGTGCATCCCGGTGGCGGTGATCACGTCGCCTTCGGGGGTCACCGCTCGCAGGTGGGGATAGCGCTCAACGACGGACCAGGCGGCCTTCCATGCGGCCGCGTAGACGACGTCGCCGAGCAGTGTGGCGGCGATCGCACGATCCGCTCCGGGACCGAGCAGATCGACGAGAGCGTCGAGGCCGAGCTCTGCGGCCGGGGCTCGCGCCGGAACGTTCTCGGAGTCGCCACGGTTCGTGATCGAAACGCCGCCGAGGCCCTCTGTCTTCAGGCGACCCGTGAGGTCCTCGATGGTGTCGCGGTCCGAGGCGAGGAGAGCGTCGGCCCACGGTCCGAGGGCGCGGTCGACCGCGTCGGCGATCTCCGGTGGAGCATCGAGCAGACCGGCGACGAGGCCAACGACTCCGTCGTGTTCCTCTGCCATTGCCCGGGCCCTCGGATCCCCGATTCCGGCAACGGCGGCTTCATGCGCCTCAACACGCGCTTCGGCGGCCGCGACGGCGAGCAGAACGTCGGTGTATTCCCGATCGGCCCGTTCCCAGGCCTTCTCTGCATCCTCGCGACGGTCGTGCGCTGCGTCGTAGGTGCGCTGCGCCGCGGTGACCTCGGCGTCGGCTTGTTGGATCGAACGATTCAGCTCGAGCGACTCTGCCGTCTCCTCTTCGAGCCGATCGACGACAACCGCGCGCCGGGAGGTGATGGCCTCGAGTTCGCGTGCGTCGCGCTGCGACGCCGTCTCGAGCGCGCGTAGGTCGCCTCGGAGGTTCGCGACGAGCCCTTCGGCGGGGAGTTGCACCTGCTCGGCGAGTGCCCGCTCCTCGTCCTCGAGAGCGTGGAGAGCGACCGACCGTCGCTCGGCCTCGTCACCGACACGCAGCTCCGCATCCTCGGCTTCGGCGATCGCCTCGGCGATCTCACGCTCCTCGAGCGAGAGATCGTCCCTGCGCTCCTCAGCCCCTTCGATACGGCCTTCGAGCGCCACACGCCGTTCTCGGGCGACGAGACCGTACCGGCGAAGCCGCTCGACGACGGTCTCGAGCCGGGCGGCCGCGGCCGTGTCGCGTTCGAGTGCGGCACCGACGTCTCCGGCCGATGCGCGAAGGTCGGTGAGCTGCACGAGCAGGTCGTGGTGGACGGCCTCGTCTGCGGTGAGCGCCTCCGACAGCGTGGCCTGTTCGCCGGTCGCTTCGGCGTTGCGACTCCTGAGGTCACGAACGGCCTCGCCGCCGAGCCAGAGTCGAAGCGCCTTGGCTTCGCTCTTCACTGATCCGTGCCTGGCGGCGGCGTTCGCCTGGCGCTTGAGAGGCCGGAGCGCTCTGCGCTTCTCAGCCAGGATGTCGTTGAGCCGGTCGACGTCCTGCCCGGTTGCGTCGAGACGACGAATCGCCCGGTCTCTGCGGCTCCTGTGCTTCGTGATGCCGGCGGCCTCTTCGATGACGGCACGATGCTCGTCGGGTCGCGCGATGAGGATCGAACCGATCTGGCCCTGGGACACGAGAACGTGCTGGTGCCGCCCCACCCCTCCGTCGGAGAGGAGTTCCTGAATGTCGAGGAGCCGGCACGCGGTGCGGTTCATCTCGTACTCGGAGGTGCCGTCGCGATAGAGACGGCGGGTGATCGTGATCTCGTTCAGGTCGACGGGAAGGAAGCCGTCGCTGTTGTCGAACGTGAGCGACACTTCGGCGCGGGAGACCGCAGGCCGGGTCGCCGTTCCGGCGAACACCACGTCCTCCATCTTCTCGGTTCGGAGGGATCGCGTCGCCTGTGTTCCCATGACCCACGCGATCGCGTCGAGGAGATTCGACTTGCCGGAGCCGTTCGGGCCGACCACGACATTGACCCCGGCGTCGAACTCGAGCCGGGTCCGGTCGGCAAACGACTTGAAGCCGACGAGCGAAAGCTTCTTCAGCAGCACCGCAGGGAGGTTAATCGAGGGAATTACATGTGTGTGAGTAATC
>JBDLHX010000125.1:0-6195 GCA_039715165.1 Actinomycetota bacterium
AGCGAACCCATGCAGGAGACCTTCTCTCGATGTTCTGGTGGCCGTGTCCGGCGGCGTTGGACGACGGCCGGGACCCATAAGGTTCGCGGAGGATAGGCGACTACGCAAACAGGTGTCACTCCGTTGCGGGAACGGTGACACTCTCAGCCCACCGGTACACTCCCCCGATGCGTCCGATCATCGGAGTCACATCCCAGCCGAAGACCGCTATCAGCGCGTCGGGCGAACTCCCCTCGCACGTCATCGGCCACACCTACACCGACTCGGTTCTGCGCGCCGGCGGCCTTCCTGTCATCCTCCCGCCGGTTCAGAACGGCGACGTTCCTGCTCTCCTCGACCGGCTCGACGGGATCGTCTTCACCGGGGGCGGAGACATTGAGCCGCACCGCTACGGCGAGGAACCGCACGAAGAGGTCCGGAAGACGAACTTCGACCGGGACGAGTTCGAGTTCACCATCGTCCACGAGGCGAAGCGCCGCCGGCTCCCGGTACTCGCCATCTGTCGCGGACTGCAGGTGGTGAATGTCGCCCTTGGGGGAACCCTCATCCAGGACATCCCCTCGACAATCGGGTCGGCAGATCACACGGTTAGGGGCAACGCCGTCTACCACTGCCACCAGTCGATCACCATCGACACCAACTCCAGAATCGCGAAGGCGGTCGGAACGACCGAACTTTGCGTGAACTCCATCCACCATCAGTCCACCAAGGACCTCGCTCCGGGTTTTCGCGCCGTCGCCTGGGCACAGGACGGCGTGATCGAAGGCATCCAGCACGAGGACGACGAGTGGCCGCTCCTCGCTGTCCAATGGCACCCGGAGTTCCTCGGCGACAACAGCGACGAGCCTTCGCACCGGCTCTTCGACGCGTTCATCGAGTCGGTCCGGCTCGTTGGCTCGTCAACACGCTGATCAACGCCGCTCAACTCAGAGCGAATCGAGATAGGGAATCACGGCGTCGAGCAGGGGACCCGCCGTGCCGGTATCCAGGCCGAGGTTGT
The DNA here is from genome assembly GCA_039715165.1 of Actinomycetota bacterium. Classification (GTDB taxonomy): domain Bacteria; phylum Actinomycetota; class Acidimicrobiia; order Spongiisociales; family UBA5794; genus JAHEEL01. The sequence goes on from JBDLHX010000125.1 coordinate 1,001, forward strand.
GGCCAATCCCATCCAAGCGAAGATGCGTGCCGCTGCGAAGTAGCGGGAGGGCATGTTGAACGTACCCATCGGTCATGAGCCCACCCGACCCCGGATCGGCCTGCAGCAGCGCCACTGGAGTCTGGACGCGGCGTAGGAGCGCATCCCCATCGAGATCCCCGTAGAAGTCGCCGAGCCGTCCCTCGGCATGGCAATCCACCGCGTGCGGGTCGAGATCCGTGAGAGCTTCCGCAATTGCAGCCAACCTCGACGGATCGAGTTCCGGGTGAAGTGCGGCCAGCACCTGGAGCGAGTCCTGCGATGACATCCCTGTCGCGCTTCTCACCGCCGTGTGATAGGCGACCATTCCGGGTGTGCTCACGAGGTCGGCGAGCCACGGGAAATCGAGGGGGAAGTCACCGATGATGACGGCTCGCACAGCGCCGCCGTGCGAGCCAGCGACGTCGCTTGCGCCCGGGGCACCGGCCGAGTGGCCAAAGAGCACTGCCGGCTCCGCGACCACTCCCTCGAGAAACGCCATGAGATCCTCCACCAAATCGATGTGACGGTAGGCCCCGTCCGGTGCTCGGCTCGATCGTCCGTGGCCGCGCATGTCGGGTGCGTAGATGCGCCAATCTGCGCCCAACGCAGAAACGATGGGGAGCCAGTCCTGCCAGCGCCCCATGAACCCGTGGAGAAGCACCAGCGGCGGTCCGCCCGAAGCGCTCGTCGCGTAATTGATCGTGATCGACCCTGTGGAGAACTGCTGCTCAGCAAGCATGGCCGGTTCCGGTGTTGGGCTCGCGCCCAACTCTACGCGCAGACTGGTACCCGATCCGTCGGCCGCGTTGGCCTCCCGCTAACGCAGACCTTCGTAATCGACGGCGAGGATCTTCACGGTTCCGTCACCACTCAGCACAGCATCCAACGCCGCCCAAACCGCGACCCGCGTCTCTTCGGTTGCGAACGCGATCGCCGTCGGACCGGCACCGGACCAGGCCGTGTGGAGCGCTCCCGCTGTTCTCGCCGCCTGCACCATCCGCGTCGTCACCGGTGACAACGGGGTGCGTGGCTCTTCGTGGAACTCGTCGCCCTGCGCCCCGTTGAGCGCGTCGCGGTTTGCGGTGCGCAGCCCCTCAATGAGGAGAACGGAACGGGACATGTTCCGCACGGCCATTTCGATGGGGACGTCGGTCGGCACCACCTGGCGCGCCCGTTTCGTCGAGAGGCGAGTATTGGGGATTCCGACGATCGGGATGAGCCGTTCGGAGATCTCGAGACGGTGGGGGCCGTTGACCCCGACCGCGTAGAGGCCGCCCCACACGGCAGGCGCCGCCTGGTCAGCGTGCCCTTCGATCGCCGCGACGATCTCGAAGATCCGCTGCCGATCCGGCTCTCGTCCCTGCGCCCTCACCGACGCTGCCGCCGCTGCGGTCATCACGGCCGACGATGAGCCCAGGCCGCGGGCGCGAGGAATAGCGTTGTCCACCGTCAGCGCCATCGGCCGGCCGACGGCGGCCGTGACGGCGCTGAACAGCATGTCGCCGGGTTCGAGCGGCACGGGTCCGTCGCCGTCGTCGACGGTCATCTGATCCGCCGGTACGGCATCCACAACACAACGCAGGTCGAGAGCGAGCCCGAGGACGTCGTATCCGGGTCCGAGGTTGCCGGATGTTGCTGGGGCTGAGGCTCTCATCGGTCCACCGGCTCGATGAAGATCCGCGTCGCCTCTGGGACCGCATCGACGATCTTCCCTTCCATCGCGACGATCGCCGACTCGATGCGCTCACTGTCGAGGTTGTCGTCGAACTCGACATCCAACGTGACGAGGATCTCGTCGGGGGCGAGCTGCATGGTGAGGAGCCGGTCGACGCTCCTCGCTTCTCCCACCGACAGCACAGCGGCGCGGATCCTCGCCCGTTCCTCGCGCGTTGCCGACTCGCCGATGAGGAGCGACTTCATCTCGACGGCGAGCACCCAGGCGACGCCGGCGAGGAGGAGACCGATGAGGACCGACGCGACGCCGTCCCACACGCCGTCTCCGGTGACCTGCGTGGCGGTCAACCCCACGGCGGCGATGAAGAGGCCGACCATTGCCGCGCTGTCTTCGAAGAGCACGACGAGCAGCGACGGATCCTTCGACTCCTTCACCGTCTTGGTGATGGTCCGCCCTGCCCGCTGCCGATTGAATTCCTTGAGAGCGGGCCGGAATGCGACAACACCCTCAAAGAACGCCGCCATGGCCAGCACGCCAAGCGAGAGCCAGAATCCTTCGGCCCCGTGCTCGTGCGGGTGCCGGATCTTGTTGACGCCGGAGACGATCGACAGAACCGATCCGCCGACGAAGAGGAAGACGGCGACCATGAAACTCCAGAAGTAGAGCTCTTTGCCCCGTCCGTAGGGGTGCTGGACGCTCGGCTCGAACCGGGATGCAGCATGTCCACGCAACAGGAACAGCTGGTTGCCGGAGTCGGCAACCGAGTGAATACCTTCCGAGAGCATCGCCGAGCTGCCGGAGATCGCCGCCGCGACGAACTTCGTGACCGCGATGAGTGAGTTTGCAACGAGGGCGAGGAGAACAAGCTTCTTGGATTCGGCTGCCATCGGCGAGAGCGTAGTGTCGGGACGTGGCGCGCACCGGCGCCAGGGGGTTCACGGGAGGACGGGCATCGGGATGTGCGGAGGAATCGACTGATGGACGTTCGGACGGTCGCCCCTTCGGATCTTCCCTGGCTCTCCATCGAGCAGATGATCGAGGCCGACCGCCTCGCGATCGAGGAGTTCGGGATCACGCTGCTCCAAATGATGGAGCATGCCGGTGCTTCCCTCGCAGCGCTCGTCGACGAACTCGCTCCGAACGGCGCCGTCGTCGTCCTCGCGGGTGGCGGCAACAATGGTGGAGGCGGTCTCTGCGCTGCGCGTCATCTGGTGAACCGAGGACGCGACGTCTCTGTCGTCGTCGCGTCTGGCTCTCCCGGGCAGGCGGCCCGCCACCATCTCGCTACTTTGCGCGAGATGGGGATCGAACCAACGGCCGACCCCCCGGACGCGCCGGTCGTCGTCGATGCGCTCGTCGGGTATGGCCTTGACGGCCCGTTGCGTGGCCAGGCAGCAATGCTCGCCGACTGGTCCCCCGGCCACATCGTGATCTCGCTCGACTTCCCGTCCGGTCACGGGTACCCGGGAGCCATGGAGCCGAGAGCGACGCTGACCCTCGCTCTGCCGAAGGAGGGCCTCCGCAACGTCCGCCCCCTCTACGTTGCCGACCTCGGCCTGCCGCGAGCGCTGTGGAGTCGCATGGGTCTCGACGTCGGCCCTCTCTTCGGATCGTCGCGATACGTCGAAGTCGGCCCGTAGAACGCGTGATCAGTCCCGGGTCATGATGTCGGACAGGCCCTCGCCGAACGCGGATCGTTCGCCGAGGAGGTCGGAGCCGGGACCGACGGCCCCTCTGCCATATCGCTCGCGCAGGTCGTCGACGGCAGCGTCGAGCGCCTGGAGCTCGAGTTCGCGCGGGCTGCCACCGGCAAAGCCAGCGTCGAAGAGGGGGAGTTCGAGCTGGAGGGGGGAGGCCGGCACGAGATTCGACATGGAGATTCCCAGGAGGCTGAGTCCACGGTCGGGTACCTCGGCGAGGATCCCGTCGGTCAGGTCGAGCGCAGTGCGGTAGAGGACGGCGCTCGAGGCGCTCGGCGTGCGCATCGTCGTCGCACGCGTGATCGACTCGAAGTCCCGGAACCTGGCTCGTACGGTCAGCGTGCGACCCGCCCTCCCCTTCTTCCTGAGCCGGGCACCGACGCGAGAAGCGAGCCGGGCGAGGACTCCCCGCAGGAGATCGCGGTCTCGCTCGTCTCCACCAAACGCTCGCTGGGCGCCCACGGAGACGGCACGACGGCCGGGGAGGACGCCGCGCGGGTCCTGATTACGGGCGAGGGCGCGTAGGTGGTGGGCGCGGGCCTTCCCAATCCTCGAAGCGAGGAGGCCGATCGACGCTTCGGCAAGGTCGCCGATGCGGGTGATGCCGAGCTCGCTCAACTCCGCAAGGGTGACCGGCCCCACGCCCCAGAGATGGTCGACGCTCAGCGGGTGAAGGAACTCGAGCTCCTTCCCGGGTACCACGATGAGCGAGCCGTTCGGCTTGGCCACTCGGCTGGCGATCTTCGCGAGGAACTTCGTCTTCGCCCCGCCGACCGACACGGGGAGCCCGGTCTCGCTGCGCACGCGCTCGCGGATCTGCTCCGCGATGCTCAACGCTCCTCCGAAGATGTGGGTTGCGCCTGAGATGTCGAGGAACGCCTCGTCGATCGAGATGGGTTCCACGAGCGGGGTGAAGTCCCGGAACACGTCGAAGACGCGGTCGCTGTACGAGACGTAATCCCCGAATTCGCCGGACACGACAATGAGTTTGGGGCACTTGCGGCGAGCCTCACCGATGCGCATCGCGCCCCGAACACCCATCGCTCGGGCCTCGTAGGTTGCGGAGAGCACGACGCCGCCGCCGACCGCCATCGGCTTTCCGATGAGATCGGGCCGACGCAAGAGAACGACCGAGGCGTAGAACGCATCGAGGTCGGCGTGGAGGATGTTCGGTCCGCCGTCGGCTCGCATGCCCTCATCGTGTCACCCCGGTGTGACAGAATTGCCTCATGACTCCACGATTCGACGCCATCGGCATCACCGTGTCCGACATGAGTCGCTCCGTCGCGTTCTACCGTCTCCTCGGGCTCGAGTTCCCAGACGGAGGTGAGGCTGAGGGTCACGTGGAGGCGTTGATGCCCGGGGGCACCAGGCTCATGCTGGACACCGAAGCGGTCATCGCATCGTTCGACCCGTCCTACGAGCCACCGTCGGGTGGCGGCAGGATCGGCCTCGCGTTCCTGTGCGACGGCGCGGCGCAGGTCGACGAGACCTACGCGGCGATGATCGATGCCGGGCACCGGGCGAAGATGGAGCCGTTCGATGCGTTCTGGGGTCAACGCTATGCGACGGTGTTCGACCCCGACGGGAACCTCATCGACCTCTTCGCCCCACTGGGATAGCTCAACGAACCGGCCTTCTCCTCCCCCTCAGCTTCAATCCACGGTTTCTTTGCGTTGTAGCGGTGCCAAGGGTTTCTCCCCCACGCAGCCTCAATCCACGGTTTCTGGGGCGAGAGCGCACGCCACCCCACAACCCATGTCCCCCCGGACCGCAAGGGACGGGGGGACGCGCCCGAG
>JBDLHX010000126.1:0-6156 GCA_039715165.1 Actinomycetota bacterium
ACCCTGGCTGATGAGGTCGTCGATGTCCGCGTTCTGCCTCGTGGGATCATCGTCGGCGACTGTCTCGATGACAGTGATGTTGCGGCCGATCTCTTCCCCGTACTCCGCGGAGTAGTCGACCAAGTATTGGGCAAGGGCGACGAAGATTGCCGACGCTCTCGAGTTCAGCGACAGTCCGATGACCATGTCATCCTGAGCCGCAGCTGTTGTCTCGGTCGCTGCAGCTGTTGTCTCGGTCGCTGCAGCTGTTGTCTCGGTCGCTGCAGCTGTTGTCTCGGTCGCTGCAGCTGTTGTTGTTGTCTCGTCAGCGCCATTACTGCTGCAGGCTGTGAGCACGAGGGCAAAGGCTGCAGCGAGTGCAATCCCCTTGCCCCGAGTGATCCTGTTCCTCATCCCTGTTCTCCTTCTTCTCGTGTTGAGCGCCGACTGCGCTCCTATGTCATGTCATCTCGTTGGGTGTGCCCGGCAACTTGCGGTTGCCGGGCTCACCCCGGTCACGGTCGGTGCTAACCCTTGCTGAGCGCGGCCACGTACTTCCCAGGCAACTTGTACGGAGCGAGCAGGTCCCACGCGAGGTCGTACCCGTCGACCTCGTCGGTGTTGCAGGGCTCAGGGCAATACGGGTTCACATGACCGGGAATCGCGTGTCCACCGTTGTTCACCATCACGACGGTGACGTCGGCGTTGTTGTGACACGCTCGGTACTCGATGAGATCGATGTCATCGGTCATGGCCGTTACGTAGGGCGTCTCGCGACACGAGTTGAAGTCGACCCAACGGTCGACCGCGGTCTCTCCCGAGTAACTCCACGCCGTTCCGGGCGTGCCGGTAGCCCAGGGATTCGTCCCATCGATCAGCCCATGGATCGCCAATATCGGGATGTTGCGAACTGGAGCACAGTCCTGCGAGTCCGGGAGTTCGAAGTCGGTGGCGTCGGAAGCCAGCGGGAACCGAACCCCGGCGATCGGCACCACAGCAGCGATCCGATCGCCGAGATCACACGCAAGCTGCGACGCCATCCGAGCGCCTCCCGAGAAGCCCATCGCATACACCCGGGCCAGATCAATGCACATGGCTTCTGCAGCCGCGTCGATCGCGTGCTCGATGAACTCCACGTCGTCACGCGTTTCAGGCGGAGCGGAGCTCCCTGGGATACTGAACAACGGCACACCGGGCACATTCCATTCAAAGCCCGGCTCGTTGAACCAAGGGACCAGGACCTGGAGGTCGACGGGTCCCGAAGGTGTCAGCATCGCGAAGCCGTTCTCGTCGGCCACGTGCAAGCTCTCGGTCAGCGTTGCGTCACCGGTGCCGAAGGAAGGGTGCAGATTGACGACCAGCGGAACGTGCTTCTTCCGGGCGCTTTCGGGGACGTACAGCAGCACGTCGTAGCCGTCCACGTCCAAGACATGTGTGCCTGCGGCCATCTCCGTGTTGCAGTGGGCCTTCGAAGCGGCCAGGGCTGCGTCGTCGACGGCGACAAGCGCGCCGAATGTGGTCGCGAACAGGGCGACGGCGAGAAGCAGATGCCGAGTTCGCGGTCGATGCGCAATCACTCCCTTGTTCCGAATAGTCCTGTTTCCCATTCCAATCCCTCCTTCTCGTTGTGTTGAGCGCCTCTCGCGCTCCCGTGTCATGCCGTTGGCTGCAACTCGCGGGGAGGCGGTGCAGCCGCCTTGGGTTTTCGCTTGTCCTGGCGTGTGCTTCGAAGAGCATCCGCATACATCGCCACGAAGATCACGAGTCCACGAACGATTGGGTACGCGTACGGGGACGCCGCCAGAAGCGTCAAACCGTTCTGGATGACGACGAGGATTCCAACTCCGATGACCGCACCGGGGAAGAAGCTCCCTCTCCCGCCAAACAGGCTCGTACCGCCGAGAACAACCGCTGCTATGCCAAGGAACTCCATGCCGGCGCCAAACGTCGTGTTGACGGCTCCCAGTTGGGACGCCGACACGACACCGCCAAAAGCAGCCAGCGCTGAACAGGCGACAAACGCCTGGAAAGTCCGTGACCGGACGGGGAATCCGAAACTGCGCGCAACTTCCCGGTCATCCCCAATCCCGACAAGCTGTCTCCCAGGCGCTGTTCGTACAAGGATGAGTTGGCCGACGACGAGAATCAGCAAAGCCAACAGAGAATCCAGGAACACCGGCCCGATCTTCGCCCGCGACATGACGGAGAACGCTTCTGGGAGTCGGACAACCGTTCCACCCATCGCCGACAGGGCGACTCCGCGTAGAGCGATCATCATCCCAAGTGTCACGACCAGAGGATCGAGGTCCAGACGCGTCACGAGAGTCCCGTTCACCGCTCCGACGAGCGCTCCGACCGCAACGATCAGAGCGACCCCTAGGAGAGGGTTCAGGTTCCACTCGCTCATGAACCGTGCCCCAACGACGGTCGCAACGAAGGCGGTGGAACCCACCGAGATGTCAATCCGACCAGCGATCATGAGAAACGTCAGGCCAGCGGCAATGATCATCAGCGGTGCCGCTGTGTGGGCGAGGGATGCGAGATTCGCAACGGTGGCGAACCGGTCAACGACGAGAGCGAATCCGACGACAAGAACGATCAACGTGATCGCGAATCCGCTGAACCTCAGGTGCTCGCTCAATCGACTCACGCTTCCCTCGCCACTGTCTCGGACCGACTCGCCAGTACTGTCTCGGACCGACTCGCCTGCGCGAGCCGCATGAGTTCATCCTTCTCCACACCCGCGGATCGAGACGTCAGGTCGCCGTGTCGGCTCAACACCAATACGCGGTCGGACAACTGGAGTAGTTCGTCGACGTCCGAGGTGACCATGAGCACTGTCGCTCCGGCGTCGGCCATCGCAGCAATCGAGTCATGAACCTCGCCCCGAGCACCGACGTCGAGGCCTCTCGTGGGTTCGTCGAGCATCCAGAACCTCGGCTCGCGAATGATGTGCCTATTCAGGACGACCTTCTGTTGGTTCCCGCCGCTGAGCACGCTGACTGGGCGTTCGGAGCTGGCGACTTTGATTCCTCCCGCTTGAATTGCGTGCGTCACCGCTGCCGCCTCCTCAGCAGAGGAGACCCATCCGAGACGCGCCAACGAGCCGAGTGCCGAGATTGTGAGGTTCGCCCTGACCGAAAGGGAGAGCGCCAACCCCTGTCTGTGGCGATCCTCAGGCACGTACCCAGATCGCCTGAAGAGAGCTCGGGGCGTAGTGGCAACCATTGCCCCGGTGGCATCGCGGACTTCGAGTTCCGCCTCTGCTGTTGGGTGCAGGCCGATCAAACAACGCAACAGGGTGGACCGGCCCGATCCGAGCAATCCCCAGAGTCCGACGATCTCACCCTCGGCGAGATCGAACGACCACCCGTACTCGGAATCGGCTGCTCGGAGGTCGCGAACTCGAAGCGCCGTCTCTCCGGCGATCCGGGAGTCGCGCGGCCTCTCGACGACCTCGTCACCGACGATGAGCCGAATGAGGTCATCGTGGGTTACCTCTTGTGTCCCCACCTCTCCGGCATTGCGCCCATCTCGGAGCACGACGACGCGATCGCAGACAGTGAACACCTCATCGATGAAGTGGGTGATGTAGAGAACGACCGCGCCGCCGTCCTTCAGCTCCCGAATCAGGGAGAAGAGGGCTTGACGCTCGTTGTCATCCAACGAGGACGTGGGTTCATCGAAGATTACGACCCGCGGATTCGCCAAGAGAGCTCGAGCGATTTCGACCAACTGACGCTGGGCCTGACTGAGCTGAGATCCGGGCTCATCGAGGTCCAACGTCACGCCCATGTGGTCGAGGACGCGATTCGCCCGCTCCCGCATGCTGGATCGATCCAGAAGACCGTGTCTGGTTGGGAAAGACGTCGCGAACAGGTTCTCGAGAACGGTCATCGTCGGACTGATCGAAGGCTCCTGATGGATGAGGGCGATCCCAAGACGAGCCGCGGCGGCAGGATCCTGGGGTGAGATCGGCGCCCCGTCCAAGAGGATTTCTCCATCGTCGGCGTGGACGAGTCCACCCAGGATCGACATGAGTGTTGACTTGCCTGCGCCGTTGACACCAAGAACGCCCACAACCTCGCCCGACTCTGCCCCGAGCCCTACTTCGCTCAATGCCTGTACTCCAGGGAATGCCTTCGAAACCCCTCTCGCTGAGAGCACCGTCATGCTCGATCCCTCGCTCGCACGAACACGAAACGGTCGACCCCAGAGGCCGCGATGATCACGAGTCCCTTCAGCAGGAGCGTCGTGTAGAAAGGAATCCCGACCAGGTTGGCAACGTTCGCAAGTACCGCCAGCACCACAGCACCAAGTGCGGCACCCACCGGGCTCCCACGTCCGCCATAGATGGAGACACCACCGATTACAGCGGAACCAACCACATCGAGAACCAGCACATCAGGTCCAAGGGTGACTCCCGCGGCGCCTGCCCGCGAGGCGATGACGAGACCCGCAACTCCGGCCAGGAACCCGGATGCGACGTATGTTGCGGCAAGTACCCGGGCAACCGGCACACCAGCCGAGAAGGCGGCCTCGGGGTTGACGCCCGTCATGTACAGCCATCGTCCGACGACCGTCCTGTGAGCGATCAGGCCCCCAATGACCGTGAAACCGATGAAGATCATCGCCGGTACCGGGATGCCCAGGATGCTGCCGTCGATCACGTCAGACAGAGACGAGGGCACGATGAAGCTTCGACCGCTCGTGATCGACGTGTTGATCCCTGTGACCGTCACCATCATTGCGAGAGTCACAATGAGTGGCACCATCTTCAGTCGTGCCACGGCGAATCCGTTGGCAATTCCGACGATGCAGCCGACAGCGAGCATGGCAAGGGCACCCGCGAGGGGTCCGTACCAATCCAGCACCATCGCTCCGGCGACGGCGGAGAGGGCCATCGTGGCCGGACTTGACAGATCGATGCCGCCGCCGATGAGCACGAACGCCCCACCAATTGCCATGAGCCCAACTCCGCTGGCCTGCACGGTGACATTGGATAGGTTCTGTTGCGTCGCGAAGTTCGGGACCAACAGCGCCAGGGCGATCAACACAAGGCCGCCGACCAGCCAGTACCCCAGCCGCCCCTTTGCCTTCGAGGGCGTCGGAGCGGTCGTATCGTGGGACAGCGTTGATCTGGTCATGCCGCCGCACCTCCGATCGCAACGAAGGCACACTTGATATCGTGTGTTGCCGGGGTGCGTGACTCGACGGCCTCTGCCGCCATTCCAGCCAACCAGCGCGTCGCACGGGCCGCGGTCTCGCTCAAGTGCTGGGGATGGCCGACCAGATCGGGCACCGTCTGAATAGCGGTGTCGCCGCGTGCGCCACTGCCAATCGCAGGAACTCTTGCGTGCGACGTTGACAGCAGTAATCGATTCCCTGCGATTCCTGACATTGCTATTGGATTCCCTTGCCTGCTTGAGAAATCGATTACTCACATGATACGTTGATGGATGTGGGTACGTCAACTAGGCGGCATGTGCGCGTGAAGAGACACGCCATCCGCCACGTTGCAGAACTCACAGGGCCTCTTTTACGACGGCATCTCGCTCCTTCAGCGATCGCACTCGTGTCGATGCCGCGATGAGGAGACGCGTCCTCGCTGTCGTGATGGATCTTGGCTATCGACGGGGGCAGGCAGGATGCTGGCCGAGAACGCCAGGGACCGAACCGCCTTGGGATTGCTCATGGCAGGAGTGCCACTCAGCGTCGTTTCCGAGCGTCTCGGACACTCCTCCCCCGCGTCTACGATGGCCGCCTACCAACATGTCCTCCCAGGCATGCAGGCTGAAACAGCCCGGATGCTCGAGAGCTTGATCGTCCCGGAGGCTTCTACCGGCTGAGGCCGGTAGAACGCCCGGCAAGACTCCCGAAACGGCAAACCCCGCTGCGCGAGAAGACCCTCGGGACATGTGGTTCCCAAGGGTTTTCCTCGTAGCGGGGGCGGGATTTGAACCTTCTACTCTCGCCGAAGCCGCACAAGGAACGCACCTGGGGATCACAGCGGAAGTGAGCCGCGAGGCAGGAACACACCGAAGGCGCAAGGCCCGAGGTCGAGACCGAATAGGGCTCGACCGAATAGGGCTCGACCGAATAGGGCTCGACCGAAGTGAGGATCCCATCCGACCACGGAACGGCGAACAGCCGGGCGACCTTCGGGTCATGAGCACG
>JBDLHX010000127.1:0-6109 GCA_039715165.1 Actinomycetota bacterium
CATGTCACCGAGGAGCTGTGGCAGCAGCGCGGACACACGGAGAGCATCCATCTCCAAGCGTGGCCGGAGTCCGACCCGAGCGTCGCCGCCGATCAGACGGTCACCCTCGTCGTCCAGGTGAACGGCAAGGTGCGGGACCGCGTCGAGGTGGCGCCGGACGTGAGCGAAGAGGACGCGGTTGCAGCGGCGATGGCGTCGGAGCGCATCCAGGAGTGGCTGAAGACCGGTGAGGTCCGCAAGGTGATCGCCCGGCCTCCGAATCTGGTCAACCTCGTCATCACCTGAGTCACGCCCTCCCCACAACGCATGTCCCCCCCGGCCGAAGCCTGGATCCGCGGTTCCTCAAGAGAGAGCAGACGCCTCCCCACAACGCATGTCCCCCCGACCGTCCGGGCGGGGGGACGCGGCGAAGCTCTGCTTCGCAGCAGGGGGGACGGTGAAGACTCGCGGGCGCGTCCCGTGGCGTCCTCTTCGCTCTATCTCCCGATGTTCGGGTCGTCCTGCGTGGCCCGGCTGCGGATCGTGTAGACCGAATCGCCCGACAGGATCCCCCCGCGTCCGAAGAGCCGTCCGTGCTGCCAATTTGAGAGGCCGAGTTCGGGCTTGTCGAGGGCATACTGGCCGTCGACCCACCGGGTGAAGCCATTGCCGACGAAGGGGGCGTCGACGAGACCGAAGAACCGCTCGTGCTCATCGGCGTCGTTCGAAACGAGGGAGACGACGAACTTCGGGCTGTAGCGGTTGAAGAGCCGCGATGCGTCTTCGACCGCCGGCACGATCGCCAGCGTCACCTCTGGGCTCTCTTCCCACTCCCACTCGTCGCCGAGACCGGCCTCGGCGATCGGCTCCGCCTGGTACTCGTCGTGGTCGCCGTCGGCTCGCGTGACCGGCACGCGACGTGCGAACCACGCTTTCGGGACGTCACGGACGGACGACTCGAGGACGTGGAGCTTCGGCTTCGCACCTCTCCGCTCCCCAGCCTTCTCGAGTGCGTTGAGGAAGGCCGGGACAAGATCGCCGGCTCGCTCCTCGACGATGCAGCACGTGTTCAGGGTGTTGCACACCTTGCGATCGAGGGAGTGGTACACCGCTGCGCCGAAGGCGTCCGCGTCGGCGGCCGGCCCCGCCACGATCCACGCTCCTCCGGTCCCGTGCAGGCTCACGGCGTTCCCTGCCTGTCGGGCGACCGCTCCGAGCTGCGATGTTGCGGCACCCGAGCCTCTGGCAACGGCGAGCGACAGGCGCGGGTCGGAGAACATCGCCCAACCCGCTGCGTGCGATGCACTGTCGACGAGCACAGCTGCGCCGGCCGGAAGACCCGCGAGCGACAGTGCCGGTCGAAGGGCATGAGCAACGATGGCACGAGCCGTTCCGAGCGCATCCGAACCGATGCGGAAGACGACGGTGTTCCCGCTGCGCAGCACGCCGGTCGCGTCGGCAAACACGTTCGGCCTTCCCTCGAAGACGAACCCGACGACGCCGAGCCGGTCACGCACCTGATCGACACGCCATCCGGAGTGCTCGATCGTCTCGGCGACACTCCCCCGCCCGGTCGGGGCGTCACGCCATGAGCGCAATCCCTCGATCATGCCGGCTCGCATCCGGTCGCTCAAGACGAGCCGTGTCGCCGAGCGGCCTCTCGACTTCGCCCTGGCCACATCCGATCGGTTCGCCGCGGCGATCGCGGCAAACGAGTTGTCGTCGGCAAGCGTCGAGGCGAAGAGCTCGTAGAACTCCGAGATGCGCTCATCCGGGACACCGCCCATCTCGTCGAACGCATCGACGGCGGAGTCGACGGCCTCAGTTGCCACCGCTTGCTCGGCGGCAGGGACGTGGAGGAGCGTTCCGTCGGTCTGCATCACGATGAGCGAATCGCCCGGTTTGAACGCCGATGCGAGGTCCTCGCTCACTCGCGTGATGCGGTTCCCTCCCCAGAGAATCGGCGTTCCGGGGCTGAGATTCTCGAGTCGTTCCATGGCCGCAGACTAGGAGAGTTGCCTGAGCCACGGGTGGCTGCGGTGTGAGCGCCGCAGGGCATTTGCCAGCCATTTGCGTTGCTCGGAGGTCATCAGCGGCAGCGCAGTCGCGAAGTCGCTCTCGTCCCACTCCCGCATCAGCGGCGCCTTGAAGAGCAGAACGATCTCGGGCGCAAGGAATGCGATGCCGTCCTTGCTCTCGAGCACCGCGTCGGCAAGGCGCCGCTTCACCTTGGGATTCCGCCGGTAGCGCCAGATGCCGCCGTCGATCTCACCGAAGAGCGTCTCGATCCGATTCCCAGCGGCGTCATCGGCAAAGACCTGGTGGATGGGGAGCTTGAGCCACCTGCCGTCCCAGGCCACGAGTGTCCCCTGTCCGACGCGGCCGCACGGGTGCGGGATGACCTTGAACAGCGTCCGATCGGAGAAGTGGTCGAAAACAGCACCCTGGTCATCGCGGGCAACGAGGATGTCCACGTCGTGGTGGTCTCTCGTCACACGATCGACGAAGAGGTCGATAGCCCAACCTCCTGCGACGTACCAGGGGACGGGGAGCCCACGTACTGGCTCGAGCGCTGTCCGAAGATCAAGGTCCATGACCGCGACTCTATCCGAGCGACGCGCGCGACCTCGGTTCGCCGGAGGTGAGGATCCGTATCGCTGTGAGCATCACGACGGCGACCAACGACGACAGGTAGAACCCGACCAGGAAGGGGTTGCCGGTGTCGGTCCCCCCGATGGCCCCATGGCTCAACGCTGCGAGGAATGCACCGAACGACAGATAGTGCAGCAGGCGCCATGCGGTCTGACCAATCCAGCGCTTGACGTAGAAGCTCAGAGACACGACAACCAAGGTCCAGAGGCCCACGACGCCGAGCGCCGTCGCCAGAGGCTCCCAATCGGCTGCTCCCGGCAGGAGGATGTCGAGCCAGGTGAACTCGATGAACTCGTCTCGCCAGACCGCCACGACGTGAACCACGGTGGCAATCACCGCTCCGAGGCCGAGCGACTCGTGAAGCCACTGGAGGCCCTTCGCCTTCACGGCTCGACCGAAGACCTTGCTCGACACCATCAACCCCCACACCAGGGATGCAGTGAGAAGACCGAACGCGACGACCCCCGACCCTCGGATGACGAACCACGTGAGACTCATGAGGCCATCCGAGTGCCGTTGGCATACACGGAACCGTCGTGCCAGATCACGATCGCCTTGCGAATCCATGCCTGGCGGTCCGCCCATGCGAGGCCGTCGACACCTTGGAGCAACACCGCCTTTGCCCCGGCCTCGGCCTCGACTGCGGTGTCGGCGAGCACCGATGCGCTCACGATGGGAGATCGTGTTGGTCGCATCGTTCGCGGATCAATGAGGTGGTTTGCTTCGGACGTGCCCACCTTCCACCGCCGCTTCACTGTCGAACTCGTCGCGAGGGCTCCGACGCCGACTTCGACGTCCGCTGCTCGCTGGCCGCCCCCATCGACGATCTCGATGACGAGCGTCGGGTCAATCGACCGGATGTCACCTCCTGCCGACACCACATCGGCGTCTGCGGCGTCGATCACGCGGTCGCACGACCATCCCTTGACGATGCCACCGAGGTCCAATCGCGTCTGAGGAGCAACGAAGATCCGATCACCGTCGAGAGCCCACCTCGGGTCTTCTGACCTTGTCGGGAAGGCATCGATCTCGCCTACTTCGGCGAACGTTCGGTCATACCCCCATCGGCTCACCGCTTCCCCGACTCCGATGTCAACCAGTCCCCCGGTTCGTGCTCGCATGTCGGCAGCCGATGCCAGCACTTCGGCCATCTCTCGTGACACGGGCGTCCACCGCCCCCGGCGCCCATTGATCCGGGACAGCTCACTGTCGTCGAGGAACCGGCTGAATCGCCGCTCGTGGCGAGCGAACGCCGATCGGACGCGCTGAGGATCGCCGGCTCCGTGCACGCGCAGCGTTGTCCCCATCGCCTTGAACGTTGCCGGGGTCATGAGCCGGAGCTCTTCTCACGCGTCGGCGCCGCAGAACGCGGCGCTGCGCTGCTTGAACTGCTCGAGACAACTCGCCGCACGATCACCTGGGCCTCGGGACGCTCCGCGGCCGCGTAGCGAAGCACCACGAGACCTGACTCGGGCATCGTCGGCAGCGCCTCGAGAACGACCTGCTCCAGCTCGACGGGTGGAGGAAGCGCCACGTCTTCCGGCGTGGCCGGCTCAACCGGCGCCTGGGGACTGTTCGCCAAAGCGACGATGGCAGTGCTCCACGTGACCGAAGCCGTGGTCCATGCCGCGATGCCGGCCATGCGGCTGACGGTGAGTCGGCGTGCTGCCATTACCTTTCCTCCTCGGACTCGATCACGAGAACTGCACCCTCGGCGGTCAGCACCCGCGTCAACGTCGGAGAGAGCATGCCGTCGAGACGCGTCTCGGTTATCAGCTCGGTATAACCCTCCGCGCCGAGGGCTCTCGAGATCGCTGCGGGCAACCCCGGCACTTCGACCTCGATGACCGCTGTTTCTTCCGTCGACCACACGACACCCTGCCGGTCGGAATTCATCTCCGACGCGATCACACCGTCATGGAAGCCCGGGCCCGCTGTTGCTTCGGCGGTCGCATCGGTCGCCTGTGTGACGGATACGAGCACGAGCAGGCCCGCCGCAGTTGCAATGACGCCGCCGAGCGCCGGGATCCAACGCATCAGCCCTCGTCCTCATCGTCTTCCTCATCCTCGTGATCCTCGTCGTCGTCGTCCTCTTCGTCTTCGTCTTCGTCTTCGTCATCCTCGTGATCCTCGTCGTCGTCCTCGTCGTCGTAGGTGGCGTCGTCATCGCCCTGATCGTCGGCCGCGATCGACGACGACGACGGACCACGGACGCTCACGACCTGCACGATCGGCTCCGGAACGGGCGGCCCGGCAATGGGCAGGTCGTGTGCTTCGCAGATCTCGCGAAGAGCGTCGAGTGCGGCAGCTTCGACCTCGGTGATCGATGCGTCGAGCTCCTTTTCGAGCAACTCCTGTGCATCGAGGGTGCAGGCGTCTTGAATCGCCTCCTCGTCAGTTCGCTCATCGTCCGTCACCGTTGTGCTCGTGGTGAGCGACGTCTCAGGAGCGCCCGTCGTTGAGGTCGTCGAAAGATCAGTTGCCGCAACAGCGGCAGGCGGCCGGGACACCGACCCGACGATCGCAAGCGCTGCGATGGCGGTGGCCGGCACCAACAACAGACCGGCGGCGATCGCTCCTGTGAGCCTGGAGCCGGAGCGCTTTGTACCTTGCGAACTTGGCATGTTCCCTCCTCGATGGCGGTTGATGCCCGCAACGATGCGAGGTCAGGTGATAACTGCGCGCTAACTGAGCACCAACGTGCGCGAAACGCCCGTGTCAGGCGTCGGAATCGATGGGGAACCGCACCACGGCGCCCGCTCCGCCGAGGGCCTGTGACTCGCCGACTGTCAACGAGCCGCCTGCCTCCTCCACGGTGCGCCGAACGATGTCGAGGCCGAGCCCTGTCGATTCTCCACTGGAGGAGCCTCTATCGACCGCCGAGCCGTCGACGAAGCCGGGACCGGCATCCTCCACAACGAACACCGCGTCGGCGCCGTCCCTCTCCACGTCGACCAAGAACTCGACCCCGTCGGCCGTGTGCGAGAGAACGTTCTCGATGAGGGCGTCGATCACCGCCTCGACATCACCCTGCGGAAGCGCGAGAGGTGCCGGTTGGGAGGTAATGGTGACGTTCACGCTTCGGCCCTGCTCGGTCGCCAGAGGGCTCCAGAAGTCCACCCGCGCACTGGCCACATCGGCGAGATCGCACCACTCCTCGACTTCCCTGCGGACCGGCCGACGCGCCTCATTGATGATGAAGTCGGTTGTCCGTTCCAGCTCATCGAGGTCACGATTGAGCCGCTCCTTCTGCGACTCGTCATCCAGACCCTCCACACTCAGTCGAGCAGCAGTGAGTGGCGTTCGAAGCCTGTGTGCCAAATCGGCCGCTGTCTCACGCTCCTGCTGGAGGAGCCGCTCGATCTGGTTCGCCAGTCGATTGAGCTCGAGGCCGACTTCCTCGATCTCGGGCGGTCCGTCCGGGTCGACGCGAACCGAGAGATCGCCGTGACCGAGACGGTACGCGGTCTCCGCGAGC
>JBDLHX010000128.1:0-6047 GCA_039715165.1 Actinomycetota bacterium
CTCGCCCTGGTCGTTGAGGTGCTCGTTCACCTCGTCCAGCATCTCGAAGAACGAGGCGTCGGGACTGATGTCGCTTGCCTCGTACGTCTTGAAGTCGCCTTCGGCGTCGGGTCCTGCTTGCCGCCACACGCGGAGGGTGAGGTCCATCACTTGTAGCTCCTCTGCGTCAGGGCCACGTACTCGAACTCGAGCGGTTCCTTGTGCCGGGTCGGTGGATCGCCTTCTTCGTTCCACTCCCATGCGGACACGAATGCGAAGTTCTCATCGTCGCGCTTCGCTTCGCCGTCTTCGGTCTGGTGCTCGACCCGGTAGTGGCCACCGCACGACTCCTCACGGTCGAGTGCGTCGCGCACCATCAACTCGGCAAGTTCGAAGAAGTCGGCGACCCGGCCGGCACGTTCGAGCGATTGGTTCATCGACTCGTCGGTGCCGAGGACCTTGAGATCGCTCCAGAACTCCGCCTTGATCTTGGGTATCTCCTCGAGTGCCCATTCGAGTCCTTCGCGATCGCGAGACATCCCGCACTTGTCGATCATGATCTTCCCGAGGCGCCGGTGGAAGTAGTCGACCGAGTGCGTTCCGTTGATCGACAAGAACTGCTCTGTCCGCTCCTTCACCTCGCGTTCCACATCGACGAAGGCGTCGTCGTCGGTCGAGACCGGAGCGACGTTGAGCCAGTTCGCGAGATACCCGGAGATCGTTGCCGGGAGCACGAAGTAGCCGTCGGCGACGCCCTGCATGAGGGCGGAGGCGCCGAGCCGGTTCGCACCGTGATCGGAGAAGTTCGCTTCGCCGGATGCGAACAGGCCGGGGATCGTCGTCTCCAGGTTGTAGTCCACCCAGAGACCGCCCATCGTGTAGTGGGGGGCCGGGTAGATGCGCATCGGAACTTCGTACGGGTTCTCATCCGTGATGCGCTCGTACATCTCGAACAGGTTCCCGTAGCGGTCCTCGATCGTCTTGCGGCCGAGTCGGTTGATTGCATCCGCAAAGTCGAGGTACACGCCGTTCTTGAGCGGCCCAACACCGCGACCCGACTCGACCATCCGCATGGCCGCTCGAGATGCGACGTCACGTGGAACGAGGTTCCCGAACGCCGGGTACTGCCGCTCGAGGTAGTAGTCCCGTTCGTCCTCTGGGATGTCGTTCGCCGGGCGATCGTCGTCGGCCGTCTTCGATACCCAGATGCGGCCGTCGTTGCGCAACGACTCGGACATGAGCGTCAGCTTCGACTGGTGCTCATCGCTCGCCGGAATGCAGGTCGGATGGATCTGGGTGAACGATGGGTTCGCGAACAGTGCACCCTTGCGGTGAGCCCTCCATACGGCCGTCCCGTTGCAGTTCATCGCGTTGGTCGACAGGAAGTACACGTTCGAGTAGCCGCCCGTGGCGAGGACTACTGCATGAGCGGAGTGGCTCTTGATCTCGCCGGTGATGAGATCGCGAGTCACGATCCCGACGGCTCGCCCGTCCTTCATGACGAGCTCGAGCATCTCCGTTCGGGTGAACAGCTCGACCGTGCCGAGACCGACCTGACGGGCCAGTGCCTGATACGCGGTGAGGAGGAGCTGCTGACCTGTCTGCCCGCGGGCGTAGAAGGTGCGGGAGACCTGGGCTCCGCCGAACGACCGGTTGTCGAGCAGGCCGCCGTACTCCCTTGCGTACGGGGCGCCCTGGGCCACCGTCTGGTCGATGATGGCGTTCGACACCTCGGCGAGGCGGTAGACATTCGCCTCCCGGGAGCGATAGTCGCCGCCCTTGACGGTGTCGTAGAACAGCCGGTAGACGCTGTCGTTGTCGTTCGGGTAGTTCTTCGCCGCGTTGATGCCGCCCTGGGCCGCGATCGAGTGCGCTCGTCGCGACGAGTCGTTGTACGTGAAGGCCTTCACGTTGTACCCGAGTTCGCCGAGCGCCGCCGCTGCGCCGGCCCCGGCGAGGCCGGTGCCGACGACGATGATGTCGTACTTCCTCCGATTGGACGGGTTGACGAGCTTGGTGTCGAACCGATGCTTCGTCCACTTGTCCTGGATCGGCCCTTCGGGGATCTTGGCGTCGAGCACGGTGCTGGTGTGTTCTGAAGTCACGTTGGTGCCCTTTCTCAGCCGGAGATCCCGAGGATGCCGAACTGGACTGCGATCGGAATCGACGAGTTCCCGATGAGGATCGCAAGAGCGAACGCAATCGAGAACCAGCGGCGCCAGTCGTTGTATCGGGGGTTTGCCATTCCGAGGCTCTGGAAGAAGCTCCAGGCCCCGTGGTAGATGTGGAACGCGAGCGCTATCTGCGCCACGACATAGAACATCGCCACCCACCAGCGCTGGAAGCTGTAGATGATGTTGTTGTAGACCTCGCCGTGGACATACTCAGCGTTGACGCTGCCGATCGTTAGGTCGGCGATGTGGAAGATGACGAAGAGCAGGATGATGACGCCACCCCAGCGCATCGTGCGGTTCGCGTAATTCACGGCCGCGTACTGACGCTTCGCCTCGTAACGGATGCGGCCCCGAGCCGCCCGGTTCCTCAGGGTGAGCACCGTCGCCGACCAGATGTGGATGCCGAACATGGCGAGAAGCCCAAACCGGAAGAGCCAGAGCACTCCGGTCTCCGGGACGATGGGGTAGAGGAGCGTTCGGAGCGCCTCGGCGTAGTGGTTGATGTCCTCGGTACCCAGGTAGATCTTGAGGTTGCCGATCATGTGGACGAGGACGTAGGCGAGGAGCCCGATCCCGGTGAGGGCCATCATCCACTTCATCCCGATGTCCGAAGTAAAGAACGGCCCGAGCCACGAACGCCAACCGGATCGCCGGTTGACCTCGAGGCGGCGTGTCTGTGTCGTCACGGTATAACCCTCCGTCGATTCACCGGAGTGATTATCGCGGGGTTCGCGGGGCCTGTCGAAACGAACGCGATCCTTGCGTGCCAAGGCGCGCGTCGGATTCCAGGTTGACAAGCGCGCGCGGTGTTGGGAGAATCCCACTGTTGTAATTCACATCCCTGGGAGTTCCCATGTTCGGCGAGTTCATCGAAGCCCTCCAAGCCGATGGTTTCGACATGTCTTGGCAGGACTTCGCCAACTGTCGCGGCGCGGATCCCGACCTCTTCTTCCCAGAACGGGGCGCCTCGACCCGCACTGCCAAAGGCATCTGTCGCGAGTGCACCGTGCGAGACGAGTGTCTCGAGTTCGCGATCGTCTCGAGCGAGAAGTTCGGGATCTGGGGAGCAATGTCCGAGCGCGAGCGTCGCAAGATCCGCAAGGAGCGGCAGGTCGCCGCAGCGCGCCGCAAGGCCGTCTAGCAGCGCTTCGCGCTGCGTATCCGGTATCCAGGTGAACACGCGACACACGTTTCGGTGAGTACCGAGTGCCGAGTACCGGATACCGAGTACTCCGACGTTGTCGGGCGCGTACAATCGTGCCAGTACCTAGGGAAGGGGACTGAATGAGTATCGGCGCTGGAGTGGCTCTCGGTCCCATCATTGTCTCAGTCGTTCTCATCATCCTGGCGATGGCGGTGATCTGGGCGGTTCTCTCTGCCATGCGCACGGCGCCGCTCGATACGGCCGGTGCCGGAGGTGCGGGCCCGGTGGCACAGGACCGCCTCCGACCGATCCTCGTGGACTTCCACGTCAGGAACGACACGGCCGAGATCTACTACGGGGTGCCCCTTCCGGAGGGAGACCCGGACCCACGCCTCAGGGATCTCCTCTGCCACGACGCCTCTCTCGTTCTCCATGAGAAGAAGGCCCACGGCCTTCCGATCGCCCAGGTCGTAAGGGCCAAGGTCTTCGCACAACGGGGCCCCGAAGCCGTTCAGATCGGTATGCGGGAGTTCGAGGAGCCGGGCGAGATTCCCGAGGTCGCTGTGCCTGAGCTCACGCCTCATGCCCAGTTCGCCGGACACGATCCGCTGGCACACCTCGGCGAGCAGGAGTTCGACATCCAACCCGGAGTCGCAAGCCGCGAGCCGGAGGCGGGCCTACCCGATTTCCACTCCGGGGTCACGCTCGCCGGATCGATCGAGTCCCAGCTCCGAGCGTCGGGTGTCGACCCAACGAGCGTCTCTCTCCACGATCTTGCACTCGCCCTGTTCCGCATCGGCGGCTAC
Organism: Actinomycetota bacterium; assembly: GCA_039715165.1. GTDB lineage: Bacteria > Actinomycetota > Acidimicrobiia > Spongiisociales > UBA5794 > JAHEEL01. Next base: position 4,104 of record JBDLHX010000128.1, read on the forward strand.
GAGACCCTCGTCGAGCGCGCCGGGATCTCGACGGCGACCGGCGGGGAGGTTGAGGTCTACACAGTCCACAAGGCGGGTTCGCGAGTCCTCGTTGCGATCCTCGAGCACAACGAGGGTGAGCACCCCGAGCTGTCGGAACGGCTCGTGAACGCGTTCGTTGTCGAGGTCGCCCAGCGCAATCCTCAACGAGCGATGCTCATCACCGATAAGTTCGGGCCCTACCTCGTGTACGAGAAGGAGCGGAGCGACCCGCGCTGTCGCTTCATCACGCGTGAGCGGCTGCAGGCGTTCGTGGACAGCTTCGCCCTCCAGTAGAAAGACAAGAGTAGAGAGACACGACAAGACGCGATGACGCGGTCTCTTTGCTCTCTACCCGAGCGGTCCCGCTGGGGCGCGGCAGCAACCTAGACTTGTGCTCGCGAAAGGATTTCCGTGCTCATAGCTTTCATCAAGAACATCGGCGGGCCAGAGTTGCTCATCATCCTTGTTGTTGTGCTTCTGCTGTTCGGCGCCTCGAAGCTTCCGGGTCTCGCCCGCTCGCTCGGCGCCTCGGCGAAGGAGTTCAAGAAGGGCGTCGAAGAGGGCGTCGACGAGGACGAGTCCGAAGAAGTCTGATCAATACCGCATTTGCGGGAACCGGTTGACCCGGTCGGGCGTTTCTCCAAGAGTTGTGGGGAAGCATGGCTAACGAGTTCACACCGACCTGGGAAGAGGTTGCGCACCGATATGGGCGCAAGATCTACAACTTCGCGTATCGCCTCACCGGGAACCCCGACGACGCCGCAGACCTCGTGCAGGAAGTACTCCTCCGGGTTCGCAAGGGCCTCTCGTCGTATCGGCCCGGGTCGTTCGAGGGCTGGCTCTGGCGCATCACCCGCAACGCCTTCCTCGACGGTGTCCGCAAGAAGCAGCGCCGGCCCGAGTCGGCGCTCCCCGAAGGTGACCACCACGCCCTCGGCTCGAGCCCGTCACCGGACGACGTCCTCACTTCCGTGCGCCTCTCCGACGACGTTCAGGCTGCACTCCTCAAGCTCCCCTATGACTTCCGGGAGGCCGTCGTCCTCTGCGACGTTGTCGGCCTCACCTACGACGAGATTGCAGAAGCCACCGACGTGCCCGTCGGCACGGTGCGCAGCCGGATCCACCGCGGCCGCAAGCTCCTCAGGGGGATGCTGACATGGCCGGTCTGATCTCCGACCCGAACGCTCGCGGTGAGCTCTTCTCGGCGTATCTCGACGGCGAGCTGACTCCAGACGAGCTGACGCTCGTCGGCGAACTCCTCGACGGAGACGAAGAGTCGGTCGCGCAGTTCCGTGCGCTTCGATCCGTGCGGCGGGCGGTGCGGTTGGTTCCGGAGTTGGAGGTGCCCGCGGCGCTGCTCCCGGACGGTCATCTCGGGGACCTGCTGTCGGCCTATCTGGATGGCGAGCTTGCCGTGTTCGAGCACCGTCGTGTCACCGACCACCTCGTTCACTGTCAGGACTGCCGGGACGACCTTCACGAGCTCGACCGGGCGAGGATCGCGGTGCGTTCCCTCCCGGGCGCCGACGCGACCATGACGACTGAGATCCCGGCGATCCCGCAGCCTCGTCGCCGGCGGAGGTTCGTGGTCAGCGGCATCGCCGCAGCGGCCGCGGCCCTCGTCCTCGTCGTCATGACGACGGGCGGAGGGGATGACCCCGTCTTCACACTCGACGATCTTGCGACGCGCCACGTTGCGAGGGCCTCAGCGGAGCCGGGTTTCGCGATCCTCCCTGCTGGGCTGGAGGTGTCGTCGCCATGAAGCTGCACCGCCTCGTCACCGTCGCCGGCCTGGTCGTTGCCGTCGTTGCCACCTCGGTGAGTCCCTCATGGGCCGACGACCTCGGCGACTACCTCGCCGAAGCGGATGAGGCGATCTACTCGGGACGAAGATTCGTCGGGACGACATGGGACGGGATCGTC
>JBDLHX010000129.1:0-5991 GCA_039715165.1 Actinomycetota bacterium
TTCCGATGACGGCCGCTGCGATCCCGGCAATCGCGCCCATCGGCTGCATCGCGAGCGTGTTGAGATTCGGCAGGAGGATCGAGTACGTCGCGAGGGTGATGCCGAGAGCGAGCACGAAGACGATGAATGGGGGCACGCCGTCGGTGAGCCACGCCAGAGCGGCGAGTCCGGCCGAGAGAGCGACGAACGTGATCGTCACGGCCCGCACGAGGGGTGCGACACCGAACCGGCGAACGAGCCACGCGTTCGCAAGCATGGCCGAGCCCATGGCGCCGGCGGTCGCCCCGAAGATGAACGGGAACAGCGGACGCTTGTCGTACACCTCCGAAATGATGAGCTCCGACGTGGCGAGGTAGGAGAGGAACGCCCCGAAGCCGAACACCATCGACAGGGTGTACCCGATCGTCACCCGTGTCGTGATCACGTGCTTCGCCGCCTCGACGATGGCTCGCGTTCTGAGAGGAACTCGATTCGCCGGATCGAGGGTCTCCGGCAGACGCAGCGTCCACGCGGAGAGGGCGATGCCGTAGAGAGCGACGAGGACGAACAGCGCCCGCCACGACGCGAACGTGAGGACCGCCGCCCCGACGCTCGGAGCGAGGACCGGGATGACGATGAACACGGCCATGATGAACGACATCGCCCGGGCCATGCGCTCGCCCTCGAAGAGGTCTCGAACGACCGAGATGCTGACAACCCGTGGGCCGGCCGATCCGATCCCCCAGACAAACCGGCTCAGGATCACGAGTTCCAGTGTCGGTGCAGCGGCAGCGGCGATGGCCCCGGCGATGTAGACGGCGAATCCGATGTAGAGGGTTGGCTTGCGTCCGAACCGGTCGGCGAGCGGTCCGTAGAAGATCTGCGCCACCGCCAGACCGAGGAAGAAGGCGGTCACGGTGGCACCGACGCGCGTCGAATCCGCAGCCAATCCGAAGTCGTCGCGCATGGCCCCGAACGCAGGGAGCATGATGTCGATCGCCAAAGCGGTCGAAGCCATAAGCATCGAGAGCATCGTGGTGAACTCGAAACGGTGGAGCCCCGCGGGGCGCCCGCGGCGAATCGGAGCAGCGGTCATCGAGGTCTCGGGCCGTTGGGGCGCATCGGCACAGGCTACGGGGCCGGTCGGGCTCTCCCAACATCGAAACGTCGCGTTCTCGTTGAAACATGATTCGGCGATTCGCGCGGGCTACGGTTGCTTCCGTTCGCTAGCTGATGGCATGGAGGTGTCGTTGTGAGCGCGGTGGCAGCCGCCGAACGTGTGCTGCGGGACGCCGGAGAGCCGCTGCACTACGGCGTGATCACGGCCCGGATGCTCGAACAGGGTCTCTGGGCGACGACGGCCGCCCGGCCCGATGCCGCAGTGGGCGGGCAGATCTCGGCAAACATCCGGCGCCACGGCGGCGCATCGCCGTTCGTGCGGGTCGCCCCGGGGGTCTACGACATCAACCGGCACGTCGTGCCACTTCCGATCTCGGTGGCGTCAATCGACGTGACCTACATGGCTGCCTACCTCGACGCCGCTCAGACGGTGCTGGGCAAACACGCCGGTCGCTCGCCGATGCACTTCGTCGACATCGCGACGAAGGCGCTCGAACTCGGCCTGCTCGACGCCAAGGGCAGGTCACACGAGGCGACGATGTACACACAGATCGTTGCGGATGTGATCCGGGCCGACGCTGCAGGACAGCGGTCCCGGTTCGTGAAGCTCGGCAACGGCATGGTCGGCTTGACTCGATGGCAGCGGGGGAGCGACGGTGAGCCGGACGACAGCCCGGAAACGAGAGAGAGCTTGCTCGCGTCGTTGCTGGCAATGGAGCCCGCCGGGTTCGAGCTCGTCATCGCGCAGGTGCTGGCGGAGATCGGCGTCGACGAGATCGACGTGACCGCCTATCACGGCGACCAGGGGTTCGATGCGGTCGGCACCCTCAACGCCGCCGGAGTGTTCCCAATCCGTGTTGCCGTTCATGCGAAGCGGTGGAAGCGCACGGTCGGTGTGTCTGAGGTGCAGGGAGTACGAGATGCCGCTGCCGCCGATGAGCATCCGATGATCGTGGCGACGAGCGGGTTCACGAAGGCGGCGTTCGTAGACGCTCACGCTCCGGGCGAGCGGCCGGTCGGCCTCATCGCCGGGTCGAAGCTCGTGTCACTGATGATGGAGCACTCGATCGGCGTGCAGCGCAGGCGACGGGACGTCTTCGAACCGGCGCCTCCAGCGCCACAGCTCAGTTTCGGCGGCTAGTGGTCTGTCGCAGAAATGGTCACCGTGTCTCTCCGGCCCTCGACGCCCCTGGCGGCGTCCTCCGCCTCGACGCAGTCCCGACTGCGCCTTCGTTGTGCGTCCTTGCCAGATGACGCCGATGCCTCGGAGACACCCAGGCGCCACTTCTGCGACAGACCACTAGCGTGGGGGCCCTTATGAAGACACTTGGAAACATCCTGTGGCTGATCTTCGGCGGCATCGCCATGGCGCTTGCCTACGCGCTCGCCGGCCTTGTGATGTTCCTGCTGATCATCACCATCCCGTTCGGCATCCAGGCCTTCAAACTCGCCGGCTTCGCTCTTTGGCCCTTTGGCCGGGTCATGGTCGAATCCCCCGGCAAGAGTGGGTGTGTCACGACCGTCGGGAACATCCTCTGGGTGTTGCTCGCCGGGATCTGGCTCGCGATCGGCCACATCGTCTCGGCCTTCTTCCTGGCGATCACGATCATCGGCATCCCGTTCGCCATCGCCAACGTGAAACTCGCCGGGGCGGCGCTCGTCCCGTTCGGGCGGTCCGTCATGTCAAAGGAAGCGGCGGAGCGACAGAACTACCGGGTCGTGGTCGGCGTCGACCCGCTGGGCTAGTCCTCGACGGCGGTCCGGGTCTCTTCGAGTTCGATCGTGGGGATGATCTCGTGGAGCGGCACGTCCCGATCGGCGCAACCCGCTGCGAGCGCGGCGGCTCCGTACACGGCAATCGAGTTGAAGTAGAGCACGATCAGCACGCCGATCGGGATCGCCAGGGCGCCGTACTGGGGTTTGTCGATCGAGAAGCTCAGGACCAGGGCCATCGGGATTCTGAGGATCTGAACCGCCACCGCTCCAGTGGCGGATCCGACGAGCAGTGGTCGTTTCGGTGGGCGGATGCCGCCGAGACGACCCAGCACCAGATACATGACGAGGAAGTCCGCTGCCAGTGCCAGTGCGATGCCGGTGGCGCTCACGAGGAATCGATCGGCCGATCCCTCGAGGCCGATCGCGTCCATGATCTGAGACGAGACGCCGTAGGTGACGCTGCTCGCGACGAACGAGTACGCCACCAGCGGACCCAGGATGAGGAGCCAACCGAGCAGGATGATGCGCTTCATGACGAAGCCACGAGGATCGGGTGGGGCGCCGTAGATCAGATGGACCGAGCTGCTCGCCGCCACCATCGCTCCGCTCCCCGCGTAGAGCATGGCGATCATGCCGAAGATCGATGCCGCCTGGCCGATCGACCGAAGCTCTTCTGGGTCGATGCCGTCCTCTCCGAGGAGTCCCGGGAACGCCTCGGAGATGGCTTCGGTCAGGTACTCCGCGATCTGATCGGCTCCGAGGAGCGCCGTGACGCCGTAAGCGAGGGCGATGAGAGAAAACGTGGCGAGGAATGCGTAGTACGTCGTCCCTGCCGCGAGCAGCGCCGACCTGGCACGGTTGAAGCGGGTGATCGCCCGAAAGCCGACGCCGACGGTCGCCGCAGCGGCGTGGTCCCAATCCTCGGCCTTCCGGATGAGATGAGGGACCGCGTCCGGTGGCGGGTCGAGTGGCTTGCCCGGAATCGGCGGGTTGGCTGCGATCGCCGGCACTTCGTCCCCTGTCGCCTCTGGTGACGGATCATGCTACCCGGGTCGGTCCGGAGCGCCCTTGTGTCTCCCGAACCCAGGGCTCCCAGGCGCCCATAGGTGCTTCTACGGCCCACAGTTCAACCGTGGTCCAGAACCATCTCCATTCCGCGGGCTGGTGGCGCCGTATGCGGGGACTGGAACCCTGGGTACGCGATCAGGCGACGGGGACGCGCGCGATCGACTGTTTCGGGTTGCGCATCGTCATCGGTGCAACACCAATGCCATACGTCACGAAGCTGCCGGTGGGCTCGATCTTGATGACACACAAGTCGTCGATGCCTTCGATTCCTCGGGTCAGGTCTTTGGCCAAGTCGTGGGGCACGTCGCCGATGCCCACGATCGTGGCGTGCCCTGAGAACGTGACCACGGCGGGCGGGATTGCACGCACCCTGATGGGCACGCGCTGCACCGTGACGGTGATCGACACGCTCGCGTTGTTGCGGATATGGCGTGTCTTCCACGTGTCAGGTCCGGTGATGACGTAGAGAACCCGGTCCCGCACCTTGTACATCACGCCGGCGGCACGAGCCTCGCCCTTCGGATTGACGAATCCGAGCACGGCGAACGGGTGCTTCTCGATCGTCGGCCAAATGTCGTCGGCAGTTGTGGGCAGTGGCATGGCGCCTCCTTGTTCTGATCAGACCTTCTTCGGAACGACCCCGGTGATGGTGAGAAACGTCTTCATCACCCGGTGGCCGAAGTCCGACGCCGCGCCGTACATGAGCGGGCAGCCGCCGTCGATGACGGTGACGCCGTGCTCGCGGCCGAGGGCGGTCGCGGTCGCCGAGACGCTCCCGGCGTCGATCGAGCGATGCATCCACACCCGCGTGATGCCCGCGTCGACGCAATCCTGCATCACCTGATCGGCGACCTCAGGGGTTGTGGCGATGACAACGGCATCGACCCCATCAGGGATTGCGGCGAGGCTCGCATAGGCCGGATCGCCCTCGACCTCGTCGGCATTCGGGTTGACGGCGAACACTTCGTAGCCGCGATCACGCAGACGCTGGTAGACGACATTGCCGCCGTGGCTACCCGGAGTGCGCGATACGCCGGCGACGGCGATGCGTCGCTGGGCGAGGAAGTCGAGTGCTGCGGTCTTCATGAGGATCATGCGAGATTCCTTCGGTCGGGACCACCTGATCGTGACACGTGTGGTTCCGGCCGGATAGGGCGGTTCGTCATTCAGTGGGCTCACACCGCCATATAGGACGGTGCCAACCCTGGGTACGCGTACGCTGGGCGCATCGTGGGAGCGAGAACGATCATCGGTGTGGTCCTCGTTGTGGTCGCCGCCTCCGGTTGTGCCGCGCCCACTGCGCCTCCGGCATCAACGAGCGAGCCCCAGCCTGTCGCGACCACCGAACCGCCACCGCCGACGACGGTTTCGACAACTGCCATCACCACGACGACGCACACTGCGACCACCACCGTTGCGCAGCGGGAGATCGTGGCGCTCGAGGTCCGGACCCGGGAGAGCTGGGGAGCCCAGCCTCCGGACAGGGAACTCACCGCCCACGAGATCGAGGCCATCACCCTCCATCACACCGCCACCTCGCTCCCCGACACCACCATCGAGGAACGTCTGCGCATCTGGCAGGACTACCACCAGTCGCTCGGCTTCGGCGACATCGCCTACCACTTCATCATCGACAAGGACGGGCAGGTCTTCGAGGGGCGCGGCGTCGGTTTCGTGGGGGCGACCAGAACGGCCTACGACCCGGCCGGCCACTTCCTCCCGGCGCTCGACGGGATGTTCGACGAGTTCTGGGACAGCCCGGACGACGACGACGATGAACCCGACGGTGCCGACGAACTCACCGAGACACAGCTCAACGGTCTGGTCGACCTGCTTGCTTGGGCGAGCGTGGAGTTTGGCGTTGACCCGGCAGACATCACCGGGCATCGGGATCACGCAGCGACCGCTTGCCCGGGCTCGGTCGTGTATGAGCTGATCGAATCCGGCGAGATTGCCCGGCTCGTCGCGGAGCGTATCGAGGCTGTCGACTTCGAACTTGCCTACGTCCAGGAGTAAAGGCCTCAGCCCTCGATCGGGGTCACCGTGAATCGGCCCTCTTCAGAGACGACCACGACCCGCTCATGGGCCGTGACACCGAGCGTGGCGATC
>JBDLHX010000130.1:0-5441 GCA_039715165.1 Actinomycetota bacterium
CTTGTCGTAGAGCGCTTCGAGATGATGCGGACGCAGACGCCGGATCGACACCTTGCCGAGGGTGGGAAGGATGTGCCTTTCGATCTTGCGGCGGTACCCGTCCCACGTTGAGCGAGCCAATTCGAGCTTCTTGCCCGGCAGCCACCTGGTCGTCAGGTAGGCACCGAAGCTGAGGGAGCGTCCCTCGTCGTTGCGGCCGTTCAACTCCTTGGCGAGACGAGCCGCCAGTACCTCTGCCTCTTCACGGATGGTGCCAGCAGGGTGCCAGCTGCGCCGTTCCTTGCCGGTCACCGGATCCAGTCCTTCGTAGATGACCGCATACCAACGGTCGCCCTTCTTTGCTACATAGCCTTTCATGATCGTCTTCCTTTCCGGGCTCCGACTCTCGGAATCCGGTAGAAGGATCGGTAGAAGAACACTGGAACCAGAGCTCGGGCGGACCAGGCATTCCGAAGGCTGCGGCTGTCGCGACTTGGTCGATCTCACACGAGACAGTCTCCGTTGAACCCGGATCGGTTCAGGGTGCCGTATGGGTACTTCAGGGGCTCAAATCTCAAGTCGTTCCGCAGAGCTTCATGACCGGCAGCCGAACGTGGATCGTGATTGGCGTGTTGGCTTTCGTTGGCGGCCTCGCTCTGACCCGATGGAGTTGGAGTCATCGCTGAGCCCCTCTGAGTGAAACCTCCGCCTGCTGGGGCGGGCAGAGGTGGTTCTCCCATTCGACTGGTGGCTGGTCTTCGACGTCGGAGTTCAGGGATGGGGATTGTGCCGGGCTTCGATCCAGTGCCGGATCGCGAGACGGGGGTTGGCTCTGGTGGCGAACGTGGTGCGGCAGATGAGTTCCTTCTTCGGCGTGGCGGTGGATGATTCCGCGGGGGTCATGTGCCAGCACACGCGGTGCGGCCCACCGGCCGGTCAAATGAGTTGTGAGAGATCCTGCGACCGCCATGTGGCCTGTCGAGGTCTTGCTCGCCGTCTGCGCTATTCCATCAGGTTGACCATGGGAAGGCCCTACACGCAGCGTCGGCGTTCCCTGAGGGCGTCCAAGAGCGTAGGCGAACTCGCCGAGATTCCCCTCTCGCAACGACCCGTGCCTCGGTACGCTCGAATACCCGAGACGCAACGATTCACACACATGAGCGAACCACGCAGCTTCATTGACGGCTCTGCCGGTCCACGCATCGACACAGATCCCGCCGAGACCGGCGAATGGCTCGACGCGTTCGACTCGGTCGTATCGACCGACGGTCCGATTCGTGCCCGCTACCTGGTGGCGCGGCTCCTCGAACGGGCGGCCAAGAACCACATCGCCGTGCCCGGTTTGATCTCCACACCGTACGTCAACACGATCCCGCCGGAAGACGAGGCGCCGTTCCCGGGCGACGCGCAGCTCGAGAAGCGGATCCGTCGGTTCATCCGTTGGAACGCCGCGGTGATGGTCATCCGCGCCAATCGAGCCGCGCCGGGTATCGGTGGCCACTTGTCGACGTTCGCGTCGTCGGCGACGCTCTACGAGGTCGGCTACAACCACTTCTTCCGCGGCAAAGCCGATGGGACGCCCGGCGATCACGTCTACTTTCAGGGTCACGCTGCCCCCGGCGTCTATGCCCGGGCATTCCTCGAGCGCCGTCTCGACGAAGCAGACCTGGATGGGTTCCGTCGGGAGATCGACGGTCCGGGTCTCTCGAGCTACCCCCACCCCCGGCTGATGCCCGACTTCTGGGAGTACCCGACCGTCTCGATGGGGCTCGGCCCGATCAATTCGATCTATCACGCCCAGTTCCTGAAGTACCTCCAGAACCGTGGGCTCGATGACACGACCGGATCCCGGGTGTGGTGCTTCCTCGGCGACGGAGAGACCGACGAACCCGAGACGCTCGGGTCGATCTCCCTCGCCGGCCGCGAGAAGCTCGACAACCTGACGTGGGTCGTCAACTGCAACCTGCAGCGGCTCGACGGCCCGGTCCGTGGCAACGGGAAGATCATCCAGGAACTCGAAGGGATGTTCCGGGGCGCCGGTTGGAATGTGATCAAAGTCATTTGGGGGTCGGGGTGGGACCCGCTCCTGGCGCGAGACGTCGATGGCGTTCTCGTCGACAAGATGAATACCACGGTCGACGGTGAGTACCAGCGGTACAAGGCCGAGTCGGGTGCCTACGTGCGCGAGCACTTCTTCGGACCGGATCCGCGGCTGGGTGAACTCGTCCGGGACATGACCGACGACGACCTTTGGAGTCTCCGGCGCGGCGGCCTCGACTATCGGAAGATCTACTCGGCCTACAAGGCCGCCACCGAGATGGAGGGCGCTCCAACCGTCATCCTCGCCAAGACCATCAAGGGATGGACGCTCGGTCGGGACGTTGCAGGCAAGAACGCAACCCACTCGATCAAGAATCTCACGACGGATCAGCTGCGCGGTCTGCGGGATCTGCTCTCGCTCAACAATGAGATCCCGGACGAGGCCCTCGAACTCGATCACCCGCCCTACTACCGACCGACGGTCGACTCGCCGGAATACCGGTATCTGAGCGAACGACGCGAGGCGCTCAATGGCCCACTCCCGAGCCGCACCCTCGACATCCGCACGCCGATCGAGATGCCGAGCCACGATGCCTTCGCCGAGTTCGACGCCGGATCGGGTGACGCCGAGGTGTCAACGACCGGTGCGTTCACTCGCCTTCTGCGAAGCCTGGCCCGCGATGACCGCTTCGGTCGTCGCGTCGTGCCGATCATCCCCGACGAGGGGCGCACCTTCGGAATGGACGCGCTCTTCAAGGAGCTCCAGATCTACGCCTCGCAGGGCCAGCTCTACGAACCCGTCGACCACAAGCTCATTCTCTCCTACAAGGAATCGCAGGACGGCCAGATCCTCGAACAAGGCATCACCGAAGCCGGAGCAACGGCGAGCTGGATCGCCGCCGCGACCTCGTATGCGACACGGGGCGTTCCGATGGTGCCCTTCTACACCTACTACTCGATGTTCGGATTCCAGCGAGTCGGTGACCTGCTCTGGGCCGCATCCGACGCTCGTGCGCGAGGTTTCCTCCTCGGAGCAACCTCCGGGCGCACCACGCTGATCGGCGAAGGACTCCAGCATCAAGACGGGCACAGCCACGTGCTCGCATCCGTCATCCCCGTATGCGAGGCGTACGACACGGCGTTTGCGTACGAGATGGCCACCGTCATCGAGCACGGCCTGAAACGCATGTACGTCGACAACGAGGACGTCTTCTACTACCTCACGCTGTACAACGAGAGCTATGTCCAACCCCCGAAGCCACCCGGCTCGGATCAGGGGATCATCGACGGGCTCTACAAGTGGGCGGCTGCGCCGACGGGAACGAAAGATCGGGCGACGATCCTGTTCTCCGGGCCGTCACACTCGGCCGCACGCGGGGCACAGACGATCCTCGCCGAGCAATACGGTGTGGGCGCCGAGCTGTGGAGTGCCACGTCGTACAAGCGGTTGAACGAAGAGGCGTTGTCGGTTGAGCGGTGGAACAGCCTTCACCCCGGCGAGGATCCCCGGGTTCCGTTCGTGACCCGGCAGCTCAAAGGAGCGCTCGGCCCGGTGATCGCTGTATCCGACTACATGCGGATCGTCCCGGATCAGATCGCCCGGTGGATTCCCCGCTCGTACACCTCCCTCGGAACCGACGGCTACGGACGCAGCGACACGCGCGAAGCCCTCCGCGACTTCTTCGAGACCGACGCCGACCACGTCGTCGTCGCAACGCTATCGGCCCTGGCACGCGACCGGCGGATCGATCCCAGCATCGTACGCGAGGCGATTGAACGCAGCGGCATCGATCCCGACGTTGGAGATCCCTGGACCCGCTGAGTCGGGCTATGCCTTGTTGGACACGAGCGCAAGATCGACAAACCACCTGTGCAGGATCCGCTGCCTGAATCGCCCTGGGATTCTTGGAGGCTCTCAGGTGCGCGAAGACGAGGCATGGCCCAAAGGTACGATCACGAGCAGATTGGATCCTGCCTGGTTCTCCATACCGCGTCCATACCGCGAGAGGGTGGGATGGAAGGGGAAACAACGCGAAACGTTGAGAGGCAAAAACTCAGTCAGGACAAGGCTTTTCGCGTGTTTCCCCCGGTCAGTGGGTTGGGCCTTTCTCATAACCCGAAGGTCGCGGGTTCAAATCCCGCCCCCGCTACGAAGAAGACCCTTGGGACACCCACATATCCCGAGGGTTTTCTCGCGCAGCGGGGTTGGCCGTTTCTGGTGTTCTACCGGGTGTTCTACCGGCCTCAGCCGGTAGAAGCCTCTGGGACGATCAGACTCTCGAACATCCGGGCCGCTTCGGCTTGCATTCCGGGGAGGACATGCTGGTAGGTGTCGATCGTGAACGCCGGGTTGCCATGTCCGAGCCGCTCACTGACCACCTTGACCGGGACCCCGGCTTTGATCAGCAGCGTGCCGTGGGTGTGACGCAAATCATGCAATCGGATCCTGGGTACTTCGGCTCGTCTCACCATTCTGTCGAATGTCTGTGAGATCGAATGGGGGTGGATCGGGTTCCCGGCGGCGTTCGTGAACACCCAACTCGTCGGCTCGACACCAACGACGGCCTGTTCGGTCTGCTGCCACGCTCGCCACGCCGAAAGCACTCGGACGGTCGTGGCGTCCAGGTCGATCGCCCGGCGCGAGTTGCTCGTCTTGCCCCGTGATTCGTGCATCTCGTAGCCGACCGAGACGAGTCCACGATTGATCGACAGTGTCGCTTTCTCGAGGTCAACGTCCTGCCATTGCAGACCCAGCAGTTCGCTGCGTCGCAACCCGGTAGTCGAGACAAGCCACAGCGCGGCGAAGAGCCGGTGACCCGCCGCCTCACGGAGAAACCCTTGTAGCTGTTGGGCTGTCCAGGCCTGCTGTTCCACCTTGGGGATCGCTCTGAGCTTCGGGGCGTGAGCAACGTACGCGACGTTGCGTGTCACGATGCCTCGTCGCACCGCGTCGTTGAGGGCACCACGGATGATGAGATGGATCTCTAGCACCGTCTTGGGTGCGAGGGGTTTCCGCCCGTCGGTCGGGTGCAGCTTCTGGTCATAGAGGGCCTCGAGATGATGCGGACGCAGACGACGGATCGACACCTTGCCGAGGGCGGGGAGGATGTGCCTCTCGATCTTGCGCCGATACCCGTCCCACGTCGAGCGGGCCAACTCGAGCCTCTTGCCGGGCAGCCACCTGGTGGTCAGATAGGCGCCGAAGCTGAGGGAGCGTCCCTCGTCGTTGCGGCCGTTCATCTCCTTGGCGAGACGAGCAGCGAGCCGCTCTGCCTCTTCACGGCTCGTGCCGGCGGGATGCCACGTACGGCGCTCCCGACCTTTGACCGGATCCAACCCCTCGTAGATGACCGCATACCAGCGATCACCCTTCTGAGTCACGTAACCCTTCATGGCCGTTCTCCTTCCTGGGCCCCGACCTT
>JBDLHX010000131.1:0-5372 GCA_039715165.1 Actinomycetota bacterium
CGAAGAGGGAATCGAACTCGGGCCCAACATCCAGGCTGCGGGACTCGACGCGGCTCGCGCGAGCCTTGGACTCGTCAACAGGCTTCAGCTCGACGATCTGCAACGATCTCGGGGATTCTGGATGCTGGGTGCCCATCTCCTGACGGTCGGCCACCACACGGAAGCGCTCGAGGCCTTCGCCTATGCGGTGCAGTTCGCTGTTCGCGCCGACGCTGAGGCCGACGCCAAGCTCGCGATGGCGTTCGGCGCGTTGACAGAACTCGCCGCGGGTCGCGACGGCGCGGACGAGCGTCTTGCCCATGCACTCGACGACCTCGGATCCGTCGAACACGGCCCAGACTTCGTTGCCCAGGTCACGACCGCGCGCGGCGTCCTCGGCTTGTAGCCAACGGACTACCGGGCGGCGGGCGCCCCGGGCGGTGCCGAGTGTCGGCTCCCCCACCATCCCCCGATCGCACCGGAGATGATCAGGATCAGTGGCCCGAAGACCAGTCGGCCGCCCGTGAAGCCCACGAAAGAGTCGACAAGCACGAGGAACGCGCCGACCAGAACTCCAGCGGCAACGCCGGTGAAGACTCTGTTGCGTGGGGCAACAGGCGCCTCACCCGTTCCCTCCTCTGCGGCGAGGACGGACTCCTCTGCCGACTTCCGCGGCACCCACTGGTAGCCGACGACCGCGCCGACGATCAAGCCGAGCGGAACGAACGGGAGCCCGACGAAACCGACCTGCATGGTGTCGCCGGACCAGTTGAAGATCGTCCCGGCGATGACGACACCGAACATGAATAGCAGGGCCGGGAGCATCCCGAGGATCGCTCCGATACCCGCGTGCAGGAGGCGTCGGGAAGTCCGTTGCGATGAGGGGCGGCGCTCGGGCTTGGATTCCGCTGCCGCTGATCGGTCCCATGCGGATCCTGGTCGCGCCGCTCGGATCGCCCCGTACGCCGCCGCACCCGCGAAGAGCACGAGTCCCGCTAGCGCTGGCAAGAACGACTGTGTCTGATCCGACAGGACCGTCCCGACAACCACGACAACTCCGCCGCCGATGAGCGTGAGGACCGCGTACAGCCGGTGCCCCTTGAGGAAGCAGATCACAATTGCCCCGATGCCGATCATCAAGAAGAGTTCGAACATTTCTGCTCCTTCCCTCACTCCCCATCATCGCACCGATCGGTGGAGCGCGGTAGGGCCCTCGGCATGTTCCACGCCCACCCCGGCGCCATCGTCGTCGGATGCCTCGAGAGGTCCGAGGATCCGGGACTCCATACTTCAACGATGTCGACGGAAGCCCTGTGGGACCGGGTGTTCTCAGGGTCGTCAGGGTTCTTCAAGGGACAGTCCCGATGGCGCTCTCCGCCCCCATCCCGCATCCTGTAGTCACCAAAGAGAAGGAAGGTTCACGCATGGAGACCGTCGCCCAGACAGAGCAGACCGCGGCGAGCATTGCTCCCGATTCCCGGGCATGGGCTACGGCGAGCCACATGTCGGCGTTCGTCCAGTTCGCCGGAATCCCGGCAGCACTCGGACCGCTCGTCATCTGGTTGCTGAAACGGGAGGACCCGCACGTCGAAGACCAGGCGAAGGAAGCACTGAACTTCAACATCTCCTACATGATCTACGGCTTCGTCGCGGCCGTATCGATCATCCTGCTCGTCGGGCTGATCCTGCTGCCCGTCGTGCTCGTGATGTGGTTTGTCCTCGTCATCGTCGCAACGGTCAAGGCTTCGGCAGGTGAGTTCTACCGGTACCCGATGACGATCCGCTTCATCCGCTGACGCCCAAGCGACTCTGGCGTAGAAGACGGCACGATCGTGCCGGAATCTACGCCAGAGTCCTGGGCGTCGACCGCTCCTCTGGGTGCGAGATCGGCTTCAAACTCCCACTGATTCGCAGGTCACGCATCTGTAGCCTTGTTCCTGGGGGACAAAGGAGGTCCCATGCGTAGGATCTGGCTTTCTGGTTTCTTGACCATCCTGTTGCTGGGTATGACAACCGTGCCCGGACGGGTACGTCGGAGAGGACTCCGAGTACACCGGCACCGGCACCCATCTGGGACGATTCGATCTGTTCGAGACCCTGTGTCTCGACTTCCGCACACCGCCGATCGTCCCGTTCGAGGTGTACGGGGAACTCGTAGCGGCCAACGGCGACCACCTGAGCTTTCGCGTCGATGGGGACTTCAATCTCAGCACCGAGGAGATGACGAGCAGCGGATGGGTCTTCACCGGTGGAACCGGGAGATTCGAGTCTGCCGAAGGCCACGCTCAGGAGATGCTGATCCGCGATTCCGGCGGGAGCATCATCGGAGTGACCGCCGCGGGCACGATCACGTTCGACGCGTCGAATCGCTCCGGCTGACCGGAGCGACGGCGAAAGCGAGAGGGGTTGAGAATGATGACTGAAGTGAAGACGAGAGTCGAAGAGTCGATCCACATCGACGCCCCACCGAGCGCGGTCTTCGGCTACTGCCTCGACCCGCGGAGGCTATTCGCGGGAGACCCGAAGCACGTCGTGGATGCTCAGGTGACCTCGGGCGTAGACACCACGGCGCACCTGTCGAGAGAGGCTGGCGTGCTCAGGGAGGACGACCGCTTGGAATACGTCGAGGTAGTCCCGGACCGCCGCATCGAGATCGCGATGCAGCCGACGATGTCGCTGAGGGGACTCGGGAAGCCCCGCAGCAAGACGGCGCTCTACACCTTGACCCACACCTTCGAGCCGGAAGCCGCTGGCACCCGGATGACACTCAAAGTTCAGGTTCACGATGCCCCGCTTCACGAGCGGATGATCGACCGCCTGGAAGGCAAGGGTCCCGAACGGATGGTGCGCGACCGCCTCAAGCGGATCGCCAAGGCCGTCGAGGACTCCGCTGCCAGCGCGTGAACTCAAGATCCGGCGCGGTGCAGATCCTTGGCGAAGGGCTGTGCCCCCCTCATCAGGAGGGCCTCGCCTTGCCCAAAGCAAGGACAGGACCTGTGCGCCACGACGGCCAGACGGAAGGGGGCAGCGAGGGGCGGTGACCCAGCCGCATCCGCTGTGGCGGCTTCTGCGTTCTACAAACTGTCTACCAGGGGTTTCGTGTGGTGGGCGCTACTGGGATCGAACCAGTGGCCTCTGCCGTGCGAAGTCACATCACGGGCTTCTGTGACCTGCAGAAATGGCCGTAGACATGCCCTGACCGGGGATGATGTAGCTCAGCGACGTTCAGCGATTCTTGGCATTCCTCAGCAGAACGCGTCCTATGCGCGTCCTAGGGTTGGTAGCCGTTCAGGCAGACTGCTGGTGCCACCGAGCGAGCAGCGGCAAGCGTGCCTCCTTGCGATGTCAGTGGAGCGAGTCAATTCCCGACCGCACGGTCTTCCCAATCGGACTGACTCCCAGCAACCAAGTGACCGAGATTCGCTCGCTAGTCCCATCCCAGCGAATGAGTCCACGCTTCTTGAACCGCGCTGAGTGCATGGTCGGGGTCAGGAGGTCGTCCCATCTGGTGGGCTAAATCTGCGATCCACGCTCGACGGGTCCGTTGGGGAAGGCGGTCGACGTCGCGGGCGTTGACGCCGAATCCGCGGAGGCAGTTGACGATCGCATCGGCCTCGCCATCGAGGGCACCGATGCCCGCGAACGCCGTGAGATCCACCAGATCGCGGGGTGCTCGCCGATCAGCCCAGGCGAGGTGCTTCATGGCCACGAACGATGAACGCCCAGGTACCGTCAGTTCGGCTTCTTGCCGGAGGTCGGTGTAGCGGAGATCGATGTTGCGACGCTCCAACTGGACGCACCGGTGGTGTTCAGCACCGTAGGCAACGACCTGGAGACGCACTTGGGTCCCATCCCGAGCGATTGCGGTTCCCATCGCCGGAGAGTCTCTCTCGATCCGGAGACCCGGATACTCGCGCCGAACATGCCGAGGCAACTCATCCGCGAGGACCGAATACACCTCTTGTGCCGGTTCGGCCCATAGGTCGATGTCTTCAGATATCCGCCGATCACCGAGGTGGGTTCGAGCCAGCGCAGTGCCGCCGAAGAAGATTGCTCGCCGGGCCACAGTGCTGTGAGCGACGCCGACGAGCAAGTGGGAGATCAGGTGGTCCTTCCTGATCTGGTCGGGGGCGACACCGTATCTCGCTGCCCACAGGCTCAGCTCCTGTTGGCCGAGCACCTGTCTACTCCTCTATCGGGAATCGGCCGGCGGCAACCGGTTCCGAGGGACGCAGCCCGTGTGACTTGACTGGTCCACGTACCCGTAGGCTTGGAACGTCCGGAACAGTCGGGTAGGCCACCCAGCTAGCGCGCACGTAGGCGGCGCGCTCGCCTTGCTCAAGGGCGAGGTCTCGAGTCAGCGACCAGTCCGCTCGGCCGGCGAGTGCCACTATCGCCTCGGCGATCATCTCCCTTGAGACATCCCACGTATCCGCCCACCGGGCAAGATCCAGGATTGTCTGCTCAACCGTCGTCTGATATCCGGCAGCGAGATCGGTGTCGACATGTTCAAGATCGAGACGGGCCACATCCCTTGTGTGGAAACCGATCCGGCCCCAACGCGTAGCGAGGGGCGGTCGCTGCTTGGGAATGGCGACAGATCCCAATGCCACGGCCCTGGGCAAGGCGCCGTGACGGCGTGCGGCAGATGGACCCATCAGGGCAACCCGATCAACTCCATAGTCAGCCACAGCCACTCCGAGAGCGAGAGCTTCGATGGTGGGACGCCATCCCGAGTCACCGACCGATTCTGCTGGGACCAGGGCGTAGTAGCCCCGGGCGAACCGCCGGACAGCTCCCTGGTCCTCGAGACGCGCCAGCTCCGAGCTGGGATTGACGTACAGCTCTCTCAGATCGCGGGGTCTTACCACTCGGACTGATCGAGAGACCAGCACGCTGGGGATCTGCGGTGTTGGCATCCTGGCACACCTTCGTGTCGTTAGTACTACGGCCTTAGCCTGACAGGCTAACACTGTCATAACAATGACACGTGTCGACGTGGTTTGCTGAAGAGATCCTGACCCAGAAGATCAGCGTCTCCCTCAACGAACTGCACGAGTGCCATCCCGGTCTATTCCGAGTGAAGGCGTTTGAGGGATTCACCGTGACCTGCAGTTACACCGTCCTTCTGACATTCCCACCTCAGACACAGCCACGTCGCCCTCCTCATCGCCGAAGGCGCCCACCCAGCCGTCATCGCCTCAAGGCTCGGACACACCAGCGTCAAGACCGTCCTCGACGTCTACGGCCACCTCTACGAAGGCCTCGACCGCAACGCCGCCGACACGCTGGAAGCTCCCTGGGAGGCTTCTGATGTGGACGCAATGTGGACGCGACGCAACCGACACCGCGAACAAGGAAGGGGACTGACCTAGGAAACCCAACAACCACAA
>JBDLHX010000132.1:0-5348 GCA_039715165.1 Actinomycetota bacterium
CAGCTGCAGCAGCCTCGACGACGACCACGGCCGCCCCTCCAACGACGACGACAACAACGACGACCGCGCCGCGCTCGGCCACGACCACAACGACGACCACGACGGTCGCCGATGACGGCTCGACAACCACGACGAGCACGTCAACCTCAACAACGACGACAACCGTGCCACCGCATTCGACATCCGGGAAGGCTTGTCCGGTCGACGGGCCCTCGTCATTCTCCGACACGTGGGGTGCTCCCCGCTCCGGCGGAAGGACCCACAAGGGCGTCGACATGTCGGCCCCGCGGGGGACGCCGCTCGTCGCGATCGAGACCGGACGGATCTACCGACTCTCCAGCAGCTCCCTCGGAGGAATCTCCGTGTATCTCCAGGGCAACTCGGGCGACATCTACTACTACGCCCACCTCGACGCGTGGGCCGAGGGCCTCGCCGGGGGTCAGAAGGTCTCGGCCGGAGATCGCGTCGGCTATGTCGGCACGAGCGGGAACTCGCCGTCCTGGCTTCCGCATCTGCACTTCGGATGGAAGCCGGGCGGGGGCGACTGGGCGAACCCCTACCCGATGGTCAACGACCTCTGTAGGTAGGAGCTACGAGCGGCGAACTGCCAGCCACGAGCTTCTCTTCGACCATGTCCCCCCGGACCGAAGGGACGGGGGGACGCGTTCGAGCTTCGCTCGAACGCAGGGGGGACGGTTCCACGTCCGAGTGACGCGCACGGCAGGGGCACCCGAGTGTCTCCTACGAATCCCCGGTGCAGTCGGTGAGACGCTCAGCGGCGGGGATCCCGGTGAGGGTTTCGTAGGCGTCGTGTCGGTCAGGACAGGCCGCATTCGGTACGCGAGGCAGCACGTTCATGTCCATCACACCCCACATGATGATCTCGGCGGCCTGCTCGGACCCGCTCTCCTGCCAGACGGCCGCGTTCCATTCCTCGAGGTCTCTCAGGTTGAGGAATGCTTGTCGCGCCGCGTCGGTGGCGACGTGGGCGTTCCAGACGTGACCAAGCTCATGGAGGATGGTTCGCCGGGCATCGAGGGGGAATCCGACGGCGATCGCGAGGTCTTCCGGCGCGACGCAGACGTCGATCATCGAACCCTCGTTGCCGTGGATCGTCACCCCGGAGAAGTTGCGAACGCACGCCTCGGTCGGAGGGAACCGGACGGCGGTGACCGGGGGCGGTTCGAGACGGCTCGCAGCAAACCGCGTGAGTGCCCATGAGACGAGCGCGGTCTGTCGTGGGTCGGCGTTGTAGACGTCGACGCCGTCGAGCGAGCCGGTGAGAACCGGCTCGGGGACTACCGGGTCCGCGCCGATCCGGTGCTCGGGGAAGGCTTCGAGGAACTCTGCCATCGAGGCGGCCAGGGGCGCGGCGGCAACCGGGTCCCCCCTCTCCCACAGCGCCAAGAGGCTGGGATACGTGGCAGCGATCCACGTCTCGAGAGCCTCGTAGGTCGCTTGCGCTCCGGACGTCCAGCTGCCTCCAGTGTCGCTGTACGAGTAGATGCGGCCGTCGTCGTTGAACCAATAGTCTTCGCTCAGACGCAACTCGATTCCAGCTTGGTTGCTGATGTCGTCGGTGAGGGTGGATCTGCACGTCGCGTGGGCGTCGCTGTGTCGTTCGCAATCTGAGAACGTGTACCTCCACCCGATCGCCTGGAGCCACGCGTCGTTCGCTGCGAGGCTCTCTGATCCCACCAACTGGCCCTGCCACCTGGCGTCCTTGGCAAAGAACGCCCAGTAGGTCTTGAGATCACCACGGTTCCAAGCGGCCACCAACTCGCCGTCGAGGAGACCGGCACCGATCACGGTCGTGGTTGTCGTAGGCGTTGTGGTCGTTGTGGTCGGAGCCGTCGTACTGGTTGTGGTCGTCGGTGCGGTCGTAGGCGTCGTAGGTGGTGCGACGTCGTCCGCCACGCCGGTACATGCGGCGAGCAGGACGCATATGGCGAAGCCCCCCAGAGCGTCTCTCATCTCTTCCGAGTGTCGCGACAGCATTCCGGGAGGGCAAGAGATTTCGAATCACGCGCGGTCGCCGGATCGGAGCTACATCCCCGCAAGCTGCTCCGCGAGGAGGGCGATGCGGGCCGTGCACGTATCCTCGGCTGCGGGCGGAACGAGCTCGACGACCCGGGTCGCAACCGACCGAATGGCGGTCCCCGCGGGACCGTCGGGATCCTCAACGGCCACTGGACGTCCCTCATCTCCGCCGTTCACGACGCCGGGATCGAGTGGCACTTGACCGAGGAGCGGGATGCCGAGATCGTCGGCGAGCTCCCGTCCGCCTCCGGTGCCGAACAGCGGGTAGTGGCGGCCGTCCTCGGTCGTGAAACCCGACATGTTCTCCACCACGCCGACGACCGGCATGTGGGAGCGCCGCGCCATGTCGGCGACGCGGGCGGCCACCTTCTGTGCGGCGCGCTGCGGCGTCGTCACGACAACCATCTCGGCCTGGGGGAGGAGCCGTGACAGCGCCATCTGCACGTCCCCGGTCCCAGGGGGCATGTCGATGATGAGGTACCCGAGGTTCGACGGCCACGCAACGTCGGTGAGGAACTGCTCGAGCGCCTTCGACAGCATCAGGCCTCGCCACATGAGCGCCGTGTCCTCGTCGTCGAGGAGAAGGCCGGTCGAGACCACGTCGAGCCCTGCTGTGTGAAGGGGCTGGATTCTGCGATCGTCACCCGCTTCGAGACGACCCTCGGTCGCTCCGAGCATGCGGGGTACGGAGAAGCCCCAGATGTCGGCGTCGAGGAGGCCCGTACGGTGGCCGAGTTGAGAGATGGCGAGGGCCAGATTCACGCTCAGCGACGACTTCCCGACGCCGCCTTTGCCGCTCGACACGGCGATGACGCGGGTCTGGGGGCTGACCATCGTTGGCTGAGCGTTCTCCCGGGCGCGGAGGCGAACCTTGCTCATCAACTCAGAGCGCTGTTCCTGATCCATCGTCGTGACGTCGACCGCCACGGAGTCGATGCCGGGGATCGCGTTGACCTTGCGCACGACGTCGCTCTCGATCTGGTCCCGCATGGGGCACGAGGCGACGGTCAACGCAACGCCGACTGAGACGGCGCCCCCGTCGACCGTGATGTCGCCGACCATGCCGAGATCCACGATGTCGGCGTTGAGCTCGGGGTCGATGACTCCGCGGAGTGCGGCTTCGATGTCGTCGGTGGTCGTCACCGACCGGATCCTATCCATCCCAGAATTTGTATTCCCACCATGGCCGTAGTTGATAGAATCAGCCGGCGACGTGCGGAGGAGGCAACAGTCGATGACGCTCGATATGACCCCGGTGGCGCTCACAGGCGCCGCCATCGACAAGGTGCGGGAACTGCTTGAACAGGAGGGTGACGAAGGACTCGCTCTCCGTCTCGGGGCTCGCCCGGGCGGATGCTCCGGGTTCCGCTACGACCTGTACTTCGATGCCGGCGTGGATCCCTCGGATGCGGTTATGGATGCCGGCCCGTTCAAGGTCGTGATCGATGAGGCGAGCGTTGCTCGCGTCGTGGGGGCGACGATCGACTTCAAAGACGAGGGGCTGCGCGGCTCCGGCTTCGCGATCGAGAACCCAAATGAGACCGGCCACAGCTGCACCTGCGGCAAGCGGTAGCGCGCACCCATAGAATCGCTCCCGAACGACTCGGGAGGGATTGTGCCGAAGAAGATCCACGATGCCCCGAGCGGGCCTGCCCCGCTCGGCCCGTACAGCATTGCCACCGAAGCGAATGGCTTCGTGTTCGTGTCGGGCATGATCGCCATCGACCCGGCGACCGGCACAGCCATCGAGGGCGGCGTCACCGAACAGACCCACCAGATCATGAAGAACATTGGTGCGGTCCTCAGCGACGTCGGTCTCGGTTACGCGGACATCGTGAAGACGACGATCTTCGTCATCGACATGAACGACTTCGCCGCTGTCAACGAGGTCTACGGCTCGTACGTCGAGCGATCCAAACCCGCACGCTCTACCGTTGAGGTCTCGGCTCTCCCCGGCGGTTTCGCCGTCGAGATCGAGACCATCGCTGCTCGCTGATTGCCGATTACCGACGACCCGGAGGTCAAACCGTGAACCGTGACTCCATCTTCGCCGCACTCGACCTCGACGACGTCAGCCCCGGCGCCTACGCCGGCGAATGGCTCGACACCGGCGGATCCGAACTCGTCGTCGAGAATCCCGCGACGGGCGAGCCCATCGGGTCGGTGAAGCGCTCCGACACCGCCGACTACGAGAAGGTCGTTACCACGGCCACGGATACCTTCGAGGAGTGGCGCATGCTTCCCGCTCCGGAGCGGGGCAAGTTCGTGCGCGACATCGGCAATCTGCTGCGCGAGTACCAGGAGCCGCTCGGCGCCCTCGTCGCCCTCGAGATGGGGAAGATCAAGGCAGAGGGCGAGGGTGAAGTCCAGGAGATGATCGACATCACCGACTTCGCGGTCGGTCTCTCCCGTCAGCTCTACGGCCTCACAATCGCTTCGGAGCGCCCGAAGCACCGCATGTACGAGCAGTGGCACCCGCTCGGACCGGTCGGCGTCATCACCTCGTTCAACTTCCCTGTGGCCGTGTGGTCGTGGAATGCGATGATTGCCGCCGTCGGAGGCGACACGCTGATCTGGAAGCCGTCGTCGAAGACGCCACTCACCGCGGTTGCCACCTCCAAGCTCGCGGCGAAGGCGATGGAAGGCTCCGGCTTTGAAGGGGTCTTCAACCTCGTGGTCGGCTCAGGTGCAGAGGTCGGGGACGTGATGATCAACGATCGGCGCGTACCGATGATTTCGGCGACCGGATCGTGCGGCATGGGAGAGAGGGTTGGAACCGCCGTCGCCAAGCGTCTCGGGCGTTCCCTGCTCGAACTCGGCGGCAACAACGCCATGGTCGTCATGGACGACGCCGACGTCGATCTCGCGATGCGAGCAGCGGTGTTCGCTGCCGTCGGCACCGCCGGCCAGCGATGCACGTCGCTTCGTCGTCTCATTGTCCAGCGGGGAATCTCCGACGAGCTCGCAAGGCGCCTCGTGGCGGCGTACAAGACGGTCCAGATCGGTGACCCGCTCGACGACGCGAACCTCATGGGGCCGCTCGTTGACGAGATCGCCGTCTCGAACTTCTCCGCTGCGGTCGGGATCGCCCAGGAGCAGGGTGGTGAGCTGCTTCACGGCGGCGGCGTAATCGACGGCCCCGGGTACTTCGTCGAGCCGACGATCATCAAGATGCCGAAGGAAGCCCCGATCCTCGGGATCGAGACGTTTGCTCCGATCCTCTATCTGATCGAATTCGACGGGGTCGACGAGGCGATTCAGATCAACAACGGTGTGACGCAGGGCCTGTCGTCGTCGATCTTCACCGA
>JBDLHX010000133.1:0-5223 GCA_039715165.1 Actinomycetota bacterium
CCTGCACCGTCCCCCTAACGACCTACCGGCCATCTCCCCCACCGTTCCGGCGGGGGAGAAAGCGAAAGAGTGCCGCTCACACGCTCACCCATTTCGTGAGGAGCCGCACCCGTGAAAACGCAGTCACACCAACGCATCCCACGTGAACGCCGACCAGAGACCGCGGATCCAGATTTGGTGGGGGAGACGAACGGCGGAATCCGTCTAGGGCCGTTTTCCCCTAGTTGAGTGGGCACGGCCGTTCGCGCGAGCTATGATCCCGTTCGTCTCAAGTGCGGATTGCCCATAGACGGGCGCGCCGCGGCGTGCTAAGGCGACGTCACCGAAGGAGTGGGAGGACCATGACGGTCGAACGCGAGCAAGAGACCTTCAAGCCAAAGGGAACGTGGGCCTTCGTACTGGCATTCTCGGTCCTGCTGTTCGTGCTTTGGATGTCGGTCTACCTCATTCTGCTGAGCCGCGGAGTCAATACATGACTGACGCGACCAAACCAGAGAAGATGCATATCGATCCCTACGAGCGGAACTGGATCCGGATCGCCGTCGGATTCCTCATCTTCTTCGCGATCCTGATCACAATCGCTGGATTCGCTCTGGGGATCCAGGTGCCGACCGACGAGGGCCGAGTCGACCCCAACACGCTCTCGGAGACCGCACCCTGGTCGGAGCCTGGGCTTCGTGAGATCGTCCCGGGCGAGGAGTACGAGGCGTACGTGATTGCGCGTCGCTTCAGCTTCGATCCGAGGGAGATGACCGTCCCGAAGGGCGCGAAGGTGACCTTCTATGCCACGTCATCGGACGTGCAGCACGGCTTCGCCCTCGAGGGAACCAACGTCAACATGATGGTGATTCCCGGCCAGGTGTCGAAGCTGTCGGCGACCTTCGACGTGCCGGGGAGTTACAACTTCATCTGTCATGAGTACTGCGGACTCGGGCATGCGGTCATGTACGGCACGCTCACGGTCGAGGGATAGGGAGGGGAGTAGATGATGATTGAAGATCGAACCGAACAACCCACCTACGAACTCGGCAAGAGCGAGAAGCGCTTTGTCGGTTGGCATCTGTTCTTCGCGATCACTTCGCTGACCGTTGGCATCCTGTTCGGGCCGCTGCAGGCTTTCGAACACGCCGGATGGGATTGGTACCCGAAACTCGACCCCGTGATCACCTCGTACTACCAGGGTCTGACGATCCACGGGGTGTTGAACGCTCTCGTCTTCACGACGTTCTTCATCACCGGGTTCCTGACCGTGGCGGTGATTAAGGGGCTCGATCGACCCCTGAAGTACCCGTGGCTGAACCAGATCGGATTCTGGACGATGGTCGTCGGCCTCGTGACCACGGGGGTCCCGCTGCTGACCGACCAGGCCACCGTCCTGTACACGTTCTACCCGCCGATGCAGGCGAGCAGCTTGTTCTACATCGGGCTGACGCTCGTCGTCGTCGGCAGTTGGATCGAGGGTTACGGCATGTACTTCACGTTCTACGCGTGGAGGAAGGAGAACCCCGACACGAGGGCGCCGTTCGTGACGTTCGCTTCGATCATCACCATGGTGATGTGGCAGGTCGCGACGCTGGGCGTCGCAGCGGAGATCCTCGGGCTGATCCTCCCGTCGGTGTTCGGCTGGACCGGGGGTACCGACCCGGAGCTTGCGCGAACGCTGTTCTGGTTCACCGGACACCCCCTGGTCTACTTCTGGGTCCTGCCCGCGTACCTGTCGTGGTACGCCATGCTGCCCAAGCAGGTCGGCGGGAAGATGTTCAGCGACTCGCTGGCACGCCTTGCGTTCTGGCTGTTCCTCGTCCTGTCCGTTCCACTCGGATTCCACCATCAGTTCGTCGACCCCGGCGTGCCGGCCGGGTGGAAGTTCATCCACGCGCTCTTGACGTTCAGCGTCGCGTTCCCATCGATGCTGACACTGTTCACGGTGACGGCCTCGCTGGAGTATGGAGGGCGCAAGAACGGAGGGACGGGCCTCTTCGGCTGGGTGACGAAGCTGCGCTGGAACGACCCGTCCGTGACATGGCAACTCCTCGGCGCGATTCTGTTCATCTTCGGCGGCATCGGCGGGATCATCAACGCCTCGTACAACATCAACCTGGCGTTGCACAACACGGCCTGGATTCCAGGGCATTTCCACACCACCGTGGCATCTGCGGCAACGATGACGTTTGTCGGTATCAGCTTCTGGCTGGTGCCGTATCTGTCGAACAAGCCGCTCTGGAGGCCGAAGGTCGCCGTTATCGGCGGGTGGGTCTACTTCGTCGGCATGTTGATCTTCTCGAACGCCATGCACGTCGTCGGGCTGCTCGGCGCACCGCGCCGGACACCGCTGGGGCAAGCTCCGTACATCCCGGAGGAATGGTCCGGGCACTTGTGGCGGGTCGGGTTCGGTGGCGCCGTCATGTGGTTCGGACTGATGACATTCGTCGTCGTGATTCTCATGACCGTCTTCGGCAAGAAGCGATTCGCGGAAGGTGAAGGCGTCGAGGTCCCGATCGCCGAGTCGATCCAGGATCCACAGGACACGCCCATCTGGCTCGACCGCTGGCGCCCGTGGCTGATCGCGACCGTCGTGATCATCCTGCTGGCCTACGGTCCGCAGCTGTACGAGCAGATCTTCCACGTCCACCTGACGTCGCCGGGATTCACGCCCTGACGGACGGTCCGGGTAGCCTGCCGGCGTGAGCGCCGACGGGAACAACGGGCCGCAAGGTCCTGCAGTCGATTGGACGCTCCGCACCCAGAACCGGGTGCGGAGCTTCCTTCGTCGACTCGAGCGGCTGACGATCCGATCCGAACAGCCGGTCAACAAGGTCGTGGGATCGGCCCGTTTCAATCCCCTCTATCACACCGGGACGATCTCGATCTTCCTCTTCGTGGTGATCTCCCTCACCGGGGTCTATCTCACGATGTTCTTCCAGTACGGCTTCGAGGCGTCGTACGTGGCGGTGGACAGGCTCGAAGCGAGTCTCGTCGGCCGATTCGTGCGAGCGGCCCATCGATACGCCTCGGTGGCGCTCGTTGTGACGTCCCTCCTCCACGGCTGGCGAACGCTCGTTCAGGACCGGTTCCGCGGCGCACGCTGGCTCGCCTGGGTGTCCGGGATCTGGATGATGGCGATGATCTGGTTCATCGGCGTCACCGGCTACTGGGTCATCTGGGACGAGCGAGCCCAGGTACTCAACGAGATCCTCAAGCGAACCCTCGCCGGCACGACGACGGGACTCGACTTCCTCCTCGACAACCTCCTCACACCGGCTGCCGGTACGGGCTGGCCGTTCCTGCTGCTGCTTCTCCTCATCCACATCATCCTCTCGCTCGTCGTCGGGCTTCTGCTCTGGTACCACGTGAAGCGGCTGAACAAGCCCAAGTGGTTCCCGCCGCGGTTCTGGATGTCGCTCATCGGCGGGACGATCGTCGTCGTCTCGCTCCTCGTGCCCGCCGGGATGCTTCCACCGCTCGACAACTCGATCATGCCGGGGACGTTCCCGATCGATCCGTTCTATCTCTTCCTCTTCCCTGCGGGGCTGCACCTCTCGCCGGTGCTCGTGTGGGGAGGGTTCCTCGTGATCGGAGCCGTTCTGACCGTGATTCCGTGGATTCGGGGTCGCAAGCCGCTCGAACCGATCGTCATCGACCCCGATCGGTGCACCGGTTGCACCCTGTGTGTCGTCGACTGCCCATACAACGCCCTCGAGATGATTCCCAGGGATGACGACACCAAGTACCGGCAGATCGTCCAGCTCATTGATGACCGGTGCGTGTCGTGCGGCGTGTGCATCGGTTCGTGCTCAGACGATGCGTTGTCGCTCGATGGAGTGCCGGTCGACGATCTCTCTGCGGAGATCAGGAGGGTGGCGTCGATCGGCGAGTCGCCGCGAATCGTGTTCACATGCGAGCGTCACGTTCTGCACGGCGCAGCAGGTCGGCTCAGCCACCCAGAAAGCGGTGAAGCCGTTCATGTGATCCCGGTGCCGTGCGTCGGCATGGTCCATCCGGGACGGGCTGTCGAGGCGCTCGAGGCGGGAGCAGGCGACGTCCAGTTCATCGGGTGCCCCCCGGCGGACTGTGCCAACCGCGATGGCAACACCTGGGTGCAGCAGCGGCTCGATCGTATCCGCGTTCCGCGCCTCAAGAAGAAGCACATCGACGCTCCGATCAGCTCTGACTGGGTCGCTCCGACCGACTTCGAGGCCGCGATCCAGGATCCCGGGGCACACCCGGTAGCCGATCCGAACCCTTCGCCGGGTTGGCGCAAGCTCGTCCCCGTCGGAGTGCTTGTTCTCATTGTCTCGCTGCTCTCGATCGCCGCGACGAACCTCCCGTTCAGCCCCGGTGGCACCAGCGACGCCGTGATCTCGATCGCACTTCATCATCAGGGCGGTGCGGTGTTCGCCGGTCACGACGGTGAACTCGAGCTGGAGGACGGCGCCCAGAGCCGCCTCGTCGTTGTGGTGGACGGGGAGGCGGTCCTCGACGAGGAGTACGCGCTCGTGGGTGTCGACGGCACCCAGGCATCGATCGCGCTCGAACGGCTCGTTGTCGGACCGGGTACTCACTCGTTGTTCATCGAGGTTTACGACCGCATCGACCGCTCGATGTCGACCGTGTTGCTCGACGACACCGTCGCCATCGCCGAGGGCGAGATCCTCGACCTGACGTATGTCGATCAACAGGTGATCTCGAGCGCCGAGGCGGGAGAGTCGCTGTACTACGAGTCAACGCTCGGCGTGAACACCGGCTGTCGTGTGTGCCATTCCCTCAAGCCCGGTGTTGTCATCATCGGGCCATCGTTTGACGGCATCGCGACGCGGGCCGGGAGCACGCTGTCAGGGCTCACGGCCGAGGAGTACCTCTACGAGTCGATCGTCGATCCCGACGCCTACGTGGTGGAGGGCTTCGATCCCGGGGTCATGCTGCAGAATTTCGACGACACGCTCACAGACGAACAGATCGAGAACCTCGTCGCGTTCCTCCTCACGTTGGAGTAGGCGGCAGGCGGCAGGTCGCGGATTCGGGTCGCGATCAGAGTGGTGACGGTTGGAGCCGTCTGACCCCCTCCGTCAGCGACTTCGTCGCCGACACTCCCTGAGGGGGAGGAACAAGCAAGCCTCCCCACAACGCATGTCCCCCCGGACCGAAAGGGACGGGGGGACGCGGGATCGCCCTGCGATCCCGCAGGGGGGACGGTCCCACCTGCGGGCGACGCGCACCACAACG
>JBDLHX010000134.1:0-5185 GCA_039715165.1 Actinomycetota bacterium
ACGAACCATCGCTCCTTCGGGTACTTCTCCGACCGCTACGGATTCGAGATGATCGGCACCGTGATCCCGGGCGGCTCCGAGCTTGCGAACCCCTCGTCGTCGGAGCTCGCTGCGCTCGTCGAGACGGTCGAACGCGAGCAGGTCCCGGCAGTGTTCACCGAGACGATCGAACCGGATGCTCTCGCCAATGCCGTTGCCGCCGAGGTCGGCTACGACGTCGCGGTCGTTGAGTTGTACACCGGCTCACTTGGCGAGCCCGGAAGTGACGGCGACACCCTGCTGGTCATGCTGCGCACGAATGCACAACGGATCGCCGACGCGCTGAGCTGATGTCTCTCCCCGTCACCTTTCACCCGTCACCCGTGACCACTGGGTTACGCGATAACTTGGAGCCCACATGGACTGGCTGATCGATCCCTTCGAGCTTGCGTTCCAGCAACGGGCCCTCCTGGCCGGCTCCTTGGCTGCCGTCACGACCTCGGTCGTCGGCACGTGGGTCGTCATCCGCGGCATGACCTTCCTCGGCGATGCCCTCGTCCACGGGGTGATCCCGGGTATTGCCCTCGCGATCCTCGTCGGTTTCAACCCCATGCTCGGAGCGATCGCCGCGGCCCTCGTCATGATCTGGGGCATCAACCTCGTCCACCGCCAGACCACGTTCTCCGAGGACACCGGTATCGGTCTGCTGTTCGTCGGGATGCTCGGCTTGGGTGTGATCCTGATCTCGAAGTCGCCCGCGTATACGGGCAGCCTCACCGCGATTCTCTTCGGAGACGTGCTCGGCGTCACCGGCGCCGACATTGCGATTCTTGCGATCATCACAGTCGTTGCCGTGGGTGCTTCGGTGCTCTTCTACCGCAGCTTCCTCGTCCTGTCGTTCAACGAGATGAAGGCGGCGCTCTTCGGTCTCCACCCGAGAGCGACACACATCCTGCTCCTCAGCCTGATCGTCCTGTCCATCGTCGGGTCGTTCCAAACGGTGGGGACGTTGCTGGTCTTCGGCCTGCTGGTCGGTCCCCCCGCAACGGCCGCTCTGCTCGTTCGCCGCGTTCCCGCGATGATGGTGGCTGCCGCCGCTATTGGGATCGTGTCCGTGGTGGCAGGGCTCATCATCTCGTGGCACGCAGACACGTCGGGCTCGGCGACGATGGCTGTGCTGCCCATCGCTCTCTTCTTCGTCGTTCTCGCGGTGAAGAACATCGTTGCGGGAGTCGGTCGGAGATCGGTCGACGACCCATCCGGGATCGCGGCCGGGTAGCGGATGTGACCGAGACTCACCCAACTCCCGGCGTTGGTGCCGTCGTGATCGAAGGTGGTCGGCTGTTGCTCATCCGCCGGGCCCGAGGTGCCTACGCCGATCACTGGGCGGTGCCGGGTGGGCGCCAGCACCACGGTGAGACGATGCGCGAGGCGGCGGCCCGTGAGACGCTCGAGGAGACGGGTCTCGTCGTCACGATCGGAGATCCGGTCTGGGTCGGCGACATCATCGACGAGGCCGAGCCGCCTGCCTATCACTACACCGTGGTCGACTTCGCGGCGAAGCTCGTCGGCGGCGAACTCACCGCGGGCGACGACGCCGCCGCGGCACGATGGGTCCCCTTCTCCGAGATCCGGGACCTGCAACTCACGCCGACGATGTTCGACCTGCTCGAGATCCTGGGCCTCTGAGCCGGCAGGCACACTTGTCGTTTGTGTCTCATGCCACGAGGTGTGTGGTTCTAGACACAAACGATGCCGCGAGAGCTTCTGGCCGCGTTTGCCGTCCCCCCTGCGTCGAAGCCGGCGGCTTCTCCGCGTCCCCCCGTCCTTCGGCCGGGGGGACGAAGCGCTAGCGTCGCCGGGATGATCGACATCACCTCCGTTCGGGCCGACACGCCGGGCACCGAGTTCGTTGCGCACTTCAACAACGCTGGTGCGTCGCTGATGCCGGCGCCGGTCCTCGCCAGGATCACGAACTACCTCGAAGAGGAGTCCCGCTTTGGCGGGTATGAGACGGCCGATGCCCACGCCGATGATCTCAGCGCGGTGTACGACATCATCGCCGGCCTCATCGGAGCCGACCGGTCGGAGATAGCGATCGTGGAAAGCGCCACTCGGGCATGGGATGCGGCGTTCCTGTCGATGCGATTCGAGGAAGGCGATCGCATTCTGACGACGACGAGCGAATACGCCTCGAACGTGATCGCCTTCCTGCAGGTGGCGGAGCGCACCGGGGCCGTCATTGAGGTCATCCCCGACCGGCCGACCGGGGAGATCGACGTCGATGCCCTCGACGCGATGATCGACGATCGCGTCCGTCTCATCGCCATCAACCACGTGCCGACGAACGGCGGCCTCGTCAACCCGGCGGCCGAGGTCGGTTGTGTCGCCAACGCCCACGGTATTCCGTATCTCCTCGACGCCTGCCAGTCGGTCGGCCAGATGCCGATCGATGTCGACGAGATCGGTTGCGACATGCTCTCTGCGACGTCGCGCAAGTTCCTCCGCGGACCCCGCGGCGTGGGATTCCTCTATGTGCGTGACACGATGCTCGATCGGCTCGTCCCGCCAGTCCTCGATCTACACGGGGCGAGATGGGAGACGCCGGACGCCTACAGGATGCGCTCGGACGCCGGGCGATTCGAGATGTGGGAGCGATCGCCGGCGCTCGTACTCGGAATGAGTGCGGCTGCCGAGTACGCAGCGTCCGTGGGACTCGACGCGATCTGGGACCGTGTCTCGATGCTCGCGGCATCGCTGCGGGAGGCGCTCTCCGCTCTGCCCGGCGTGACGGTGCAGGACATCGGTGCGGTGAAGGGTGCGATCGTCACCTTCACTCTGGAGGGCGCCGACGCCGGTGCGGTCAAGCAGGCGCTCAGGGACGAATCGATCAACGTCTCCGTTGTCACGCCGTACTCGGCGAGGTTCGACATGGAGGCTCGCCGACTGCCCAACCTCGTGCGCGCCTCGGTCCACTACTTCAATTCCAAGGAGGAGATCGACCGTCTCGCTGCGGCCGCGGCCACCCTGTGATCGAAGCGAGGCGCGCCGAACTCGTCTTGTCGGCGTCCACCCCGACGACTCGCTAGCCGTTGACCGAGTCGACCAGCTTCGATACGAGCTTCACGGCGTCGCCTTCCAGATCTCGCACATGGAGGGCGTGCGAGGCAACGACGTCGCCGCCCTTCGTGCGGAAGCCCTCACCGAGATCGTTGAGCACCTCAGCCGTTCGCGCCGTCACGTCTGCGAACGTGTGGGGGAAGAACGAGTAGGTGCAGAAGACACCGACCGCCTGCCCATCGAGATCCGGGAGGCCGGCGATCCAGTCGGCCAGCCGACCTGCGATGCTTCCGCCGAACGGTGTGTCGGCCTGGAGGCGGCAACCGGCGATGATCGCGTCGGCGGCCACCAAGTCGTCGGGAACAGCCTCGTCGATGGAGCGGACGAGCGTGGCGACGCCATTCGCGGCTGCGGCCTCCGAGATGGCCTCGGCAGCGCGGCTCGCCTTCCCATCGCGGCTCTCGCACACGACGTACATGTCCATGTCGCAAGCGTACGCGTCGAGGGCCGGGCCCGGTAGAGCGTTGTCGAACGCGTCAGGGGAACGGGTCGCCGGCCTCGAATGCGGAGATGACGGCCTTGGCCTCTTCGGTGGGGATCACGTAGGCGCGGCCGTCGCTGCCCTTGTAGTTCTTGACCGGCAGGGTGACCCGGTCGAAGTTCGAAGACTGGAGGCTCAGCGCCGATCGGCCGAGATCGGCCATCAGGGCGAGGCTCAACGCCTCGTCGGCAGTGATGTTGTCCGCCACGGTCGGGAGGAAGCTGGGCAGGTTGAAGGCGCTCGACGGCGAAGCAACCTGATCGAAGAGCTGAACAAGGATCTCCTGCTGGCGCTGCGTGCGTGCGATGTCGCCGCCGCCGGTTCCTTGCCACGATCCGTCCTTCAGCACCTCGTACGACCGCGATCGGGCAAAGGCGACCGCCTCTTCTCCGTCGAGGGTGTGCGTTCCGGCGTCGACTTGGAAACCCGACTTCTGGTCGCGACCGGGGAGGTCGAAGTCGAGCGTGACGCCGCCGAGGGAGTCGACGATGCGGCCGAAGCCGCCGAAGTCGATCTCGACGTAGTGGTGAACCGGGATGCCGGTGTTCTGCTGCACGGTCTTGATGAGGAGATCCGGCCCGCCGAGGACGAAGGCTGCGTTGAGCCGGTTCGTTCCGTGGTCCTCGATGTCGACCTTGAGGTCGCGCGGGAGGCTGAGGAGTTGGATACGTTCTCCTGGGACCATGTGGGCGAGCATCATCACGTCGGTCCGCCGTCCCGCGAAGTCCCCGAACGCATCGGCGTCCCAGTCGTCGGGAAGCGTCGAGCGGTCGTCGGTCGCGATGATCAGGAAATTGAGCGGTTCGGATGCACCGGGAATGGTCGTGGCGAGGCTCACGAGTTCGTCCGAGGGGATGCGATCGATCTTGTTCTCGGTCCACTTGACGTACCCAATGGTGCCGAACACGCCGACGACGGTGAGGACGAGCAGCACGAGGAACGCCTTCTTCGCGAAGCCGCCCTTGCGCTTCTGCGGAACGGGCGGCGGCGGGGGAGGCGTCTGTGGGACGGCTGGGAACGTGTCGGTGGTGGTGTTCATGGGGATCGTTCGAAGAGGCTAGGAGCGGTTCCTGGATATGGCCCTGGGAATCCTGGAAGCGCCCAATCTGTGGGCTCACTCCGCCAAATAGAACGGTGCCAACCCTGGGTACGCGTTCCGGGGAGGGGGTACGCTGCGGGCATGTCCAGCGAGATCCCCAGCGAGACCCCCATCAAGATCCATTCCCACGACGTGACCGACGGTCCGGCGAAGGCGGGTGCCCGCGCCATGCTCCGCGCCGTCGGCCTGGGCGAGAACGACTGGGTGAAGGCTCAGGTCGGCGTTGTCAGCGCCGGCAACGAAGTGACCCCCTGCAACCTCACCGGCCCCCGGCTCTCCGCCGGGGCGCGGGAAGGCGTGTACCAGGCCGGCGGTGTCGGCCTCGTCTTCACGACCATCGCCGTTTCGGACGGGATCTCGATGGGCCACGAAGGGATGCGGGCGTCGCTCGTCTCTCGCGAAGTCATCACCGACTCCGTCGAGCTCGTCATGCATGCCGAGCGATTCGACGCCATGGTCTCCATCGCCGGCTGCGACAAGTCCCTCCCCGGCATGCTCATGGCCGC